>VFJK01000031.1 GCA_009886125.1 Geobacter sp. | reverse complement strand
TATTACCAGTCTGCTTTTGAATGCGAAGTTCTGATTGTGCCGTAATCCGGCTGCCATTACTTTTTCCCAGGGTGAAGATATGATATTCAAATCAATGATCAGGTCGGCTGTTCCTTTTCTGTTGGCAACTCTGACGATCGGCAATGCCTATGGTGCCGATCAACAGGTGGGTAGATTCGTCCAGCTACGCGGCACTGCTACCATTGAGCGGGGCAAGTCGAAGGTCCCTGCCAGGGTGAAGAGTGAAATACTTTCGAGCGATACCATCACGACCTCCAGTAACAGCAGGGCAAAGCTGCTCTTCATCGACGACAGTGTGCTCACCCTGTCCGACAACTCACGGCTTGTGGTCAAGGAGTTCATCTACTCCAAGGGAACGCAGGGGAAGTCGGTTTTCAATCTGCTTGACGGGAAGATGCGATCGGTTGTCGGGAAGACCAGATTCGAGGTGCATACGCCGACTGCGGTTGCAGCTGCGCGAGGTACGGTTATCTACTTTGACGTCAGCAGGGTGAATAATCAGGTCTTTTCAAAGGTGATCTGTCTTGAAGGGAACGTGCAGATACGGAACTCCGTCAGCACTGTTGCCGGGCAGGTTACGCTTACTCCCGGAACCATGGTCATCGTCCGGGCAAATGAACCGCCGCCGCCGCCGGCTCCGGCTCCTCGGGCTGAACTGGACAATGCCAGAAGAGCTACTCAGGGAAACGGCAATTCAAACGAGAACTCAGGTAACTCCGGCAATTCCGGTTCCCAGGAAGGTGCATCATCAGGTAGCGGCTCTACAGGCGGATCTTCCGGAGAAAACAGCGGGGCAGCAGGCGGCAGCTCGCAAACCGGGTCAACAGGGGGCAGCGGCCAGTCTGCACCTCTTCCGATGATAACTGCTCCGACGGCGCCTTCGATCCCCAGCACACCGCCGATCGTTCAGCAGCCGATTGCTCAGCCAAGAAGGGTCAATATCAATATCGGTGTGCCGGGTCAATGAAAAAATACCTCCCCTTTTATCTGCTGGCATCGTTCTCTATCTTCTGCTTTCTCCTGATCCATTTTTTCGATCCGGTCTTTATCCGCGAACATATCGAGAGCAAAACCCTGGATATCCGGCTCCACCTCCGGAACCTCATCGAAAAACAGCCTTCGACAAAAGAGATAGCAATTGTTGCTATCGATGAAAAGAGCATCGCTGAAATAGGTCGCTGGCCCTGGTCAAGAGCTGTACAGGGTGAACTTGTCAGCAAGATCTCTTCCGGCAGGCCTAAAGCTATCGGCATAGATATTATGTACTCGGAACCGGAGAGCGCAAAGGCGGACAACAAACTCGCCGCTGCTATTAAAAAAGCCGGGAATGTTGTCCAGGCAACCGCATTTCTTACGGAGGATACTGAAAAAAGTCAGGATGAAACGCTTACTGCCCCGGACTTTCTCTGGGACTCTGCTTTCATGGAGGTCAATTCCGTACCCGGCATTGACTGGAAAAGATGGGCTGTCAAGCCGGAAAAAGTGAACCCGCCGATTGATGTTATTGCAAAAGCGGCAACACTGGGACATGTAACAAATATGCCGGATATGGACGGCGTCCTTCGCTGGGACATCATGTATGTGAACTACGGAGATGACTGTTACCCGTCCCTTCCTCTTCAGGTCGCGAGAATAGCCAGATCACTGCCGATGAAAGAGACTCTGCTGTACGGAGGGTCTGGAATTCAGTTCGGCACGAGTTTCATAAAAACTGACATTTCCGGCAGAGTTATCATAAATTATCGAGGCAAGGAGAAGAGCTTCGAGCACATCTCCGCAGGTGACATCCTGAAAGGCAGGGTTCGTCCGGCTCTGCTCAAAGACAGGATCATACTGGTCGGCACATCAGCACTCGCGACTTTCGATCAGAAGGTCACCCCGTTCTCGGCAAATTTCCCCGGTGTCGAGAAGAACGCAACTGTTATACACAACATCCTGAACAATGACTTTATAACCAAAAGCCCGGGGCTGGCTGAACTGGCAGTGATTCTGATCACCGGATTGATCCTGGTTTTTTTTCTGCCGAGACTCAAGGCTACACCAGGTGTTCTCCTGGGCTTTGGATTGATTGCATCCTATTTTTTCCTCACCTGTTATCTTCTGATACAGCATGATATCTGGCTGAATTTTGCGACTCCGACGGCAAACCTGATCGTGCTTGTAGCCGTCGGGACAGTATTCAAACTTCTTACTGAAGAGAGACAATCCCGGCAGATCAGAGCAATGTTTTCCAGTTATGTCACTGAGCGGCTCGTCAATGAAATGATCAAAAACCCGGAAATGGCACGGCTGGGAGGGGAAAAGAGAGAGATCACCGTCCTCTTCTCCGATGTGCAGGGTTTTACCACCTACTCAGAGAATCACAAGCCTGAGGAGGTCGTTGCGATCCTTAACGAATATCTTGGAGAGATGACCAGGATTGTCCTCAAATGGGAAGGCATTCTCGACAAGTTCATCGGTGACGCTATCGTCGTTTTCTGGGGAGCCCCGATGAAACAGGAGGACCATGCTGAACGCGCAGTCCGCTGTGCACTGGAGATGCAGCGCCGGCTCGCGGAACTAAAATTGACATGGGAAGCTGATGGCAGGGAACCGCTTTACTCCGGAATCGGGATTAATACCGGCGAAGCAATCGTCGGGAACATCGGGGCTGAAGGGCAGAAGATGGACTATACGGTTATCGGCGACCACGTAAATCTCGGTGCACGGGTTGAGGGCCTAACCCGAAGGTATGATGTCCCCATCCTTATAACAGAATACACTGTTGACGCACTTCGTCCGGGAATCGCTGACGGCTCGCTTCCCGGCCTGGATATAACCGGTCTGGAAAGAGTCATTGTCAAAGGAAAGGATAATCCGGTCGGCGTATTTTCCATCCAACAGCTTCGCTTTGATGAAAAATCGGTCATTACCGAATGTGACCCGGATAAGATCACGCGACTTACCGAAAAATAGATCCAGCCTTCAGCTCCCGTCAATCCTGTCTTTCCTGTTTGACACATCACATTTTTAGCATATATTGTTATTTGCTTTAATACTCATTATCGGATGATCATTTGCTGAAAATCGTACTAACGATAATTGCCCTGACCTTCCTTCTTAAACCGGTCAATCAGGTGTGTGCAGCTACCGGGCTGAACACCGAACCTCCCGGGGATATTTTTACGTTCTGGCCCCTCGTAGACTACCGTAAGGATGCTGTAAAGAAATCTTCCAGGCTCTCAATACTCGGCCCATTATTGACTTTTGAAAACTCGCCGGAAGACAAGATCAGTTCATTCAGGCCCCTTTTCCACAACTCACAGGACAGCAGTTCAACAAGAAGCTACTCCTACTACCTTTTCCCCCTGGCCTCAGCAGAAACAACTCCGGATGTCAGCCGTTTCGAGATTCTCCAGCTTCTTCAGAAGAATATCTACCGCAAAAATGAGGCGAAAGAGAAAGAACAACAGTTCATGATCTTCCCGTTTCTCATATCCGGGGAGTCAAAAAAGTATGGCTCCTACATATCGCTGTTCCCTCTTTACGGTGATATCTATGAACGGTTCTGGAGAGACGAATATCACTATTTTCTTTTTCCCCTGTATGGAAGAACAGTATTAAACAACACCACAAACTACAATTTCCTCTGGCCATTCTTCTCTATAACCGCAGGAGAAAACGAGTCGGGGTTCCGGATATGGCCGCTCTACGGACAGGCGGCAAAAGAGGGTTCATACAGCAGCATGTTTTTCCTCTGGCCGTTTTTTTCTAAAGAAAAACGAGTCGTCGGTGTCAATGAAATCTCAGAGAGATTCTCTCTCCTCCCCCTCTACGCCTCATATGACGCACCGCATGTTACATCGCGCACCTGGATATGGCCTTTTTTCGGTTACTCGGATGATGACAGGACAGATGAGAAGGAAAGAGACTACTTCTGGCCATTCTGGTTGACGATATCAGGTAAAAAGCATAATGTTATCAGGTTTCTTCCTTTTTACTCTGAAGATGTTAAGGAGGATTATACAAAAACCTGGTATATCTGGCCCATCTTCGAGACCGATACCATGCAGTCACCTCAATATCGGCAGAAAAGGGAGAAGGTGCTCTTTTTCCTCTTCTCGAATAAAGTAGAAAGTTGGGCTCAGGATGACAAAGAGCGCCAACGGACTGCGCTGTGGCCTTTATTCCTGTATAATAGAAATACTGACGGAGAGAGTTCTCTTTCAATGCCTGCACCTGTTGAACCTATTCTTGACAAAATAGGCATAGAGAACCTCTGGGCACCTCTATGGCGGATTTATCTTCATAAATGGAATAACAGTGGCGACTCGTCACTTTCAATATGCTGGAACCTGTACTGGCACGACAAGAGCAAAGAAGCTATCGGCCTTGAACTGTTCCCTCTTTTCAGATACAGAGCAGCTGCATCATTCAATGAAATACAAATATTAAAAGGACTCATCAATTACACAGAAACCGGCGACAGACACGCTTTATCACTTTTCTGGATCCCCTTCGACTTTAGCTGGCAGGTCACACCTGCGCCTCAGAAAGATTGAGAGAGTGCTCATTGAATAGAATCTTTGAATTCATCGGCAAGAAAATAAATATATTCCTGACTACTATAGGAGAGATGCTTATTCTCCTTTGGCAGACACTCTATTTTTTTCGCGAAGCACCGCGAAACCTGCACAGCATTGCTACCCAGATGATGATTATCGGCTATGAAACACTTCCCGTCGCATCGGTAATGGCTTTTTTCGTAGGGATGGTTCTTGCTCTCCAGACCGGAGTAGAACTGAACAAATACGGCGGCCAGAACATTATCGGTGCGATTGTAGGTCATTCAATGGTAAGAGAGCTTGGTCCGGTAATGACGAGCTTTCTCGTCGCCGGCAGAGCAGGTTCGGCTATGGCTGCAGAGATCGGGGTTATGAAGGTTTATGAAGAGATAGATGCCCTCAAAACCCTCGACATCCACCCTGTCAGATATCTTGCAATGCCACGACTCATTGCCTGCCTGATCTGCTTGCCGGCGCTGGTTATCTACTCTGACCTGGTCGGGATTGCAGGCGGGGCACTGATAAGTAACCTTCATCCCCAGATTTTCGTTTCGTACTGGATATATTACGACAGTCTTAACGAAGCGCTTAAACTGAAAGAGATCGGCATAGGCCTTATCAAAGCAGTAACGTTTGGCGGGATTATTGCCCTCGTATGCTGTTATATCGGGTTTACAACAAGCGGCGGTCCCAGAGGGATTGCACGCTCCACTACAAGATCAGTTGTCTGGTCATTTATGTTGATACTTGTTGCAGACTATATTCTGACACGATTACTCATGTAGGATTGAAGGAGAGCACGATGGTCCATTCAACTGAGCGAAAGGTAGGTCTCTTTTTCCTGCTTGCCATTTTACTTTTAGGCGCCATGCTCGAAGTCGGAGAGAAATGGAACCCCTTTGACCATAACACAAGCTACAAAACATATTTATCTACAGTCACCGGGCTTAAAACCGGTGACCCGGTAAGGCTTGCAGGAGTCAACGTAGGTCGGATTACCGAGATAATGGTGCGTGACGCAGATGTGGAAATAGCCTTTGAAGTGAAACCTGACACCAAAATCAAGACTGATACTGTTGCAAGCCTCAGGCTGACCAATCTCCTTGGAGGTCAGTTTCTGAGCCTCTCGTTTGGATCAAAGAACGCTCCTTCCCTTGAACAGGGTGGAACTGTCATTGGGAAAGACTCTGCAAACATTGATGTCATAGTAGACAATGTGAGTGATGCTGTAAAAGATGCCAAGGTTCTTATTAACGATCTGAATAAAAACCAGAATCAGGTCATAAAGAAGATAAATCTGATCCTGGACGACAACAGGAGTAATCTGGCAGAAAGCATCACCAACTTCAGAAACATAACTGCAAAGATTAACAGCGGTGAAGGCTCACTGGCAATGCTTTTGAATGACAAGAATCTGTATGTGACCCTGAAAAACGCGGGAGAGAATTTCAACACTATTGCAACTAAAATAAACTCCGGTGAAGGGACGATCGGTAAACTGGTAAACGACCCGTCACTTTACAACGATTTAAAGGTTGCGGTAGTAGATATCAAGGTCGCTGCGGGGAATATGAACGCTGGATTCAAGGATATAAAGGATATTGCTGCAAAAGTTAACAACGGAGAAGGGACACTGGGTAAACTTGTTAATGACGAGGCTGTTTACAAAGACCTGAAGGAAACGACCAGAAACCTGAGCGAGATAACCAGAAAGATCAACTCGGGAGAAGGGACCTTAGGTAAACTTGTCAATGAAGACAAACTGTACCGTGACACAACAGCTACATTGAAGAAAGTCGAGAAAGCTGCTGAAGGGATCGGAGACACCGGCCCGATCTCCGTATTGGGAAGCATCTTAGGGACTCTGTTCTGATGAACGATATGATGCAGATAGCCGTTGGGACCGTCACCATGAGACCCTACGTGTTTGCATTCTTCGCTGCCTATATCATCGCTTCAGTTCCACATCTGGGGTGGAAGAAAGTCTCTGTTTTTACTTTCATCGGCTACCTGACCGCATTTGCTTCTGAATTCTCGTCAATAAATACAGGGTTCCCTTACGGATGGTACTACTATATTGACAGGACCAGTTCAAGAGAACTCTGGATTGCCGGAGTCCCTTTTTTTGATTCTCTGTCGTATGTTTTCCTCTGTTATTGCAGTTACGCAACGGCTCTTTTCATCCTCTCACCTTTAAAGTTCGCCAGAAAAAATCTTATCCTGCTTGAGACAGTATCTCTGCGACGATCTTTTTCTGCGCTCCTTCTTGGATCGCTACTACAGACATATCTGGATATCATCATTGATCCGGTTGCACTGCAAGGGAAACACTGGTTTCTTGGAGAGATATACGGATACAGGGAAACAGGCCATCATTTCGGTGTACCTCTGACAAATTATTTCGGATGGTTTATCGTCAGCAGCCTTATGATTTTTCTTCTTCAAAGGCTTGCCGGCTCGCGTAGTACCACGACGACAACGCCGCCATTTGGGGTCTGCAATTTCCCAGGGAGCGCCCTGTTCCCTGTACTCCTCTATCTTTCGATTATCATATTCAACCTTGTCATCGCAATCCTCATACATGAGTTAACCGTTGCGATATCCGGGTTTTTTGCCACACTACTGCCACTTTCCATAATCCTGATTCTTGCAGTCCGGCGAATAAACCGCTATAGCAGAGAAGAACTTGCCGAGCATCTGCGTGACTTCCCCTGGTCTGTTGCCGGAACTGCGCAGAAATAAAAAACCGGTTTATCTGAAACTTAGGGACTCGGAACTCACCAATATACCGTTTTACATCGGTAAATTCCAAATCCCTCAGACAAACCGGTCTATGCAATTATCTGGATGAACTTCTATAAAGCATTTCTCTCTTCGAATCTCTCCTTCATTACATCCAGTCTGTTCAGAGCATTTATAAAAGCCTTTGCAGAAGCTTCAATGATGTCCGTCGAAGACCCCCTGCCCGTAACAGTCCTGTCTCCTTCGGCGACCTTTACTGTCACTTCACCCTGAGCATCCGTACCGCTTGTGATTGCTCCGACATTATACGTGAGCAGCTTTGCCTTACACTTTGTCAGCTTCTTAATCGCCTTCAGAGTAGCATCGACAGGGCCGTCTCCAAGTTCTGCGGTCCTGAAAGGTTTACCCTCTATTTCCATCTGGACTGTAGCGGTTGCAACAGCAAAAGAGCCGCAGGTCACCGTAATATGATCAAGCTTGTACTTCTCCTCTTCGCGCGTTATCTCTTCCGTCATGATTGCGTCGAGGTCTTCGTCAAATACCTCTTTCTTTAGATCGGCCAGTGTTTTAAAGCGGTTGAATGCCTTGTTCAGATCCGCATCATTCAGTTCGTACCCGAGCTCTTCCAACCTTTTCTTGAACGCATGCCGACCTGAGTGCTTACCCAGAACCAGAGAGCTGGTTTTCAGGCCAATCGATTCCGGGGTCATGATTTCGTAGGTAGACTTGTCCATCAGCATCCCGTGCTGATGAATCCCGGATTCATGCGCAAAAGCATTCGCCCCGACAACTGACTTGTTAGGTTGGACCATGATACCGGTAATGGTAGAGAGGAGACGACTTGCCGGCATGATCTGTTCAGTAACCACGTTTGTTCTGAAAGGCAGAATATCGTGACGGGTTCTTAGTGCCATGACAAACTCTTCAAGCGAACAGTTGCCGGCGCGCTCTCCGATGCCGTTAATGGTGCACTCCACTTGACCGGCGCCTGCCTGGATGGCAGCGATCGAATTGGCAACGGATAGGCCAAGATCATTATGACAATGGACTGAGATAACAGCCTGCTCGATATTAGCAACATTATCCTTGAGATATTTGATGATGTTGAAGTACTCGAACGGGATAGTATACCCGACCGTATCGGGAATATTTACTGTTGTTGCACCGGCGTCAATAACAGCCGCCACTACTTCGGCAAGAAACGGGAGTCTGGTGCGCACAGCATCTTCACAGGAGAATTCAACATTAGGGGTGAATGACTTTGCCCGTTTTACCGCCTTAACCGCAGCTTCGAGAACCCTGGAAGGCTCCATTTTCAGTTTGTATTTCATATGAATGTCAGAGGTGGCTATGAAAGTATGAATCCTGCCACGCTCTCCGGCATATTGAAGCGCCTCCCAGGCTCTGTCGATGTCTTTTTCGCTTGAACGGCAGAGCCCGGCTATTTCCGGCCCCCTGATTTCCTTGGCAATTCTTTTTACCGCTTCGAAATCGCCATCGGAAGCAATCGGAAAACCTGCCTCAATAACATCAACCTTGAGTTTTTCCAGCTGTTTGGCTATCCGGAGCTTCTCCTCGATATTCATGCTGTTGCCTGGCGCCTGCTCACCATCCCGCAGCGTTGTGTCAAAGATCTTGATAGTTTTTAATGCGTCTTTTTTTGCCATGGTATCAATTCCTCCCCTTGTTTTTGCTCAATTGTTCCACAGAATCCAGTATTTACGACCCAAGATACAAAAAAGCCTCCACCCCTAATCAAGGGGCGAAGGCATAAGTCTCCGCGGTACCACCCTCATTCACCCGGAAGGCGTTTCGCCTTTGAGCCCATATCAGCGTTGGCTGCGTCGTCAACGACTCGACGTACCGCTGGTACGCCTCGCCATCTCCTTCTTGCCTGCCTTGACCTGAACCCAAAATCGAACCGCTTGAAGGGTCTCTATGCCCGTTACGTGGGACAGCGTCTCCGCTTACTTAATTTCACCGGAGCGGCTCCAAGGCGAGTTCATCTGCTCTTTTACCGGTTTGCACCACCCACCGGCTCTCTTTAAAAAGAGTTGAGACTACTACTCCTCTTCACAGCTTTTATAATTTTGTAGATGATAGAGAAAATCTATAAAAATTGTCAAGTAATTTTATATTCGTAATTTTATATGCGATTTTATATGCGATACACTACTCACTCTTGTCACCACCATCTGAAACCGATTCATGCCCTTTATGAATAGCCTTTTCCAGTCTTCTGCGCCTTGGCATTGAGACAAGATAGGTTATCGGACCGGAAAGAAGGTAACAACAGAAAAGAGCAAACATCATGATCGCCGGTTCTGCTGCAATAACTATGAGAAGGAGTACCAGCAGCACCAGAAAACCGAAAGGCTGCTTCTTTATGATTTCAGGATCTTTGAATGAATAATATTTGACATTTGAGACCATCAGAAAAGCAAGAAGATAGATCAGAATCAGGATAGCAAGCTTCTTATACGAGCTCGGCCACCCCATGTGATGGAAAAACAGTATTGTCGCCGATACCATGCTGGCTGCAGCAGGTATAGGCAAGCCGATAAAGCGCTTGCTTTCAACCGTGTCAACCTGAACATTGAACCGGGCCAGGCGAAGAGCGCCGCACACCACGAAAAGGAAGGCAGCAAGCCAACCCAGCCTGCCAAAAGGTTTCAGTGCCCATAAGTACATCAGCAGCCCGGGAGCAACACCAAAAGCTACCAGGTCCGCAAGAGAATCGTATTCAACTCCGAACTTGCTTGTGGTACCGGTAGCTCTTGCTACTTTACCGTCAAGGCCGTCAAAAACTGCAGAAACCAGTATCCAGATCGCAGCGGTCCGGTAATCACCGTTTACCCCGGAAACCATCCCGTAAAAACCGGCAAAAAGGCTTCCCGTCGTAAAGAGATTAGGAAGTATGTAAATCCCCTTACGCATGCTTTCAGAGCGGCTTGACTGTTGTTCTGTCATTGAAGTTTCCCCAGGACTGTCTCTCCGGCGATCGTTTTCTGGCCAAGCTTGACCTGTATATCCGATCCCTTCGGCACGTATACGTCGAGTCGCGACCCGAAACGGATCAGTCCGTAACGCTCCCCTTGAACTATCATCTCTCCGACGATAGGATAACAGACGATCCGCCGGGCAATAAGTCCGGCCACTTGCACCACTACGATTATAACACCTTTCAGGGTCTCTACTACCAGGCCGTTTCTTTCGTTCTCAAATGTAGCACGTTCGTCTCTTACATCAAGAAATTTGCCCTGCACATAAAAATTATCGATAATCCTGCCACTAACCGGTGCTCGATTAATATGGACGCTAAATACCGACATGAAGATGCTTATCTTCGTCATCTGCACACCAAGATGCTCTTCTACGGCATCTCCGAGGTAAATGATGACACCGTCAGCCGGAGAGACAACAGCACCGTCTACTGCCGGGATTCTCCTATGCGGGTTACGGAAAAAATACAGCGAAAACCCTGCCAGCAGCAGTGCAAAAACTGATAACGCAAGCAGTAATTGAGAGTGCAGATTCTCTGAAAAGAGATAGAAAAGAAGAGCCCCCCCGGAAAAACCGGCAACAAAGGGGAGCCCCTCCATAGCAATAGGTGTATTCTGATTACGCATCAATATCAGTTCTTGCTCTTGTCTACGATCTTCTTGATCCAGGGCATCATGCTGCGAAGCCTTTCACCGGTCTGCTCGATCGGGTGGGCAGCATTGAGCCGGCGGCGCGCGGTCATCTCGGGGTAGTTGGCCGCACCTTCAAGAATGAAGCGCTTGGCGTAGTCACCATTCTGGATGTTAGCCAGACACTCCTTCATCGCCTTCCGGCTCTGCTCGTTGATCACCTGAGGGCCGGTAACGTATTCGCCGTATTCAGCATTGTTGGAAATGGAGTAGTTCATGTTGGCGATACCGCCCTCATACATCAAGTCGACGATCAACTTGAGCTCATGCAGACATTCGAAGTAAGCCATCTCCGGAGCATAGCCCGCTTCGACTAATGTCTCGAATCCGGCCTTGACAAGTTCCACCGCTCCGCCGCAGAGTACGGCCTGCTCGCCGAACAGATCGGTCTCGGTTTCATCCTTGAAGGTGGTCTCGATGATACCGGTACGACCGCCACCTATGGCACTGGCATAAGAAAGTGCGACTTCGCGGGCCTTGCCCGAAGCGTCCTGGAAGATCGCGATCAGGTCGGGAATCCCCCCGCCCCTGACAAATTCGGAACGAACCGTGTGCCCCGGCGCCTTGGGGGCGATCATTATTACGTCAAGATCGGCACGCGGCACGACCTGGTTATAGTGGATGGCGAAGCCGTGAGCAAATGCCAGGGTGGCTCCCTGCTTCAGCTTCGGCTCAATCTCGTCACGGTAGAGACGTGACTGGAACTCGTCCGGAGTGAGAATCATCACGAGATCAGCAGCTGCAACGGCTTCGGCAACGGTTGCCACCTTCAGCCCGGAGTTCTGCGCTTTGATTGCCGATGCCGAGCCGGTGCGCAGTCCAACAGTCACATCAACACCGGAATCCTTGAGGTTGCAGGCATGAGCATGCCCCTGTGAACCGTAGCCGATCACTGCTACTTTGGTACTTTTGATGATCGCAAGATCACAATCCTTGTCATAATAAACGTTCATTTACTTCCTCCATGTCAATTCTGCTCAGATAATCACTGGCACTTGAATTAATTCCAGACTTTGGCTCCACGTCCAATCGCAACAGCACCCGTTCGTACCAGCTCCTTGAGTCCAAGGGGACGAAGCAGCTCCAAAATGGCATCGATCTTTAAAGGCGATCCGGTTGCCTCAATCGTATAGGATTTCTGCGTTACATCGATGATTTTTGCCCGGAAGATATCGACAATCCTGAGGACCTCGGCCCTGCGCTCATCTTCCGCCGTCACCTTGATTAAAGCCATCTCCCGTTCTATGCCACTACCATCGGTGAAATCAATCACCTTGATAACATCTATCAATTTATTGAGCTGCTTGGAAATCTGCTCCAAAACCTGTTCGTCGCCGCTGGTCACCAGCGTCATCCGGGAGATACACTCGTCATTGGTCGGTGCAACCGACAGAGAATCGATGTTGAAGCCGCGCCCGGAGAAAAGTGCAGCCACCCGGGAAAGCACACCGAACTCGTTTTCAACCAGAACTGAAATTGTATGTTTCATGGGAAATCTCCATTAAAAACCTATGTAGGGGCGCATGGCATGCGCCCACATTGCATGCGCCCGATGGGGCGGACGCCGTCCGCCCCTACAGGATATCGTTTACGCGTTCAAAACCATCTCGTTCAGCGACGCACCGCCGGGCACCATTGGCAGGACCTTCTCCTCGCGGGCGACCTTGAACTCCATGATTACCGGCCCTTCAGTTGCAAAGCCTTTTCTGATTACCGCTTCGACATCTTCGGGTTTGGTTGCCTGAAAACCCTTGGCGCCATAGGCTTCGGCCAGCTTGATGAAATCTATGGGCAGGTCCAGACAGGTCTGCGAGTAGCGCTTGTCGAAAAAGAGTTCCTGCCACTGACGCACCATACCGAGAAAACCGTTGTTGAGAATGACTATTTTTACCGGAAGACGGTACTGGACCAGTGTTGCCATCTCCTGGATGTTCATCTGTACGCCGCCGTCACCACAGATGGTAATGACCTGGCGCTCGGGGAAAGCAGCCTGCGCCCCCATGGCCGCCGGGAGACCGTACCCCATGGTCCCGAGACCGCCGGAACTTAGCAGGGTCCGCGGCTTGGTGAACCCGAAAAACTGGGCAGTCCACATTTGATGCTGACCGACATCCGTAGAAACGATCGCGTCGGGATTGGAAAGCTCGCGCAGTTTCTCGATGACATACTGCGGTTTTATGACGGTCGCAGCATGCTTGTACGACAGCGGATGCTTGGCCTTCCACCCGGCGATCTCCTCCAGCCAGGGTTTCATGGCTTCCTTGAGGTTCGCAACCTTGTCGGCATTGGCCTTTGCCACCTTGATCATCCTGACCAGAACACCCTTGACATCGCCGACGATCGGCAGATCGACGCGAACGTTCTTCTTGATCGAGGTCGGATCGACGTCGATATGGATAATCTTGGCGTGGGGTGCAAAGGTAGAGAGCTTGCCGGTTACCCGGTCATCGAAGCGGGCACCGACTGCCAGCAAGACATCGGTGTCGGTCATGGCCATATTGGCGTAATAGGTGCCGTGCATTCCGAGCATCCGCAGCGAGTTCGGATCGTTTTCCGGGAAAGCTCCCAGGCCCATGAGCGTTGTTGTTACCGGCACGCCGAGTAATCTGCAAAATGCGGTCAGCTCCTCTGCAGCATTGCCGAGGACAACGCCGCCGCCGACATAAACAACCGGCTTCTTCGCGGCCAGGAGCATCTCCACCGCACGTTCGATCTGTTTCGGATGCCCTTCAACCGTCGGCTTGTAGCTGCGCAGTTCGATAGTCTCGGGGTAATGGAATTCCGTCTGAGCAATCTGTACATCTTTCGGAATATCGACCAGAACCGGACCGGGTCGACCTGTCCGGGCAATATAGAAGGCCTTTTTCAGTATTGTCGCCAGATCCTTCACATCCTTTACCAGAAAACTGTGTTTGGTACAGGGGCGGGTAACACCGACGATATCGACCTCCTGAAAAGCGTCGTTACCAATCAGAGCCGTAGGCACCTGACCGGTAATGATAACCATGGGGATCGAATCCATGTACGCCGTGGCAATACCTGTTACTGTATTGGTTGCCCCGGGGCCTGAAGTGGCGATCATCACCCCCACCTTGCCGGTCGCCCGGGCATAGCCGTCTGCAGCATGTGTCCCGGCCTGCTCGTGACGGGGGAGGATATGCTTGATCCCCTTGAAATTGTACAGCTCGTCGTAAATATTTATGACCGTGCCGCCGGGATAGCCGAACACAAGGTCGACCCCCTCCTTTTTCAGACACTCAAAAAGTATTCTTGCTCCACTCATTTTCATATAAGTTCCTCCCGTATCAGGGAAATTGTTATTCTAACCCCTCCAAACCTCCCCTTATCAAGGGAGGCTTAAACGCTTCCCCCCTGACAAGGGGGGATTGAGGGGGGTTGGGTTTAAAGTTCTACTCCGTGATAGCCCCGGTGTGCGCCGACGTCACCACCTTCGCATACCTCGCCAGCCATCCACCCTTGATCTTCGGCTCCGGCCGAGTCCACTTAGCCCAGCGCTCATCAAGATCTGAGGGGCTGACCAGAAGTTCGAGCTTCCTGTTCGGGATATCGAGAAGAATCCGGTCACCCTCTTTCACCAGGGCTATCGGACCGCCTTCGGCTGCTTCAGGGGAGATATGGCCGATGCAGGGCCCGCGGGTCCCTCCGGAAAATCTTCCGTCTGTTACCAGAGCAACCGAATCGCCCAGTCCCATCCCCATGATGGCAGCAGTCGGAGCAAGCATCTCTCTCATGCCGGGGCCACCCTTCGGTCCTTCATAGCGGATGACGACCACATCTCCGGAGACGATACGCCCCTCCATTATCGCTGCCATGGCCAGCTCTTCCGAATCGAAGCAGCGGGCCGTTCCCTCGAACTTCATCATGGGAGCCGAAACTCCGGACTGCTTGACGACCGCCCCCTTCGGAGCAAGATTGCCGAAGAGGACAGCGATACCTCCTTCCGGTTTTACCGGATTATCAAGCGGACGGATAACCGTCTCATCGACATTTTCAATACTTGCCGCAAGCTGGAGCGTGGAGAGCCCGAAAACGGTCGGATTATCCTTGATCTTTTCGCCGAGCTGTTTAAGAACTCCTGCCACCCCTCCGGCAGCGTCAAGATCCTCCATGAAATGCTCGCCGCTAGGATTCATGGAGGCAAGCTGAGGAGTCTCCTTGGCAAGGATGTCAAAAGTCTCCAGCGGCAGTTCCACCCCGGCGTCGCGGGCAATTGCCAGCAGATGCAGGACGGTATTGGATGAGCCACCTAGAGCCAGATCGACCCTTATGGCATTCTCGAATGCTGCCCTGGTCATAATGCTGCGAGGAGTTATATTTTTCTCTACCAGTTCGACGATCTTCTCACCCGAGGCAAACGCGATCCTGCGCTTGAGGGCTGACACGGCAAGCGCTGTGCCGCAGCGCGGCAGGCTCATTCCCAGAGTCTCAGTCAGAATCGCCATGGTATTGGCGGTAAAAAGTCCCTGGCAGGAACCCATGCCCGGACAGGCGTTGTCTTCACAGACCTGGAGTTCCTTTGCGTCAATGACACCGGCCTTGTAACGGGCCATCGCCTCGAAAGTATCGGTCACGAAAGAATACTTTCTCCCGGCCTCGCCGCGTCCGCTCATCATCGGGCCGGCTGTGACAACAATACAGGGGATATCAAGCCGTGCAGCCGCCATCAGCATACCGGGAGTGATCTTGTCGCAGTTGGTGAGCAGCACGAGACCGTCCAGTCTATGGGCCTCCGCAACCGACTCCACCATATCAGCGATCAGTTCGCGTGTAGGAAGGGAATAGTGCATCCCCTTGTGCCCCATGGCAATGCCGTCGCAGACGCCCGGAATGCCGAAGAACAGGGAGTATCCGCCACCGGAATGAACACCCTTCTCGATGAAACGTTCCAGATCGCGCATCCCTACATGACCGGGGATGAGATCGGTAAAACTGGTGGCGACACCGATAAAAGGTTTCTCGAACGCGCTGTCCGGCATTCCTGTGCCTTTGAGGAGGGCCCGGTGCGGAGTCCTTTCAAGCCCCTTTTTTATCATGTCACTTCGCATACGCTACTCCATGAAGTCGATCTTCGTCAGCCCGAGGTTAAATCTGCTGAAAAATGCTGTCAGGTTATGAAAACTTTTGTTTTTCAAATATGTTAGGAAAAATAGATGAACGGACAAGATAATACAATTCACCGTAGGCTGTCAACAAATTCAGCTAGCTGAATGCCCTGAGGCCACTGACAATAGAGTATTTCAGGAGGGACCGGATAGCGGACGCTTTCCGACAGCGAAGACTGATGTACCGACAGGAATGGGTGCTTTGAGGATAAACCGGTTCTCGACTCTGGACAGGCTGAGGAGTAACCGGTTAATGAACTTGTTCGGAAGATGGACATCTGAAGTTACCTGTTCTGCGTCAGATTCGCAATTGAACAATCTGCGAAGCAGCCTGTATGAAGCAATCAGAGGAAAAAGCAGCCCCAACCTGTACGTCGCCATCTGGACGACAAAACCGCTCTCCTCAAGCAGGTTGACGACCTCTCTCCGGGTATAACGCTTTCTGGTATGCACAGCCATATCGTGGGTGCTGCGCAGGAATTCATGCGCGACCAGGTTTATTATCACCAACCCGCCAGGTTTGAGCGCATCATGAAATCGTGCGAGGATGACTTTTTCATCCTCGACAGCGTTGTGATAAAGGGTATCTATAGAGGTGATCACGTCATAGTGGACAGCAGGGAAAACCGCATTGTTGAGATCGGCCTTGAACACCCCGGTCAGACCTCGCTGCCGGCAACAGTCCAGTGCATCGTACGAAATATCACAACCGGACACGATGCCGAAAGCTTCGAGAATCTGGATAAGTCGCCCCGTTCCGCACCCGGCATCAAGAATCCGTAACTCTTCTGTTCCGGAGCGCGCCTTTGAGACAACGGATACGATCAGTTCATGGAGAGAAACATACCACCAGTGAAAATCCTCAACCTGATACATCTGCCGGTATTCATGCTGGTTCATGAGTTTTCAGTTCGTGGCGAAAAACGAGCGGATCCGCTCTATGACCAGCTCTACGTGAGACAGCGGAAGCGCACCATACAGTGGCAGCGAGAGGATCTCTCCGGCAAGCTTCTCGGTTACCGGCAGGGAGCCAGCTGAATAGCCGAGGAAAGTATAGCCGCGCATCAGGTGGATCGGGGTCGGATAATTTATTCTGGTCTCTATGAGGTTCTCTGCAAGATACTGTTTAAGCTGATCCCTGAAGGCGGTTCTGATTGTGAATAAATAGTATCGGTGATCTCTGTCAGAACGGATTGCCGGCAGAGAAATATCGCCAACCCCTTGCAACCCCTCTGAATACAAGTCGGCAATCGCTTTTCTGCGTGAGACCTCCTCCTCAAGCCACTGCAGCCTGAAATCAAGCAGAGCCGCATGAAGCTCATCGATCCGGGAGTTGTACCCCTCTTCTTCGGAGTAATACTCTCCCTCCATGCCATAAAACCTGAGACGTTTCAATCTGCCTGCCATATCCGCGGATGAGGTCGTCAGCATACCGGCATCGCCGAAAGTTCCGAGTATTTTTGTAGGATAGAATGAAAAAGCGCCGACGTCTCCGATGCTGCCGACCTTCTGCCCCTGATACGTTGCTCCGGCAGCCTGGGCACAGTCTTCGATCACTGAAAGGCCTCTTCTGGAAGCTATCTCCTGAATCGGCTCCATGGAAGCAGCCTGCCCGCATAAATGAACCGGGAGGATACAGCGGGTATTCCCGGTAACGGCATCTTCTAGCAATGCCGGATCCATAAGGAACGTGTCACTCTCGACATCCACAAAAACCGGAAGAGCACCGCTCGCTCTTATGGCTGCGACCGTCGGGACAGCTGTATTTGAGACGGTGATCACTTCATCCCCTGCCCCGATATCAAGCGCCTTCAGAGCAAGGAACAGTGCATCGGTACAGGAGTTCACCCCGATTCCGAAAGCCGCCCCGCAGAAAGCAGCAAAATTCCGTTCAAACGTCTCGACACGGCTTCCGAGAATGACGCGGCCGGAGGAAAAAACCTCGTCTGTAATTCTCAGGATATTTGCCTTATGGCGCGTGTACTCAGGCAGGTAGTCCCAGTACTTTACCGGTTCATGGCGAATGATCGAATTATGGTCACTATGCATACTCATGTTTTATACAGCCCCTCTCCATGGCATCTGCAAAGCGCGCAATCTTCGCCGCCCTGCGGTTAAGAAACGAGTAGTCGGCTCCGGACTGGATTATGTCAGAGATACTCTCTATCATCAGCTGGAAATGATCGGCAGGCGCCACTGCTATCTCTGTGACTTTGAGCCCCTCAGCAAAAATAATCCTGTTCGAATAATCAGCAGGAGTTGTAAAGGCCCGCTCAAGCCTTATTTTTCCGGATTCACCGATAACTTCGTAGAGTGATTCATACTGCTGGCCAAAGCCTATCGAAAAGCTGAACAGCTCGTCTGCATCTGTACACGCGGTCCCGATTACTGCATTATTGAGCCCGTCATGCCAGGAAGAATGGCCCCTGAAGCCCTGAAGCGTCCCTTTCAGCAGATGGACTGCGATCCCGAGCGGATAACGCGCCAGATCGTGAAAAGCGCCTCCACCCTGATCCGGATCGAGCCTGAAATCGCCCTTTCCGGGAAGCGGAAACCCGAAAAAAGCCCGTAGAGATATTAACCTCCCTATCCTTCCGGACCCTATCAGCGATCTTACTGCTTCATGTTGGGGATGGAACAGAAACATCTGGTTTTCATAAATCAGCCGATCATTCCTTGCAGCGCAGGCAAGAATCTTTTCTGCCGATGCAAGTGAAGTGGAGAGAGGCTTTTCACAGATAAGATGCTTGCCCGCATCCAGAGTCCGCATCGACCACTCTTCATGAAGATGATTCGGTAAGGAGAGATAGACCAGATCAATAGTACTGTCCTGGAGAAGTTCGTCAGGAGTAAGGATAGGACAGTGTATTCCCGGCAATAGCTCTGCAGCTTTTTCCCGACTGCGACTTGATACAGCGGCAAAAGTGGCATTACAGCAATTTTCAAGCGCCGGGATGAATTTTCTCCTTGCGATATCCGAGCAACCCAGAACGCCGACCCGCACAGGAGCAGCGGTCAAAACCAGTGCTTCCACTTCAGCCGGACTCTTGGTCAATTTCATAAACCACCACACCCATACTTTTGGGATCCGTATATAGCATGAATGGCCGCAGCCCCTTCACCCTGTAATTCGGATCGTTATGAAAGAATTTCCCGTAAGGCTGCTGCCCATCACTTAGAGGTTCAAAAAGCTCCTTTCCGAGCATGGGACGCATACTGTAAAGCGTACCGTCAGCAATTAAAAAGCGCACGCCGCTCTTCCTGGCCAGCAGGATTATCTCCTCATAAGTAGTAGCCGCAGGGATATTCACCCACTCCCGTTCGGCGTAAAAGGCAATCCTTGCCCAACGGGTCATTATCTTTCCTGGGGGAAGCGATTCTTTCAGCAGCAGCCCGACATGCTTCTCGGCACGCCTGTAGTTATCAGCAACAGGGTCGTATTCTGAATCAGGTATATCCTTCCTTATTGCCTGAGGCACAATAAGTATCACTGCATAAACAAGCGAAGCGGCAATCAGGAATCGTACCCTTCCAATAACAATGTTCTGTTCGGCACTTAAATAACCGGCAATTTTTCCCTTCAACCATGTTTCAGCCGTAATAAAACCTGAGGCCGTAATCAGGAAAATGACCGGCAGATACGCCTCGATGTATCCGGAATTGATGTAGTAGAATACAACTAAGACGGCAATAGGAACCGCTGTAGAAAGCAGAAAAAACCTGACGATGTTTCTCTCCCTTGAAAAACCTCCTGAGAAAAAACCTGTCATGAAAAATATCCAGAGTGGAACCGGCAGTATCGTTTCCCACGCCTTTTTAATGTTAAGAATCGAATTCTTCCAGATGAATTCCGGGTGATCTCTCAGGATATCAAGATAACCTTTGGGTTCGTAACCTGGGATGTAATTAAGATCAGGAATTTTAAGATAATAACTCAGGGCATCGTTCAGCGCGCTATCTGTCTTTGCAGAAATCTGCCACTCACCGGTCACATGATGAACAAGTAACAGGTTGATGGCAAAAAAAAATGAAAAAAGAGCCAGAATAAGCCCAAAGAAACGCCGGCTTTTTAACGGTCTCCTTTAAACGGAAACAGAAGAAGGCAAGCGGAGTCATAAAAAAGAGGAGCAACCCTTCAGGTCGAGTGAGGTAAGTGAGCCCGAAGAAAAATCCGGCAAGGCAACCATCCGAAATTCTGTACTCTTTGAAGGCACGCCACACAAAATAAACACCAGTCAACTGAAGCGTCGTATGAGTGGACTGTGTAATAACTTCGCATGATGAACCCACGAGAGGAGGCCAGACCACGGCTACAAGGCAGGCAGACAGCGCGATATTCCTAGAGAAGATATCTCTCCCCAGCAGATATAACGGGATAACCAGCATTGAGCCGAACAGAACCGAAACCAGTCGGCCAGCGAGTTCACCATCGCTGATGAAGAAGTTCATAACCCAGATCAATATCGGGTAAAACCCGTAGACCGCTATACCATCGATCTCTCCTCGCCCGACAGATCGTGCCGTTTCTACATAGCTTGTGCCATCAGTCGGAATTACATGAAAAAACTTGAGTGAGTATATGCGTACGGCAAGAGCGGCTAAAAACAACAGTACGACAAGAATCGAATCCTTGTGCCTCAATAAGATTTCTGACAAGGGTAGAACCGGCGAATCATCAGGAGACTGAACTGTTTGAACCTTTATCTCCTCTCCGGAGGGTGAGGTATACCTATCTTTTGAGGAGCTATCTCTTTTTCTTTTCATTTTGCGAGCTCCTGGCACAACAAAATCGAGACGACACTTCTCGCACAGGAGTTTACCATCTCACCGATATTGAGAAAAAAATGCAGATCCGATTCAGATATCCACATATACTCTTGCGGTATCTGAATCGCTTCACCATCTCCCAGCAGAAGAATCCTGTGAAGATGTTCTTCCTTGTAAAAGCGTGCACCCTCCTCGCTCTGAAGTGAGTCGAACTTCAATCGGTGATATTCCGGATTACAGAACTCATCAAAAAGAAACGGCTTTGGAAGTTTTTTGTTCCCTATGTAGTTCCCCGGAGTAAATTGAACTGTAGGCCCTATCTGGATTATTCCTCTATTCCCGAACTCGGCTTTTGCCTGCATCAGGAAATATCTCGTACCATTTTCAACCTTTAACAGAAGCCCGATAACACCTTTTCCGGGGTTGTCTAAAATAGGCTGATTCCAGATTGACACCTCTCGCTCGCTTGACTCTACATCAATACCTACAACTCTGAAGAAACGCCCCTCTTCGTGAGAAAACGATCCGTCTCTATCCATCCCCCAATCTTTCAGGGAGTTAAGGTCTATCCGTTTCACCAGAAAGTGGGTTGACGCCTTCTTGTTGTCCAGCCACTGGAAAATCTCTCCGGCTCTGCTGCTTTCTGCTCTTCGCGCTCCGGGTCCGGTGGACGGACTCTTGACAGTGCCGCACACATTTTCCGGTAAAATCAGTGCAGAAAGGATGCTCCTGGTACAGGCATGAACCGTATTGTCGTTTTTCAAGATCCGCCCGATCTGGCGAAGGGTCAGCCAGATAAAACCTTCGGGAAGGGTATCAAGTTCAGGATCAAAGGCCTCAACAATCATGTTTCTGTTGGACTTGTACAGAAATCTGCCGCCATCTTCTGTCTGGAGCTTTGCATATATGATACGGCCAATTGTCTGATCAAGAAAATAGTTTATGAACTTAGGCAAAGCGCCGCCATGTACCCTGGTATAGTTACTGTAGGTCGCCTGCACTGTTGGAGAGAGCTGTATTGCGTTGATATTCCCCGGTTCCTCTTTAGCGTGAAGACAAAAGTGGAGTACACCTTTTATTCTCTTTGCAAGAATGCCGAGAATCCCTACTTCAGGCTGATCGATAACCGGCTGATCCCAAAAGAACTCTTTGTCTTTGGATCTTTGACGTACATCCACCCCGATAATTGAAAAGAACCTGCCGGATTCATGTGAGATATCCCCCTTTTCGGGATTTACTCTCCACCCGTTCATGTCATTCAATGAAATAGTGGTTACTTTAAGATCCGGGTGAAGAAGTCGTGATTTCAACCACCTGTCAAGATATCGGTCAGAGTGAAGCGAGGACTTTACTGTACGAGAGCGGAAAACAAGACGGCAGTCTTCGGGAGACAACCCTGCCAGGAAACCCGCCACGGATTTTGTCGCAGATGCTTTATGCCGTTGTGCTGCTACATTTCTCTTTGTCATTATATGTGTGTACCTTTTGAATTGATTTAAACTGGCCCTTTCCGGGAGAAGAGAACTTCTCTCTGATTACAAACTGCGGGTCTGCATTCAAAGAGAGGTATATTCGACCGACATACTCGCCAACCACGCTGATTGCAAGCATCTGGAACCCCCGGAAGAAGGCGGTGACTGCTGTCAGGGTTTCATACTCAGTCGGGTCTTCCATGGTAGGAATGATCCAGTCTATTAAAGCATCAAATCCCATGTATGCACCGAAAACAGTCAGGATGAACCCTACGATACCGATAATCCGCAGGGGGATCAGCGAACAGCTGACCACCATGTTTCCCCAGAGGGAAATCAGTTTTTTCATGGTATAGCCTGAACTGCCGGTTTTCCTCTCGTCATGGCGAACCGGCACCTTGCCGATATTATCTGTAGCTCGCAGGATAATGGCGTCAATATACGGGTCGGGTCCATGGTATTTGATGATTTCGCCCAGCAGAAATCTGTTTATGATCTTAAAGCTGGAAAGGTATAGATCCGCCGGCTTTCGCAGAATAAGGTTAGCCATTTTGTCGTTGGCAATACTGCCGAGATTGCGGAAAAAACTGTCGCGCTTTATAGTGTACTGGGTGTAGACCACGTCATACCCCTTTTCCATCTCCTCCAGAAGTCTTATTATCTCATCTGGAGGATTCTGGAAATCATCGTCCATGATTACACAGAGATCACCTGAGGCATGATTCAATCCGGCCATGACGGCACAATGTTCTCCGAAATTCCGTGAGAGCCGCAGATAAGTGATTCTCTCAGGCTGCTCCTGATACAGTCTTCTGCAGATAAGATCAGAACTATCGTTGCTGTTATCGTTCACAAGCACAATCTCGAGTCCGTACATATCCGAATAGAGGCTTATAAGGGTATTGCAAAGCGATTCAATGGTCTTTTCAGCATTGTAGACCGGAATGACTATCGAAAGAGGTTTCATATCTCCTCTCCTCAAACTGGATAAGGCTATCCGGACAACCCGGAATGCATGGTTTAAAGGGGATACTGAAATTCTATTGTTGAAGGCAGGTACTGCAGATCAATCTCAGACAGCTTTGCCCCTTACAACAGATCAGATTATTCAGGAAATAAATAAAATTGAAGGAGGTGCTCGTGAGGATACACTGAATTGTGGAACGGAGGAGTGTTGACTAACGGAAAACAGAGTAACTTCCCTGCCTGTTTCATATGTGAAAAGTGTGAGAGAGTTTTCCGGGATGGATACTGACGACTCTGAAAAGCTCTTTAATATCTGCTTGCAGGTTTTAATCTGGTTCTGGATTACTGCTCTTGGACGAGGCTTCGGCTTTCCTGAATTGGATGAGATCCCGGTTGGAGATGGCAGACGGACGCCAAGAGTGATCAGTGTCATGGTCAGAGTTATCAGAAAAAAGATGGCTGTTTTTCTGTTCACCGATATGAGTCGCAACGCGGTAGATTGTGTCTGTTTCAGTTGCATTCGAGTAAAATAGTATTAATTGGCGACAATAACAAGATTTTTTAATTCAGCATTTCATAATTAACGTCACTCATGATCGAAATTGATTGCTAACAGCACTTCCCGAATGCTAAAGCATTAAGCATGCGTCGACTTAAATACCTGTTAAACCCGATAATCACCCTTATTGCTGTTCAGATTATCTGGATCGGACTTCTCGTCCTTTGGATTCTCTGGTTCATGGGACGACATTATGAGCTGAGATCAATTGCTGAGAAATATCGTCCGGATCTCGTTCCGCAGCATATCAACTGGCCTGTGCTTGCAGGCGGCATAATCATGCTTGCACTCGTATTAGTAGGCCTTTACATCATTTTTATATACTGGAAACGCCAGTCACGTCTTTATGCGGAGCAGAAAACCTTCATCTCCCAGATAACGCACGAACTCAAATCTCCTCTCGCCTCAATCCGGCTTCATCTCGAGACAATAAGGCTCCGTAACCCTTCACCGGAAAAAATGGAGCGCTTTCTTGATACAATGCTCGCAGATACTGAGCGCCTTAACAGTCTCATAAGTAATTTCCTGATGGCTGCAAAACTTGAACAACGTCCTTTAGGTGCCGCTCTGACACTCGTCGACTTAAGCAACTTTGTTGACAGATTCATTCAGGAGTTTGGTCAGCACCTTCCTGAAGAGAGCCGTCTTACCGGAGAAATTGCGCAAGGAATATCTGCAAAAATCGATAGCGAAGGGATGGAAATGGTGCTCCGCAATCTGCTTGAAAATGCTTTTCTTTACAGCCCGGCATCCCCGGAAGTTCATGTGCAACTGAGAAAAAACGGGAGAAACTGCACTCTTTCAGTATCTGATAACGGAAGAGGTATTGACCCTGATGAGCTGAAAAACATCTTCAAAATGTTCTACCGTGTCAGAGAGACTGGAGAAACGATCAGAGGGACAGGTCTCGGACTGTACATTGTGAAGTCAATTGTAAAAAGGCATAACGGGAAGATCTATGTCGAGCGTGCAAATACGGGGGGTGGAAGTCGTTTTACCATCTCCCTGCCGATGGCTGGAGCAAACTAATGGACAAACCGAATATTCTGCTCGTAGAGGATGAAATCCATCTGGCGCGAGGGATATGCTTCAATCTTGAGCAGGAGGGTTGCCGTGTCAGCCATGTAGAAACCGGAGAGGCGGCTCTGGAAAGGCTTTTTTATGACCGATTCGCACTTATCATCCTTGATGTGATGCTCCCTGGCATGGACGGATTTACATTATGCAAAAGCGTAAGAGAATCCGATTCAAGAGTCCCCATACTTATGCTTACAGCCCGCTCAGAGGAGGGTGACAGGGTCACCGGTCTTGCCAGCGGGGCTGATGACTACCTTACCAAGCCGTTCAGCTTGAATGAGTTTCTGCTCCGGGTAAAAGGGATGCTGCGCCGCTCTTCCTGGTATCTGCCTGAACCTGTTGAAGAAGGCTACCGTTTTGGCGAAAACGAAGTATATCTGCTTTCGTACCGAGCGAGAACTGCACAAGGGGAGATTGACCTGACCGACCTTGAAGTCCGAATGCTTACTCTTCTTTTTCAAAAGGAAGGAGCAGCCGTCAGTCGAAGTGAGTTACTGGAAAGGGTCTGGGGGTATTCAACCGAAGTCGAGACAAGGACTCTTGACAACTTTATCGTCAGGTTCAGGAAATATTTCGAATCTGATCCGACGAATCCTTCATTTTTTCAGACAGTGAGAGGTGTCGGTTACCGGTTCAGCAGAAGGGCTCTGGACAAAGATTAATCCTATAAACGGCAGTTAACCGCAGATAAAATCGGCCAAAAGTAGGTGCCTCTAGGCAATGAACGCCAATAAAATCAACCCTTTTAGAGAAAATCAGATTCACCTTTTTGGTTAAAACAGATAATTGTTTCAAGTTTTTGATTTATCTGCGTGTATCTGTGTGTATCTGCGTTCATCGGCGGTTAAGTGTTTTTTTAAGGTTAATCAGTTTTGAGGCACCATAAAAAAGGCCGGGAGTTTTCACCCGGCCTTTTCAAGTTCATAGTTACCTACTATAACCCGGCCTTGCTCCTGATTATCTCGGCCTTGTCCTTCTTCTCCCAGGTGAACTCAGGAAGTTCCCTTCCGAAATGACCATATGCTGCAGTAAGCTGGTAGATTGGCCGGAGAAGATCGAGCTGTTCAATGATCGCCCTGGGACGCATGTCAAATACATCGCGGATTATCTGTACAATCCTCGACTCTGCGACTGTTCCTGTTCCGAATGTATTTACCATTATCGATACAGGCTCAGCTATCCCGATCGCATATGCCACCTGGACTTCACACTTCTCGCAGACACCGGCTGCCACGAGATTTTTTGCGACATAACGCCCCATATATGCAGCAGAACGATCAACCTTGGACGGGTCTTTCCCGGAAAAGGCACCGCCACCATGCCTTCCGGCTCCACCGTATGTATCCACTATGATCTTGCGTCCGGTAAGGCCGCAATCACCCATCGGGCCGCCGACTACAAAACGTCCTGTCGGATTGATAAATATACGGGTCTTTTCATCCATAAGGTTTGCAGGAATAACTTTCTTTACAACTGCATCAATAATCCCCTCTTTGATAGTATCGTGAGAAACATCAGGGGTGTGTTGAGATGATATGACAACAGTGTCCACATAGACAGGTCTGTCATTCTCATAACGGATCGATACCTGGGATTTTGAATCCGGACGAAGGAAGTGAAGCTCGCCTGACTTTCGCACATCTGCAAGGCGCTTGACCAACTGATGCGAGAGAAGAATCGGCATGGGCATAAGCTCATCGGTCTCATTACAGGCATAACCGAACATGATCCCCTGGTCACCGGCCCCCTGGTCCTTGAACATCCCTTCCCCTTCGGTAACACCCATCGAAATATCAGGAGACTGCTTATCGATAGAGGTAAGAACAGCACAAGTCTCCCAGTCAAAACCCATCTGAGAGTCGTTATACCCGATCTCCCGAATGGTCTCACGGACGATTCTGGAATAGTCGATAACCGCCGCAGTGGTTATCTCCCCGGCAATAACGGCCATCCCGGTCGTTACCATCGTCTCGCATGCAACCCTTGATTTTGGATCCTGCGCAAGTATCGCATCAAGAATCGCATCAGAAATCTGGTCTGCAACCTTATCAGGATGCCCCTCTGAAACAGATTCGGAGCTAAAAATGTACTCTTTTTTCTCCATTTTTTAATCTCCCTATTGGTTCTGGATTCAATACTAAAAAGAAATTTATAGCCTTTTGTTCGTTTTATTGTCAAGCGATTTAGGTATTTAGGAGCCTACAATATTTGATTACCGGTAATTAGACCCGTACATGAAATCAGTCAAAACTGTCAGAAAAATGAGCGGCTATCTCTGATTTCAGAAAACTTTCCACCTCTTTTGCAGTAGAAAATTCGAGAGTGTTCAAGACCAGTTTCTCTGCCTCTGAAAGTGAACATCTCCTTAATATCTGTTTTACACGGAGTATTGATGGAGGTGACATGGAGAGTTCGTCAAATCCGAGGCCCAGGAGTATCGGGAGATACACCGGATCACCGGCCATCTCGCCACAGATGCATGCCTCAATACCTGCTGCATGTGCAGCATCGACAACCATTTTCAAAGAACGCAGTATAGCCGGGTGCAGAGGCTCATATAGATGTGAGAGGTGTTCATTGGTCCTGTCAATTGCCAGTGAATACTGGATAAGATCGTTTGTACCGACACTGAAGAAATCGACCTCTTGTGCAAGCAGATCAGCAGTCAGAACAGCTGAGGGGATTTCGATCATTATCCCTATCTTCAGATTTTTGTCATACGTGACACCTTCAGCATCAAGCTCACTTCTTATCTCCTGCAGAATCCGCTTGACCGCTCTGATCTCACCGACCCCGGAAATCATCGGAAAGAATATCCTCGCTTCACCATAGGCACTTGCTCTGAGAATTGCTCTCAACTGCGGCCTGAAAGTCTCGGGATTGCGCAGCGAAAGCCTGATGGCGCGAAGCCCCAGAGCCGGGTTCAACTCATCTTCCAGGTTCAATCCGGAGACAAATTTGTCACCACCTACATCGAGAGTCCGTATGCTTACCGGAAATGGGGCAACTTTATTGAGCATCAACCGGTAAGCTTCAAACTGCTCATTTTCATCTGGAAGCTCTGCGCGGTTAAGGAACAGCATCTCGGTCCTGTAGAGTCCGACCCCTTGTCCGCCCTGTTCATGAAGAGAGTCGACCTCTTCCACAAACTCAAGATTCCCTTTCAGGGTTATAAGATGCCCGTCAAGCGTCTCTGCGGGGAGATCTTTCAGCTTTGCAAGCTCCCTGTCGCAGTAGTCATAGTACTGCTTTCGAGCTAAATGCTCTCTGAAAACCGTATTGTCAGGGTTGACTACTGCAGAGCCTGTTGACCCGTCAATAACCAGATGATCGCCTGTCTTTATAGAAAAAGTGGCGCCATCCAGACCGACTACAGCAGGTATTCCGAGTGCACGGGCGAGAATCGACGTGTGTGAGGTCTTCCCTCCAAGGTCCGTTACAAACCCGATAACCTTACCCTTGTCTATCTGAAGCACGTCAGCAGGAGAAAGATCGTGTGCGACAACAATCACCTTTCCGTCGACATACTGCAAAGGCTCTTGAGAAATGCCGACCATCCGGCGCAGAATCCTCTCACCGACAATTTCAACATCACCAACACGTTCACGGAAATACTCATCCTCTATGCCATCAAAAAACTCCCTGAACTTGACGAGAGTCCTCTTGAGAGAGCCTTCGGCATTAATATGCCCGGACTCGATCCGTGCAACCGTTTCAGTTGTAAGCATTGAATCTTCAAGGATAAGCAGATGCGTATCAAGGACATAAAGATGCTCTCCGCCCTTTTCCGCCTCGATAAGTGATTTAATCAGGTGAAGGTCTTCTTTTACATTTTCGATTGCATCAAGAAATCGTTTCACTTCACCGGCGACGTCATCAGGAGAGATATTTGTTTCAGAAACTTCGACCCTTGCCCTGTCCGCAAGCATTGCCCGACCGATAGCAATACCGGGTGAAGCTGCTATCCCCTGCATTTCAAGGTTTTCACTCTTCTCCAAAACCATTTTCGATCAACTCTCCGAGTTTCTGAAACGCATGGCTTTCATCAGCCCCTGTCACTTTAAGAAGTATCTGAGTCCCTTTTGCAGCAGCAAGCATCATTATCCCCATGATGCTCTTACCATTAACTTCGACTCCGTCCCTGACAACTTTGATATCGGAATCAAACTGACTTGCCGTCTTTACAAAAAGAGCTGACGCTCTCGCATGAAGCCCCAGCTTATTTACAATCGCAAATTGCTGCTCAAGCATAATATATATTCTAACTCCTATATAGGTATTAGTGATCTACTTCTTCAGGTAATCCCCTGCAACAGCTACACCTTCTCTTCCGGAATCCCGTACCTGAGCAGCAAGTTCCGCCACGCCGAGCTTCTCCCGATCACTTGCAAATCGGATCAGCATCGGAAGATTCACCCCTGTCAGCACTTCTATCCTGTTCTCCTGAAGGAACGACAGACTCATGTTCGAGGGAGTCCCACCAAACATATCTGTCATTATTATTATCCCTTCAGATGCTACGGATTCGATTGCCAGATCAAGCGCCGCCTTTATCACTTCTACAGAGTCATCAGGGTTGATCTCAACTGCTGCAGCTGCCTCCATAGGCCCGACAATCATCTCGGCAGCTCTGATGAGTTCTACAGCCAAACCGGCATGTCCTACTACTACAAGTCCTATCATATCTCAACCTTTCCCGATATCTCGATGGGTTATTCTTAATGATATATTTCTGCCCTTAAGGTGTTCTCGCAACGCATCGACTATGACTACAGAACGATGATGTCCACCGGTGCATCCGACTGAGACGGTCAGATAAAATTTCCCCTCTTTCTGGTACCGTGGGATAAGAAAATCAGTCAGCCCGAATAATCTATCCAGGAATTCCACGGTATCCGGCTGCCCGAAAATAAACTCCCTGACGCCATTATCAAGCCCTGTAGAAAGTTTTAGTTCCGGCACAAAGTAGGGATTGGCAAGAAAACGTACATCCAAGACGATATCAGATTCAAGAGGCACTCCATACCTGAACCCAAAAGACTGAATATGTACATTGAATATCTTGGGGGCACCTTCACCGGAAACGATACTGACAATGAGGTCCCGCAGTTGATGCACATTCAATTCTGACGTCTCGATGACGGAGGTTGCAATCTGCTTCAGACCGGCAAGGTGTTCCCTTTCAAAGGCGATCCCCTCAAGAACCGAACCGTTTTCGATTGCAGGATGTCTGCGCCTGGTTTCGGAAAAACGCCTGACAAGGACTTCGTCTGTCGAATCGAGGAAAAGTATCTCTACCTTGTGCCCGGCCTCACGGAGTTCACGGAAAAGAATCTCGTGCCCTTTGAAAAAGTCGCGCGCGCGGATATCTATTACAATTGCTACATTCTTGATTCGCTCTGACGATTTCTCCACCAGATCAATAAATACGTTCAGCAGCGCCAGAGGGAGATTGTCAAGGCAGAAGAACCCTTCATCCTCAAGTGCATGAACAGCTGTCGACTTTCCCGATCCGGACAGACCGGTTATGACACATATCCTGAGCTTACTCAACCTCATCCCCTATGGGCCGGATGTCAAGCCTTGAAAGGAGCTTTTCCTGAAACTCCCTGGCAGAGTGATACCCCATTCCCTTCAGCAGAAAGTTTCTGGCAGCCACCTCGATAATGGATGTAAGGTTTCTTCCCGGCCGCACCGGGATGCATATGTACGGGAGATCGACCCCCAGGATTGTGTAGACCTGGTCATCAACACCAAGACGATCATATTCGTGATCAGGATCCCAATCGACAAGCTCTATTACCATATCAATAATCTTTTTCTCCCTTATAGAAGAAACGCCATACAGATCCTTGATATTGATAATACCTAAGCCCCTTATTTCAAGATGATACTGGATAAGCTCTCCGGCCTGACCCACAAGAGAAGCGGGAACCTTCTTCTTTACCTGTATTATGTCATCACCGACAAGGCGGTGACCACGGATTACAAGGTCAAGGGCACATTCGCTCTTTCCGATTCCGCTTTTCCCCAAAAGAAGAACTCCCACGCCAAGGACATCCACCAGAACACCGTGAATGTGCGTCGTCGGAAGTAGTTTTTCTTCAAGAAATTTTGTAATAAGTGAAATAAAGAGGGATGACTGCAGTGATGTGCCAAGAAGAGGAATATCTGCTTTTTCTGCAGCTTCTTTCAGATAATCAGGGGGATTAAGCCCTTTTGTCACAATAAAGCAAGAGATAGGAAAAGAGCAGAATCGTGCGACATTGGCTGATGCAAGCTCTGCAGTCATCTGCTTCAGATATGAAATCTCTGTATTGCCCAGCACCTGCAGGCGGTCAGGATGAAGATGCTCTGTATAGCCGGTAAGTGCCAACCCCGGCTTTTGTATCCGTGCGCTGAAAAGCCGGTGGGACAAACCAGCTTCACCCGCAAAAAGCGTAAGATCCAGACCATACTCATTGTCTTTCAAAAGATCATGAATAGTGAGGCTCGCCGTATTCAAATTCGCCTCTCTCTGCAGTGGTGGATTATTTTATGAATTGAACCTGAATCCGGAGCATTGAGCAGATCACGTCTGACTTCCGGATCCTTGAGTATCCTTGATATCCTGGCAAGTGTCCGAAGGTGAGACCCGACATCTGAATCAGATGACACAAGAAGAAGGAACAAATGTGCGGCCCGGTCATCAAGAGAGTTGAAATCAATTCCTGCACGACTACGCCCGAACACAAGCAGAGGCGTACTGCTAAAGCCCTGCAATTTTGCATGAGGTATTGCAATCCCGTCACCAATGCCTGTGCTGCCGAGCATTTCACGCTCCAAAAGAGCCTGCAGCAGTACATTTGGGAGAAGTCCGGGAAGTCGCGTGACAATATTGGCTGAAAGTTCTGCAAGAACATCTTCCCTTGTTGTAGAAGAGAGTTCAGCAATAATAGCTTCAACCGGCAGATCCAGTATCATACTTTCACCATCAGGTCTGATCCGACTTATCCTCTAGCAGGCTCGATAAGCCCGTAATTACCGTCCTTCCGGCGATAGATCACGCTGATACTCTCAGATGAGGAATCAGTAAAAACCAGAAAATCCTTATGCATAAGGTCCATCTGCATAACCGCCTCATCAACAGACATAGGCTTAATGGAAATCGGCTCTGATCTGATGATAACCGGCGTCTGTTGCTGCTCCAGACTTTCAGCTTGAACAATCGATCTGCGGCCCTCTTTCGCACGGACATCGACAGAAGGTTTGTGCCCTTTAAGACGCTCTTTGTAACGGCGGAGCTGACGCTCGATCTTGTCAACCACCGCATCGATAGATGCATACATATCGCTTGACGCTTCTGAAGCCTTGATCGTAACACCTTTTGCCGTGAGAGTTATCTCGGCAATATGACGGATTTTCTCAACGGTCAGATATGACTGCGCGATAACTGGCTCGTCAATATACTTTTTTACTCTCTCAAGTTTCTCCTCCACATAACTTTTCAACGCATCACTCTGCTCCATGTGCCTGAACGTAGTGGTAATCTGCATAAATTCCTCCTGTATGGTAGTAGTTACTCTGCCGCTTCCTGCTAAAACATCCTTCTACGCTCCGAGGATGACCCTAATCTGAGCATCTCCCGGTACTTTGTGACAGTCCGTCTTGCTATATTGATATTCCCTAAAGCAAGCATCTCCGCAAGAGTCTGGTCACTTAATGGTTTCTTCTGGTCTTCTGAATCGATCAGCTCCTTGATCTTCCGCTTGACACTTTCAGATGCAATGAAGTCACCCCCGGTAATCGAGATGGCACTGTTAAAAAAATATTTCATCTCGAAAATACCCTGAGGAGTGTGCATGTACTTGTTTGTCGTCACACGGCTTATAGTGGACTCGTGCATCCCAATATCCTCGGCTACATCCCGGAGTACCAGCGGCCGAAGAAACTCAATCCCCTTTTCAAAAAATTCCCTCTGGAATTTTACTATACTTTTTGCCGCTTTGAAGATCGTACGCTGGCGTTGATGTATACTTTTGATAAGCCAGATAGCAGCGCGCATCTTATCGCTGACATACTCTTCCGTACCGGAATCCAGCTCCTTGAACTTCACATCAGTGTAATAAGGATTGATCCTGAGCATGGGCAGGCCTTCATCGTTAAGCGTGACCATATAATCATCACCTACCTTGAACACAAATATATCAGGTGAGATATACTGGATATCATCATGAGCAAAAAGATGTCCTGGTTTTGGATCAAGCCCTGAGATAATTTTCGCAGCATTCAGAATATCCTGAAGACTTATTCCCAGAGCTTTTGAGATTTGCTTGTAACGTCTGGTTTCAAGATCTTTGAGGTGATCGCGCAGAATAAGGTCTACTACCCCTCCCTGCATCCCCAGCTGCTGGACCTGTATCAGGAGGCACTCTCTCAGATCTCTTGCAGCTACTCCCGGAGGGTCAAAATCCTGGATCCTGTTCAGTACACTCTGGACAGCCTCTTGCGAAACTTCGTAAGACCTTGCTATGTCTTCAATCGTGCTTCTCAAATAACCATCTTCGTCAATATTACCGATTATCTCGACAGCTATATCGATATCTTCCTTTTCAAATCTTGAAAGGTTCAGCTGCCACATCAAATGGTCTACGAGTGTCCCTTTCTTGGTCAGAAGATTTTCAAAAGAGGGGCGGTCTTCGTCATCACTGTACTGCTCTCCCGAACTATAATTATATCCATCAAGATAGGAATCCCAGTCCATCTCCTTGATCGTATCGCTTCCGGCAGTAACTTCCTTGAAGCTATCTCCCTCTTTAAGGGTTTCAGGCTCAAGCTCCTGTATCTCGAGCTGCTCAATCTCTTTGAGACTCTCCTGCTCAAGGGTCTCCTCAAGGATCGGATTTTCTTCAAGCTCCTGCTGCACCAGGTCCTGAAGCTCAAGCCGGGACAGCTGAAGGAGCTTGATTGCCTGCTGCAGCTGAGGAGTCATTACCAGCTGCTGCGTAAGCTTCATCTGTTGGCGCATTTCAATTGCCATCAGTTATCCTCGCCAAGAAAATCTCCCTGTATGCCTAAAGTCTGAACTTGTCACCGAGATAGATCTCCCTCGCTTTTCTGCTGTTGGCTATCTGCTCCGGAGTCCCGCACTCGAGGATCTCTCCTGCGTTCACAATATAAGCCTTATCACAGACACCGAGTGTTTCACGCACATTATGGTCTGAGATAAGTATACCTATGTTTTTCGCCTTCAGTTCTGCGATTATGTTCTGGATATCGATTACCGCAATCGGGTCGATACCGGCAAAAGGCTCATCAAGAAGAATAAATCGGGGCTTTGTCGTTAACGCTCGTGCGATTTCAACCCTTCTCCGCTCGCCTCCGGAAAGGGCATACCCCTTACTCCCTGCTATATGAGTTATCCTGAACTCACTTAAAAGCTCATCAGCCCTCTGCCTTTGCAACTGCCTTGTCGGCTCTACCGTCTCAAGGATTGCAAGCAGATTCTCTTCAACCGTAAGGCGCCTGAAAACTGATGGCTCCTGGGGCAGATAACTGAGACCGTACCTAGCCCTCATATAGACCGGCAGTCGGGTTATCGACTCCCCCCCCATCATGATCTCGCCGCTATCCGGCTTGCAAAGGCCTACCACCATGTAGAACGTTGTGGTCTTGCCGGCTCCGTTCGGCCCGAGTAGACCTGCGACCTCTCCTGCTTCAAGATCGATGTCGATGCCGTTTACAACAGTCCTGCCGCCGAAAGACTTCTTCAGCCCCCGTGCGCTCAAGGTGTTATGGCTTTTTTGAACGACCATCAGAACCCTTGCCCTGCGGATATATAACAGCCTCAACCCTGTTACCGGAACCGGAAGTGACTTCGCTTCGATCCTGATCGAGATAGTAGGTTATGATCTTGCCTGAGATAGTGTCACTGTTCTGAAAAACCTTGGGATTTCCATCCAGGACGATTACAGAACTCTTTGCGTCATATACTCCGTGTTCAGCCTGAGCCCTTCTCGGGCCCTGCAAGATACGAACATTTCCGAAGACCTCAGCTGTGTTGATCTCATTGCCAACAGAGGAATAGACGACAACAAACCTGTCAGCGTATATGGTAAGGTCCCCTTGCCTGGCAGCGACATTCCCGGAGAATGTAGCCATCTTCCGGTCATTGTCAGTCACCAGCGAATCTGATTTGATCGTGATGGGCTCGCTCCGCCGCGAAACAGGAAGATTCCCCTCAGCAAAAACCTGAAATGAAAATGCACAGAAGAACAATAGGAATAATGAGCAGTTACGAATCATTGTCCCCTCTTGCCGGGGTAGAGAGTAGCAGAAACCTTGCTATGGATTGTTGCCCTGAATCCTTCAATCGTGAAATCCATACCTGTTCCTTCGACGGCAAGACCCTTATCCACATACCTGACGTGCTCTTTGGTGCTGAAGATCCTGTTTTTTGTGCTGTAGGTTACTCCATTCGACTCGAATAATGCCCCGTCTTCTGTTTTTGCGACGACATTCCCTTTGAGGATCAGTATCCTGGAAGCGTGGAAATACTCTCCATGCTGTGCTGATACTGTCACAGGCCCTTTCTGATCGCTTTCTACAATAAAACGTATAGTTGCAAGAGTGGTCTTTTCAGCTGCCTTGTCATACTCTCCACTTTCCGCAAAAAGTTCCCATTTTTTTCTGTCAGCATCACTTTCGGTAAAGTGTATCGCTTTTAACCCGACATCAGCAGCAGGATGACGGGGAGAAGGCTGCTTTTCTCTCCTAGTGTTCTCAACGAAAAAACTGACTGTCACCGCTACAACAGCAAGCAGGGCAACAACCAGAATCCCGCCGAGCAATCGTCTGAGCAAAAGAGAGTTGAGCATAAGGTTGAAAAACTATAGCACCAATATGGTTTACAGTAAAGAGCTAGATAATGATTTATTGCAAATTTGGCACAAAGTTTGTATTAAAAAAGCGGCTTCATGTGGATTCCCACTGGCAGCCGCTTTTAAAGCATTGTCATCAGATATGTTGCTTGACTGTTAAAAATAGAAAGTGAAGATCTAGGAGTCTGTCGGACTTAGAATAAATCTGCTGCAAATCCGTCTGGACGGGTCATATTCCGCCGCTTTCTTGATCAATAAAACAACTATTTACCTGCAAAATCGACAAAATCTGCCCTCGCCCAGCCGAATTTTCGCTTTGATTTCCTAAGTCCGACAGACTCCTAGAAGTATCTGGCAGTTAACTCCCCCCACTTCCCCTGTGCCTTCAGAAGCATGTCTGAGATCTCTCTTACCGCTCCGAAACCACCCGGGTTTTTCGTGACAAAATGAACAAATGGGAGGACTTCTAAAACTGCATCAGCTGGAGCAGCGGCAAAACCGACTCTTTTCATAAGCGGAATATCGATCAGATCATCTCCGATAAAAGCAATCTGGTCATCAGAGAGTCCGGTATCGGCAAGAAGTCTTATGTACGGTGCAAGCTTGTCTGTAGCTTTCTGAAACACCCGGTCTATGCCTAACTCAACTGCACGGTTTGCAACGACTTTCGAGTCTCTTCCGGAGATGATTGCTACTTCTATCCCTGCCCGTTGCAGCATCTTGATTCCATGACCGTCTTTGACATTGAAGAATTTGCTTTCCACGCCGTTCGAATCGTAAACTATCCTGCCATCGGTCATGACTCCGTCAACATCCAGAATCAAGAGTCTGATTTTCCGAAGACGCTCCTCCATCAGGCGATCCCTGCCTTCAAAAGGTCATGCAGATGAAGTATACCGACAGGTATGCGTGAAGTCTCGTTCTCGAATACGAAGAGCGATGTGATCGAATACCGCTCCATTATCTGGAGACCTTTTGCAGCAAGCTCATTACTCAGTATCCGTTTCGGATTGCGAATCATCAACTCACCTGCTGGCTGGTCAAGGAAACCGGTCCCTTTTTCGAGTGCACGCCTGAGATCCCCATCAGTAATCACTCCCAGAAGCGACCCCTCGTCATCGATTACACCGGTGCAACCAAGCCCTTTGGACGTGATCTCGAAAATAACCTCCCGCATAAGCATGCCGGAATTGACAACAGGCAGTGATGTCCCGGAGTGCATCATATCACTCACTGACAGCAGAAGTTTCTTCCCAAGCGCACCGCCAGGATGGAAAAGGGCAAAATCCTCCTCCTTGAAACCCCGCTCGACAAGGAGCGCCACGGCAAGCGCATCACCCATGGCAAGAGTAGCGGTAGTCGAAGCAGTCGGCGCAAGCCCTAGCGGGCATGCCTCCTCTTTTATTGCAACGTTAAGGTGGATATCACCTGCCCGTGCAAGGGTCGACAAAGGCTTGCCGGTCATAGAAATGAGCACGGCACCGATACGCTTCACTATCGGCAGGATCCGGAGAACCTCTTCGGTTTCGCCACTGTTAGAGATGGCAATAACGACATCCCCTCTCATGATCATTCCGAGATCACCATGCAGCGCCTCGGCAGGGTGAAGAAAGAATGCCGGCGTCCCTGTTGACGCCATCGTCGAAGCGATTTTCTGCCCGATCAGACCGGATTTCCCGATACCGGCGACAATTACTCTCCCCTTTGATGCCAGGATCATCCGGACAGCCTTTTCAAAACTGCTGTCAATTGAGTCTGCCAGGGCAGAAAGTGCCTGCGCCTCTAAACGGATGACTCTTTTTGCTTCTGCGATAATCATTGCTGCTTCACAATGGCGTCTATCGCCATCAGTTTTTTGAGAACTCCGGTCAGATCATCCAGCTTCACCGAATTCGGCCCATCGCAGAGTGCCTTGTCAGGGTCCTCATGGACCTCCATGAAAATCCCGTCAATGCCGGTAGCCACGGCTGCCCGGCCCAGATACTCGACAAATTCCCGCTGACCGCCTGATGAACCGCCCAACCCGCCAGGGAGCTGAACACTGTGCGTCGCGTCAAAAACGACAGGATACCCCAGACGTCTCAAAATCGGGAGGCTGCGCATATCCGAGACAAGATTGTTATAACCGAAGGAGACACCTCTCTCGGTGAGGATGAGATTCTCATTCCCTGAGTCGACTGCCTTGCCGACCACATTCCCCATATCCCAAGGGGCCAGGAACTGTCCCTTCTTGATATTAAGCACTTTTCCTGATTTTGCCGCCGCAACGACCAGATCGGTCTGCCGGCAGAGAAATGCAGGTATCTGAAGGATATCGAGTACCTCAGCAGCCTCATCTATCTGGTCTATACCATGGATATCAGAAAGGAGTGGAAGTTCGAAGGTACTCTTTACCTTTGCAAGGATACGGAGACCTTCTTTCATCCCCGGACCACGGAAGGATGAGACAGAAGTCCTGTTCGCCTTGTCATATGAAGCCTTGAACACCAGCTGCATGCCCACTTCAGAGGTGATCTTGATAAGTCTCTCTGCCACGCGGAGCGTCGCCTCTTCGTTTTCGATAACACAGGGCCCGGCAATCAGAATAAGCGGGTTATCACCACCTATTGCAACATTTCCGATCTTGATCTTTCTGACGAGCGTATTAAAAGGCATATGTCTATCCCCTGGTTGCAAGCGACGATGCTATGAACGCCTTGAAGAGCGGATGCGGATTCAGAGGTCGCGATTTGAATTCGGGATGGAACTGGCAGCCGAGGAACCAGGGATGATCAGAAATCTCCACGATCTCCACAAGATCGACCTCCTTGTACGTCCCGGAAAGGATGAGACCGTTTGATGTCAGGATATCACGATAGGCATTGTTGAATTCGAACCGGTGGCGATGCCGCTCGGAAATCTCTGCCCCGCCGTATGCTTTCTGGGCGAAGGTCCCTTTTTTCAAAGAGCAGGGATACGCTCCCAGACGCATGGTCCCGCCCTTCTTCAGCACCCCCTTCTGCTCTTCCATCAAGTGGATCAGAGGATTCTCACAATCAGCCCTGAATTCGGTTGAGAAAGCATCCTTGAGCCCACAAACATTCCGTGCGTACTCGACAACCGCCATCTGCATGCCGAGACAGATCCCAAAGAACGGAATCTTTTTCGTCCGGGCATATTCAATGGCGCTGATCTTCCCCTCTGTGCCACGCTCACCAAACCCTCCCGGGACCAGGATCCCGTCTACATCGGTGAATGCACCGTCAACGCCCTCCTGCTCGATCTTTTCAGAATCCACATACTTGAGGACAACCCGGCAGTCATTGGCGATCCCGCCATGCGTAAGCGCCTCGGCAAGAGATTTGTATGAGTCTGCCAGATGGACATATTTGCCGACGATAGCGATCTTGACCTCTCCATGCGAAGGCGCCGTGAGTTTCTCGACCACACTCTGCCATGCTGAGAGATCCGGTGTTTTGGTCCAGATATTGAGCTTTTCCACAACCTGATCGTCCAGCCCCTCTTTGTGCAGCGCCTGCGGCACCGCATAGATATGATCCGCATCAGGAGAGGTGATGACCGCTTTCTCGTCGACGTTACAGAAGAGTGCAATTTTCCGTTTCAATTCCCTCGGCACCTCCTGCTCACATCGGCAGAGGAGTATGTCTGGCTGGATACCGATCTGCTGCAGCTCTTTGACAGAGTGCTGGGTCGGCTTGGTTTTCAGCTCGCCCGCAGTCTTGATGTACGGGACGAGGGTCAGATGTATGTAGAGGACGTTTCCATGTCCACGGTCGTTCCTGAACTGGCGGATCGCTTCCAGAAAGGGAAGGGACTCGATATCCCCGACGGTGCCCCCGATTTCGACAATAGCGACGTCGTTACCTTTAGCATTTTCGAGTATCTTCTGTTTTATCTCATCTGTGATATGCGGGATAACCTGTACTGTCCCGCCAAGATAATCGCCGCGACGCTCCTTCTCGATAACGGAAAAATAGACCTGACCGGTGGTGAAATTGCTCTTCTTTGAAAGCCTTGCCGTCGTATAGCGCTCGTAATGCCCGAGGTCCAGATCTGTCTCTGCGCCATCGTCAGTCACAAAGACCTCTCCATGCTGAAAAGGCGACATGGTGCCAGGATCGACATTGATGTACGGGTCGAGCTTCTGCAACGTCACCCGAAGCCCTCTCGCCTCCAGAAGAGCTCCGAGGGATGCGGAAGCCAGCCCTTTTCCAATTGAAGATACAACGCCGCCGGTTACGAAAATAAATTTTGTCTTCATATCATTTCACCTGTATTTTAAAGTTTTCTCAGTTTTTCAACGACTGCGGAAAGGTCTGCAGGTGTATCAACTCCTATCGAATCATAAGATGTCTCGACAACCTTGATCCGGTATCCATTCTCAAGCGCACGGAGCTGCTCGAGCTTTTCAGAGAGCTCAAGATAGGTCGGCGACATCTGCGAGAACTGGAGCAGAAACTCCCGCCGGTAAACATAAAGTCCGACATGCTTGTAGCAGAGCAGTTTCCCGGACGAGAACTTCTCATCCTTCAGGTCATTCCACTTGTCACGAAAATTGGGCAGCGGCGAACGCGAGAAATAGAGTGCATAACCCTCCCAATCGGTAACGACCTTCACCACGTTCGGGCTCAGAAAATCATGCAGGGTCTTGATCCTCGATTTCAGTGTCGACATCATTATCGAACTGTCGCCGGTCAGAGGCTCAATCGCTTCATCGATCATGTCCGGCTCGATCAGAGGTTCGTCACCCTGGACATTGACAATGATATCACTGTCGATCCGGGCAGCAACTTCAGCAAGCCTGTCAGTCCCGGTCTCATGAGAGGTTGAAGTCATCTCTACCCTGCCGCCGAATTTCCGGACAGCCGCCGCTATACGCTCATCGTCAGTAGCGACCACGACTTCTGACACCAGTGACGAACTGGTTGTCCGCTCATAGACATGCTGAATCATCGGCTTGCCGCAGATATCGGCCAGAGCCTTTCCCTCAAAACGGGTAGAGCCATATCTGGCAGGAATAATTGCTGTAATTTTCATGGGATATAAGGACCGTTCTCGTAGTATCAGTCCCATTTAGTACGGCGGGACGTATAACGCTACATCAAACGGGAGGAGGTGTCAAGGAGTGAAATCAGGAGTGAAACCAGGCAAACCGACCGGGGAAGATGACACGAAAGTTCACTCAACATCTCCGCTTCCATCCTCAAGGATTATGGCGGAACACTGGAATTCCGATCGAAACCCAAACAGTGGACTATTGCCACCGTCCTCTGCCGGTGACAACCCCTTCACCGGCTTCAACCGCGGCTTGCTTTTGGAGAGGTCGAACTGCACCATGACATAGCCGTAGTCGATGTCCCTGCTGCTCCCGGAAGCATCGCGGAAAAAACCGCCGGTGAAGAAGCGGTCGTAACCGGCGATGAAAGAGAGACCTTCACTCATGTTGTAGGTCAGGGTGAAGTCGGTTTCCAGGCCAAGGTTCTTGCTGAAACCGGTTTCGACGTTGTTGGCAAGGAAATAGCGGCCCGTGGCGGAGAAATTGAGTTCTTTCAGAAGGTCGATCCCCCAGCCGAAAGTGTAGATCTGTAGGCCGCTGGCGTGGTGGCCGCCCACGGTGGCACCCGACATGTCCCCGATGACGCTCATGTCGCCGACCAGTGAGTTGTCGTTGTTCGGGGTGCGGAACTCCCCGGCAGCCGAAATACCGTTGGCGGCGGCCCGGCTTCCCGAGCCGTAGGCGTAGCTCGCGAAAAATTTATTGTTGTAGCCGATCAGGACCGACTCGATAGTGGCGTCCAGATGGCCGCCGAATGCATCTATCCGGTCATTGTCGCTCCGTACGGTGTTGAAAATCCGCCCCGACTCGTAAACCGGCTCGAACTCCAGTGAGACCGGCCCAAGTTTGGTCATCCCCCTCAGCCCCCAAGAGGCCAGATACTCCCCGGTATGATGATCCGAGGAACCGGAATCGCGGAAGGCATAGGCCTCGATGGCGCTCCCCCCGGAAATGGTATACGTTGCATAGGCACCTGACAGAGTCCCCTTTACCCCGCCGGAAAATGGGGTGGCATAGGCACCTGCCAGGAAATCGACCGTGAGCGGTTCAACCGGCTTGACCCGGAACCGCGCAGCATCGAAGGAGAGACCGTCGTAGAACGAGTCAGGACCCAAAATAAAGGTGCTGCCGTAGCTGAACTCCTGACGTCCCCCCTTCAAGGCCAGCAGATCGCTGCCCGGTATTTTTGCCTCCACGAATCCCTGATAGAGGGAAAGCTTGTTGTACTCCTGATGATTGCCGCCGCTAAAACCGTAACCCTGTCCCTCCGCATGGATATCCAGATAATCTGTCGGGTGCCAGTAGGCGTAGGGCTTGACCCGGTAGAGGAAACGCCCCTCGCCGTGATCAGGTGTCTGACTGAAATCGGTCAACCGGAAGTTGCCGACCCCCTCGCCGCGGATAAATCCGCCGACCCCGGCCTTATATTCGAACTCAGGCGTCTCCGGCTTGACCAGCATCTTTTCGATCGCCTCACGCCGCGTCTGATATCCCTCATACTGAGACAGCTCATCCTTGAGCGCCTCGTGCAGAACGGCAATCCGCTCCAGATCCTCTACAGGCACCGCTCCAGTGCCATCCTTGCCGCACTTTTCCAGCACCTTGTCAATGATGGCGAGAAGAGGCGCCGCCAGCTCCCTTTTCTCCAGAACTTCTGCGGAGGGGAGCTTGTTCGGCGCGCCGTACTTCGTGGCCAACTCAGCAATCTCCTTGCAGGACCAGTGCTCTCTGGAGAGTTTCACCGAGATTTCACCATGACCCTCGTGGGCCATGGCGGCACTGCACAGAATTAATGAAAAGAGGATCGATTGGAAAAGGAACGGAAACTTTTTCATGATTGGACTCCAAATATTTAATTTTCAGCAGGTTTTTTGAGAACTATTCGGCAACCTTCTCCCGTCCATTCTGATTCTGAAGGATTCAAGAGGATTCCCGCCAGTAGAAAGCATTCCCGCCATCCGGCATCGGCACTCCCTGTGAAGTTCTGCCAGCCTCAGGCTTTCAGCCGCGGCTCCATAGATTCGCCACGGCCCCTGACAGGTGAACGGTATCCTCGCCCAGCCAAGGAAACCAAGGACATCTTTGAGAGGATATCCAAGAAAAACCCCGATCTCGTGCGGAAAAGAGTTCCCGATCAAGCGAGCTGCAAGTACCTTGAGAAGAGTTTCCGCAGAAGCCGGAACTGAGTAACCGGCCCTGCGCAGAACTGCAGTGACGTTCTGCCTGGACAGAAGCTCAGCAAGTCCGGAAGGGTGGTAAATTATCAGCAGGAGCGACTCGCCACGATCAGCAAGCTCACAGCACCCCAGTCCGCTTTCCTCGATAATCGACTTTCCCCATTGCTTCCAGAGAAGGTACAGGTTCCTGCCACAGCTGCGCTCGCGATTGGCAATGCTGATAAGATTGGCTGGCTTGACCTCCGCGAGAATCTCGGCCGATTCAAGGGCAAGGTACGAAACAAGGCAATCGCGCGGGTCGCTGAATCGTGCCGAAATATCCTGCCACACCGGCCTCTTTTCTGTTTGAGCTTTATCAGACCTGAATCCCATCCGTGCACCTCCCGTATCAACATCTATTCACAGAATATGACTTTCATTATCAATTGCTACGCCAAAAAAGGGCTCTCCGCACCGGCTGCGAAAAGCCCACTAGCTCTATCTTCTGACGAAAATCTCCCTGGCCATGGCGGTGTCGATCGCGAACTCCGAATACCCCACCCTGAAGATATAGGAGGGAAAAGCCTGCATCAGCACGATCTGGTTGCCGGGAAGCACTCCCATGGCCATCAGCTTCTGCATCTTCTTGTTATCCTCGGTGAGGATGTAGGCGATCTCCCCCTCTTCACCTGATTTAAGCTCGGTGAGCGGCACCACTCCCAGATCGCCTCTGCTGGCCGCCTCCTCACAGCACTCCCCCGGCGGGATCCGTTTGCCGTGCGGGCAGGTGGTTGGATGGTTGAGCATGGTGCAGACCTTGACATCGACCCCCTCATTGAGCAGGTGCTCGAACTGACACGCCTTGATCTCGGCGTTATCTCCTCGGATATTAAGCACATCCATCATAAGCCGCTCTGCCAGCCGGTGGCGGCGGATGGTCTTCTCGCCTTCCGCACGCCCTTCCGGGCGGAAGTGGATCCGTTCCCCCTTCAGCTCGACAAAGGCATGGCCGGTAAGCTCCCTGACAGCAGGATCATCGGCCGTGACCTCGACACTGTCCAGATCGACAAAGCCGCGCCCCTCCTCCTCGATAGCAATCCACATAGACTCCAGAATCTCTTCGGCCTTTTCCGTCAATTTCATCTGTCGGCTCCTTTCGATAAAATCTTCTTCAACTTTTTCAGAATCGCAGGTTCCAGAGGGTTCTTGTAGTTACAGCGGGGGCAGTGGACATTATGGCAACCGCCGGGACAACTGCCGCACCCCTTTTCCCCGTCATCTTCATCAAACTCATGACCACAGTAACCGCACTTCATCATTTCCCCCATGTAGGGGCGTATGGCATACGCCCGGTGTTCGGGCGCACAGCCGTGCGCCCCTACGATAGTATCCCCGTAACCAGGAGGAATTTGTTGAGCATCCAGCCGCTGCCAAAGGCAAATCCGCTGACGAACAGGCCGATCGTTGTTGCCACCTTCCAGCCGCGCTCCTTCTTCATGATAAGGAACTGGGCGACACAAGGGATGAACAGGGTCAGGGTGACAGCAGCAACGGTCAACTGGCGAGCATCGAGCCCCCCCTTGGTCTGCAGGTCATACAGTCCGGCAGCACCGTAATCGCGGCGGAAGAACCCGAAGATAAAGGCAACCGCCACCTCCCGGGGAAGACCCAAGGCCGCCATCAGCGGGCTCATCGCATCGACCGCGGTTTCAAAGAAGTGGGTGATCTTGCCCAGCCAGAGTAGTACCGACGCCAGGATAAACAGCGGCAGGATCTCCATGAAATACCACTGCATCCGGGTATAGGTCTTTGTCAGGATATTTGAGAACTGCGGCAGACGCATGGGGGGGAGTTCCATGTAGAACATGGGAGTCTCACCCGGCATCAACCGGGCAGTCAGAAAACCGACGACCAGAAAGATGAGCAGGAGACAGACGCTCCAGACCAGCAGAGCGCCGGGAGCCTTTGACAGCAGGGCAAGGATAACCCCCAGCTGGGCAGAACAGGGGATTGCCAGCGCAAGCAGCAGGGTGGCGATGATCCGTTCCCGCACCGTCTCCAGAGTCCGGGTCACCATGGTCGCCATGGTGTCGCAGCCAAACCCCAGCACCATCGGTATGACCGCACGTCCGGTAAGTCCGATCTTCTTGAAGATCCGGTCCACCAATAGTGCCAGTCGCGGGAAATAGCCGCTGTCTTCCAGTATCGAGAAGAAGAGGAAAAAGGTGGCGACGATGGGGAGGATTATCCCCACCGCATAACGCAGTCCGAGGGTAATGATACCGTATTCGCCGACAATCAGCTCCTGGATGATCTCCCAGGGGACGATTGCCTTGACCGCTGTTATGGCCCAGGGGCTGATAAATCCCTCGAACAGTTTTTTCTCCAGCAGATCGACCAGAGTACCTGCGCCGAAACCACCGACAAACTTGTACAACCCGAAATAGAGGACCACGAGGAGGATCGGTACACCGGTGAGAGGGCGCACGCAGAGCGTGGAAAGACGCTCGGCCATGGTCACCCGCCGCTTGTCCGGGAATGTTATCACCCCGTCGAGCAGGCCGTGGACGATCCCCTTGCGCTCCATGGAAAGATCCATATGGAATGATTCCCGCCGTTCGAACCGCTTTGCTTTGACCTTCTCGGCAACAGAAACGGCTTGTGCCCCTTCGCTGGCGTTGACCAGCGCTGCGACCTCGTCATCCCCCTGAAGAAGAAGCAGGGCCAGTGACTTGGTTGAAAGATGATACTCACCGTTGAGAGCGGAAGCGATTTCATCGATATCTTTTTCCAGTCGCCGGGAGTAGCCAAAGACCGCATGACGCTTGCTGTCATGGCTGATGATCGCGCGACGGATCTCCACGACCCCGCGTTTCTTGGCAGTAGCAGCTCCGATCACCGGGATCCCGAGCTTCTCCGAGAGCAGCCCGATATCTATGCCGATCCCCATCCGTTCCGCCTCGTCCATGATGTTCACTACCAGCAGGACCGGCAATCCGGCTTCGATCAACTGAAGGGTCATTGTCAGCATCCGCTCCAGATTTCTGGCATCAATCACATGGATGATCAGGTCGGGCGACTCATTGAGCAGTATCTCCCGGGCAACCCGCTCCTCCTCTGTTATCGGGAGAATGGCGTACATCCCGGGGGTATCGATAATCTCGCACTTGACACCGTCGATGGTCGCCGAACCGCGGGAGACCTCCACAGAAGTCCCCGGATAGTTGGACACCGTTACATACGCGCCGGTAAGGGCATTGAACAGTACACTTTTCCCCACATTGGGGTTACCGACCAGCGCCACCTTTCTGACCCTGCTGTTGGCTGAATGGTTTACTGCCTGATGGCTTCTGCTTGCTGCCTCATCCATTTGATCTATTCCCTTCAGCATCAATACTGTAATTGATAATCATTTTCAGTTTTACGGCAAAAAAAATCAGCTGTTGCAGTTCTTACAGATGCCGTACAGTTCGAGCTTGTGATTTATGATCGTGAAGCCGTGATCCCGTGCTACTTCAGACTGGAGTTTCTCGATCGTTTCGTTCTCGAACTCCACGATCGCCCCGCATCGTTTGCAGACAAGATGGTCATGATGCTCCCCTGCCTGCAGATGTTCGTAACGTGTCTGGCCGTCACCGAACTGGATCTCGCGTGCGATGCCGGACTCGGCAAACAGTTTCAGCGTCCGGTAAACCGTCGCAAAGCCTATTCCCGGCGAGTTTTTCTTGATCTTCAGGTAGAGCTCTTCCGTGCTGAGATGCTGGTCGCAGGAGAGAAAACAGTCAAGAATCGTATCCCGCTGCTTTGTAGATTTGAGCCCTTTTGATGAGGCGAAATCCTGGAATATCTGTTTTTTAGAGAGTTTCAAATCCGTTCCTTATTGAGAATGATTTTCAATATACGTTGTCGCCAGGAAGAAAGTCAACAGGAATTTTGAATGGTGGAGCAGAAAAGCGGCAGCAGAGATAACCCCTCTAAATCTCCCCTTATCAGGGGAGACTTCAAGGCTTCCCCCCTGACAAGGGGGGACTGAGGGGGGTTGGCTTTGGATGTTACATCGGGTTAGCCAAAGCGGTAGATCATCCGCCCCTCTTCGTAGAGTTCGATATGACCGTCCTGGGAGACCTTGATCACCTTGCCGAAGAATGAAGCAGCGCTTGCAGCCGCCGTCCTCCCGCCACCGGTTATGATCTCCTGCACATGCGAGGTGTCGATGATAAAACCGGTCTCCAGAAGCTTTCCCTCCTTGTTGAACACCGTCATACCGTCTGAAGTCAGTATCCGCAGAAGCGTCCCGCTGCTCTTCAATTCAGTCAGCCGCTGCCCTCTGGTCATCTTGATCAGAGTCAGGCAGACCGGATCTTCGCCACCCACAGAGCCCTTTTTCAGCGCGGCAAGCCCGGTCCTCCCCCGGTCGTAGATCAGAACGACCGTACCATGCCTGCTCTTGGAGAGCGCATAGACGGTCCAGAGGAGATCATCGGCAGCGGTGCTCTCAAGAAAGCCGGCAAGAAAGGAACGGAATATGTCAGGATCGAATATTTTCCACCCACCCATCCTTCTGACCAGGAGTTTTGCCGGCGACGTCAGCACCTCGATCTCCGATGCTTCATTGACCGTGATCGCAAAAGCACCCTCCCCGCTCCTGCTCACAATCGAGAAAAGCTCTCTCTGCGTCAGCTTCTCTATGCTGTTGATCCCGGCATGATCACAGATCCTCAAGGCACCGATAACCTGCATCTGGATATTGGCGATGAAAAACTGGTTGGTCCCATCTATTAACCGGTATGTCAAGGGATTGTCGAAAAATGCAGGCGAGACGACCTGTGGCGGCGAAAGCGGAATCAGCTTATGGTCGCGGTCAAGGAACATGGAGCAGAGCATTGCTTTTGTACCTCTGTGGACAATGAAACCGGTCGTTGCAGGCTTCCCCTCGTAACGCTGGTAGGAAAGGCTTTTCAGGAGCTGGATCAGCTGCTGGATCGGCCAGAACCCCTTGCTGTGATCTCCGCGAAGTGAGCGGGCAACGGTTATATCCATGATCGACGCAAGCAGAGCCGTACGGAAATGCGCCGCGTACCCCTCCATGCTGAACCCGGTATACAGCCCGCCGAAAGCGGTCATAAGCTCGCGGCAAAAATACTCCTCAGCTGCGGTAAATTTTATCGAGTCGCGTTTTGCACAGAAGATGTACGGAGAGCCCTCAATGGAGACAACTTCGGTTATTCCGGGGCCGGAACATTCGCAAACGCAATTTTCAGGAACCAGCTCCACCTTCGCCCCGCCCAGGAAAGAGCTGATATCCCCCCGTATTGCATCAAAAACCGTGATTGGCATAAAGCTCCGGAAAAGTTACTGGATGATCAGGGAATTCACCTCTATAGAACCCTGCTCGACCAGAAGATCCCTGATAATCATAGAGTCAACACGAATTGATCCGAGTTGAACATCAAGAGTCCCGACAAGGGTCGTAAGAAGGAGTGTACCGAAAGAGTCTTTAGTGGTCAAATAATCGGTTCCATCCCTGCCTCCCTGGAGGTTGATGGCTATATTTTTGTTCAGGATCAGACTCTCTTGAAACGGCCCCTGATGAGCATTTATGTATTGGCCGCTAGTGTTTCCAGCACCGGCATAGGCTTCAGTGAGAGAGTCATATTGCGGATCATTATGTGCACCGAATCCCAGCCTTGCCTGAAGCTTCTTCGCGAATGAGACCTCTAGCACCGTATCGGCTGAAGGTGTAATGCTACAGGTTCCGGTACTACTGCATGGTAATCCCCACCCGGTGAAAATCGATTTCCAGTCAGAAGCCGCCGCCAGAGTCACTAAACTTCCATCAGTAAAAGTGACTGGAAGGCATCCCTGTTTTGGTCCAAGTGAACAGCCAATATCACCGCTTATTGACCCACTTCCCCAGTCGATATTATTTATGGTAAGCTGGGATGCGTCGGCAAATTTCAAAATTGAAAAACTGAATAAGAGGAAGAACAGCAGGGCGCGAGCGATTGAAAATGGCTGAATGCAGATCTTTTGAGCCAGGCGAACCATATGTCACCTCAGTAAATATCATGTTTCTAATTGTATACTAACAAACTTCAGGACGAAATTACCACAGATTTCCCTATTATCAGCTCTTGTCCCTCGCCAAGACCTTCGCCCGATTAACAATTAACGCAATTCAGATATATATTATTTTCCGAATATGTGGTATTACCTATAAGAAGAGGAGAAACATTCATGAAAGATCTACTGATGATCGGCGGGGTCGTGGCTGTCTGGTATGTGGTGAACCGCTACATTCTTCCAAAGATGGGCGTCCAGACCTGAATGGCCGACTCATGTTCCCCCGGGTCCCGGGGGAAGGACAAAAAGAAGGAACCTGAAGACGGGCAGCCCAAAGGCGAATAACACCGGTTTCAGTCCCGCATGTACTGCTCCAGCGCTTCGGGAGAGAAACCGCGGAAATTGCGTTTCCCGACGATGATCAGCGGAACGCCGCGACCCGGATATTCGGCGGCGCGCTCCTTGGCGCTCTTGTCTTTTTCCACATCGTATTTATTGTAGGGATAGTTCATCTGCTTGAGATATTTCTCTGCATCCTTGCAGACCGGGCACCACTCGGTCACATACATTTCGATGGTACCGCTGAAACGCTCCTTCACCTTCGCCTGCTTCCGTGCAGGCTTCGCACCGGCTTTGGCGTTGCCGCCAGGCGGGGTATCAGCATCAATGACGCTGACAGCCGTGGAGTCATCAATGAGCGTCGCCCTGGACCGGTATTTGACCGGGATCTTCCCCAGGTCATCGGCATAGATGAACATCCCCTGGCCGTCCTGATAGGTATAGATCTCGGCCTGAACCGGCAGAGCCGCAGCAGCCAGCAGCATAATTCCCGCCAGCAAAACTCCCGACAGTGATGATCGTTTCATATTTCGCCTCCGGTTTCAGCTTCCTGCACAGTCTATCATTCAGTGGGACAATGCGCCAGCCATCTCCGACAATTTCTCCATCCTTATTGTTTCACAATCGACTGAAGGGTAAATCCGAACAAAAAACAGGGCAAAGCACGCTCTGTGCCTTGCCCCGCGGGAAAGTGATCTTCTAAGGACCTGTCAGGAAATAACTGTTACATCTTGCATCTCATCTTCGGGCCATTTTCGACCGGTCTTCAATCGCCAAATCCTCAGCGTAGCCATGCTACGCCTGCGGTTTGGCTCAATCAGCCCGTCCAAATCTGACCCAAATCTGAGCGCAATATTTGTTACACTTATTTCCTGACAGGCCCTAAGTGCAGCTCTCTCCTACTCTTTTTTGATCTCGATTTTCAGATCGGTGATCTTCTTCCTCAGGGTATTCCGGTTTATCCCCAGGATATTTGCGGCCCGCACCTGATTCCAGCGGGTCTTCTCCAGGAGAAATCGTATCAGCGGCCTCTCTACCTGCTCGATGACCATATTGTACAGATCACCGTTATCGAGTTTTTCCACATTCACAAAACTGGCCCTGAGCTTCCGGTCGACAAGTGTTTCGAGTGAAACATCGCTCGCATCGTTCGTCCCTCCGACTCCTGCAGTCAGCACCGGGAAATCGTCGATCGTGAGCAGCGGGTCCAGAGAGAGGATCACGGCGCGTTTGATGACATTTTCGAGCTCCCGGACATTACCCGGCCAGGAGTAGGATCCAAGCCTGTCGAGAGCGGGCTGATCGATTTTCTTCAGGGGGACATCAACTTCTGCACAGGTCTTCTGGAGAAAATGATCGACCAGAAGGAGTATATCCTCGCGCCGTTCGCGGAGCGGCAGGAGGTTTATCGGAACGACGTTCAGCCGGTAGTAGAGATCCTCTCTGAACTGCCGCTCCTGGACAAGCTGCTGCAGGTCCTGATTCGTTGCTGCGACGATCCTGACATCGACCTGGATGTTCTGGGTGCCGCCGGTCCGGGTTATCTCCCGCTCCTGGAGGACGCGAAGGATCTTTGACTGCAGGTCGAGCGGCATATCGCCGATCTCGTCGAGAAAGATCGTCCCGCCGTTTGCCTGCTCGAATTTCCCCGGCTTTCGCTCGGTCGCTCCGGTAAAAGAGCCCTTTTCGTGCCCGAAGAGTTCACTCTCCAGAAGCTCCTTCGGAATGGCAGCACAGTTCATTGCAATGAACGGTTTGACGATCCTGCGCGAATTGTAGTGGATGGCCCGTGCGATCAGCTCTTTCCCGGTACCGGATTCACCCTGGATCAGAACCGTCATGTCGCTGGGAGCAACCTTGCCGATGGTCTTGTAGACCTCCCGCATCGCTGCCGAGTTGCCGATGATCCCGTTCTCAAGGAGGTAGTGCTCCTTGAGCTCGTCCTTGAGCGTGGAGACCTGGAGGGTCATCTCCCGTGCACGGTTCGCCTTTTCGACGATCGCGTCCATGACATCGAGGTCGAACGGCTTGGTCAGGTAATCGTAGGCGCCCCGCTTCATCGCCTCGACAGCGTTCTTCATCCCTGCTTCTGCAGTCATGATAACGACCAGGAGATCGCTTTTCAGCTCGCGCACCTTGTCGAGAAGATCAAGCCCGGAGACACCGGGCATCTTTATATCTAGAATGGCAAGGTCATAGCTTTCGCTCCGGATCAGCCGAAGGGCCTCATCACCGTCACGGGCAAGATCAACGGTAAAGCCTTTTTTCCGCAGCGCCTTGGAGAGCACCCATCTCATGCTCTCTTCGTCATCGGCTACCAGTATTCTATGTATTGACATAAATGACCTCACTATTGCCGGATCAGGGATCGGCAATACATTTCATAAACTGTTTCCTGGCAAATATCTGCCAGTTGTTCACTGCACGAGTGGAAGCATGATGGTAAAAACCGTCCCGCGCCCCACTTTCGAATCGACCCGTATCATCCCACGGTGCTCTGCGACTATCTTCTGGCATATCGCCAGACCAAGACCGGTGCCCCTCTCTTTTGTCGTATAAAAGGGGGTGAAGAGATTCTCGATCTCATCCTGCGGCATCCCGGCGCCGTCATCGATGACCTCTATCGCGACCATGCGTGAACGCCCTTCACCTTTCTGTGTCATGCTGTACTCGGAAACAATCCTGCTGGTGATCTCGACGACACCGTTATCGCCGACCGCCTCGACAGCATTTTTGATCAGATTGAGAAAAAGCTGGGTAAGACGGGATTCGTCGGCCAGTATCGGCGGGATACTCGGGTCGAGATGCCGCTGGAACGTTATCGATTTCCCTTCTGTCGCCTGCTGCTGCAGAAAGACGATATGTGCCAGTATCTTGTGAAGATTAACGCCGACAAGATTCAGTCTTCTTGGGGAAGAGAGATCAAGCAGCTCCTCGACGATCCTGTTGACCCGCTGGACCTCTTTTAGCACGACCCGGGTACAATCTCTCAGTTCATCGTCTTCTGCAAGCTCCATCTCCAGAAGCTGCGCAGCGCCCCGTATACCGCCAAGCGGATTTTTGATCTCATGTGCCAGTCCGGCAGCCAGAGTGCCGAGTGCTGACAAACGGTCCGCCTTGCGTACCGCTTCCTCAAGATCCCTGATATTCGTCAGGTCCCGCAACAGGATGATGGTCCCGGCAGGCACGCCGTCAGCAAGCAGCAGGGGTGATACGGTCACGCTGAGCGGGGTCAGGCGTCCGTTTTTTTTCAGGACGATATTCTCATGGTCCGAGATGGACATCCCGCTACTGGAACTCATCTCCGCCAATTCGAGCAGCCCTGTCTCCTCCTTGAAAAGCACCGAGAACTTCTGTCCCCTGCTTATGCGCCGCGACACTCCGGCAAGCTCTTCGGCAACAGGATTCATAAGCGTTACTTCACCAGCACAGTTCAGGACAATGACACCGTCCCCGACGCTGTCGATAACGTTCGCATAGAACTCGGGAAGGTTCTCAGGATTCATGGTGTTCTCGCAGAAAAAAATCGTTCATGGTCTCTTCCAGCCTCGCCCTGTCATCTATTCTGTTCACTGCAGCCCTGAACTGTGCCGCACCCGGGATCCCTCTGACATACCAGCAGAGATGCTTCCGCATCTCCCGTACGGCAACGCGTTCACCGGCATATTCGACAAAAAGCTCAAGATGTCGTGAAGCAACAGCCAGCCTTTCGGCACCGGTCGGAAACTCAGGGGTCTCCTCGTTCAGGAGCGAACGTGCTTCGCGGAATATCCAGGGGTTGCCCAGTGCCCCGCGTGCTATCATGACTCCGTCACATCCGGTCTGTTCAAGCATGGACCGGACATCTTCAGGGGTAAACAGATCGCCGCTCCCCAGTACCGGTATGCTCAAAACTTTTTTCAGAGCTGCTATATGTGCCCACTCTGAACGCCCTTCAAACATCTGGTTTCTGGTTCTCGGATGCAGTGTCACGGCATCCGCCCCTTCTTCCTCGGCAATACGGCCGGTCTGCAGATAGTTCAGTGAATCACTGTTCCAACCCGAGCGGATTTTTATGGTAAGCGGCAAAGAAGTCGCCCTGCGTACCGCCCGGACTATCGACCTGACCTTTTCCGGGTCCTGTAAAAGAGCGCTGCCTGCACCGCTACCGACAACCTTCCGTACCGGACACCCCATGTTGATATCTATAAGGTCGCCGTATCCTGCTGAGAGCCGTGCACCTTCAGCCAGGATCGCCGGGTCATCCCCAAACAGCTGCAGACCGAGCGGGCGGTCACTTGAACTGCTTTTCAAAAGAGAAAAACTCTTCTCCCCGTCCCTGATAAGACCGTTGACACTCACCATCTCGGTGAAACAGAGAGCAGCGCCTTGTTCTCTTGCAAGAAGCCGGACCGGGAGGTTAGTGATCCCTGCCATAGGTGCAAGTAGCAAGTTTTCTGCCAGTTCTAATGATCCTATTTTCAGTTCTGAATTCATGGGATATGATTGCTGAAAGGCTTATTCATGGGAAGCTGCAGGATCAGACCTGAAAAGGCTCCTGACCGGACAATCTACGTGAAACAAACATCTGCCGTAAAAACAGGCAACAACCAGAAAAGTGCGTATTTATCAAGCAGCCTCTTCGGTGCGATTCTGAGCGGCGAAGATGACCGTGGACTTTTTATTTGCGTCTGAAACAGTTGAGAAACTCTTCTTTTGAGAGCTCTTTCTTCCTGACCAGATACTCGACGCTTCTACTCATAGCCATACGCTCACCTTCCTTCATCGAATCCTTCAGAAGGACAAAAACCGGGATATTGCGTGTCTGGGGGTACAGTCGCAAGCGATCATGAAATTCGAAAGCGGAGCTGTCAGGCAGCATGAATGAAGTGAAAAGAAGATACGGATGGGCGATTGTCGCCAGAGCGACACCTTCTTTTGCAGAGTAGGCATTCAGGAGAGTAAACCCGAGTTCAGTGACAACCTTACCGAGCTGCTCATCACCTTTTTTTGTGACCACCATCGCCTGAAGATCATAATCCTCGGCATCATCAGACAGCCCCATGACAGCGAGCTTATCAATAACATGTTCCCTGTTGATCGGGGTGAGGAAAAACCCGGCAACCGGAAATGCCCCGCCTACTTTTCCCTTTTCGCTCAAAAAAACAGGGAGCACCGGGATATCTCTGGTTTCGGGAGAGCTCTTTATCGCTGAAAGAATCCCCCAGCCATCAATAGAGTGAGGCGAGATATCAAGGACGATGCCGAGCGGCCGGTTTTCGGCGAGTTCCTCTGTTTTGGCAGTACGAGCCCAATAACCGGCCTCCGCAAGATAGCTGCAGACGAGAGCACCCCTGTCAATCCTGTCACCGAGCCCTAAGATCCAAAGTTCACGCTCCGGCCTGCTGTTTGACATTGCTTCTCCTGTTGAAATCCCGAATATTATAATCTGTGTCATAACATATTTTTGGATTATGGCAATAATACTTTAATCTTTTCATCATGAAGGTATAATGATGTCCTGATCCGAATCACTCTATTTTACCTGATCAAGGGAGAGACAGCATGCCAAGTCCGGTTTACTTTGCCGATATGAGGGCAGGCCATAAAGAGAACCTTTTTGACAAGATCTCCAGGCTTATGAGCAGCTGCAACATAAAGGATACCGTTGCCGCCGGAGATCTGACAGCGGTCAAGCTTCACTTCGGAGAGAAAGGAAATCATACCTTTATCCGCCCGATATTCATCAGGAGAGTCGTCGAAGAGATAAAAAACGTCGGCGGGAAGCCTTTTCTGACCGACTCATCGACACTGTATCCGGGAGAGCGGAAGGAGGCAGTATCTGCTCTGACCTGCGCTATTGAGAACGGCTTTGCCTACGCTGTTGTGGGTGCACCCCTTATCATGTGCGACGGAATAAAGGGCCAGAATTCCGTCGATATAAAGATTGCCGGGGAGTTTCTGAAATCAGTCAGCATAGGAGCTGAAATAGTCGAAGCTGATGCCCTGATAGCTGTATCTCATTTTAAATGCCACGAGCTGACCGGATTCGGCGGCGCATTAAAAAATCTCGGAATGGGCTGTTCAAGCCGTGCCGGGAAGCTGCAGCAGCACTCGACTGTTGCCCCTGTCGTCGCGGAAAAATTCTGCAACGGCTGCGGGATCTGCGGTAAAGCCTGTGCACATAACGCTATCGCCTTTATCGAAGGGAAAGCGAAGATCGACTCTGCTGCCTGTGTCGGATGCAGTCGCTGCATTACCGCCTGCCCCCAGAAAGCAATCAATGTCCAATGGAACGAGAGTTCATCGCTGGTGATGAAGAAAATGGCAGAGTACGCAAGCGGCGCTCTGTCCGGGAAGAAGGATAAATGCCTGTTCCTGAACTTCATAACCCAGGTATCTCCCGCCTGCGACTGTTACGGCCATGCTGATGCGCCGATTGTAAACGACATCGGAATCTGCGCATCAACTGACCCTGTCGCACTGGATCAGGCCTGTGCAGATCTGGTAAACGGAGCTGTGGGGAACAGAAACAGCGCTCTCGTCAAAGGACACGAACCGGGAGAAGATAAGTTCAGGGGGATCTACCCGGAGATCGACTGGGAAGTCCAGCTGGCCCATGCCGAAAAGATGGGTATAGGCTTCAGAGAGTATGAACTCTTCAAGATATGATCTCCCCGACCGCTCCTGAGATCAGACAGGTGATGAAGGAGGCTGACTGCCTATTTACCGCTGAAGAAGTCGAGGCTGCGATCGACCGGCTGGCAGCATCGATCACCGTACGGCTGGAAGAGGCAAATCCCCTTGTCCTCTGCGTCATGCACGGTGGGCTGATAACGACCGGGAGAGTGCTGCCGAAACTTCATTTCCCTCTGGAGTGCGGCTACCTTCATGCCACCCGGTACGGCCATGAAAAATTCGGTGGACATCTTGACTGGAAAGTCCGCCCGACTGAGGATCTCTGCGGAAGGAGCATCCTTCTGGTCGATGATATACTTGACGAGGGGAGGACTCTCTCGGCGATCATCGACTACTGCATTCAGGAGAGTGCACGAGAGGTATTGACAGCAGTACTGGTCCACAAAGAGCATGACCGGAAATCTGCCGGCCTTCAGAGAGCAGACTTTACCGGTCTCATCTCCCCTGACAGGTTTCTGTTCGGCTGCGGCATGGACTACAAGGGTTACTGGAGGAATGCTCCGGGGATATACGCGGCCAGAGAGAGATAAAAACCTACCCGACGTCAAACATCTCGACTATGAAAAGGCTGCCCGCGCCAGGAGCATCTTCGACCCAGACAGTGCCGTTGTAGAGCTTGGCAATCTTCTGTACGGTCGCAAGGCCGATCCCTGTCCCGGCAATTTTCTGCCCGGCAGCCCCACGGTAAAACAGGTTGAAAATACTCTGTTTCTCATCATCAGGCACACCGGGCCCGTAATCCCGCACTGAAAGTCTGAAAACACCATCAGCAAGCTCGCCGCACACGTCAACCCGCTCATCTCCCGAGTAACGGATGGCATTACCGATAAGATTATCAAGGATCAATTGGTAAAGCGTCTTCGGAATCCTGACATCAGGGAGGGTTGTCACAGCTATCCGGGCGCCACCGGGTGAGAACTCCGACGAGAACCTCAGCTGAAGGTTCTTCAGGACATCATTTCCACTTGTCGGCGATGCAGGAGGCTCTACAGAGCCGACTGTTGCAAGCGCCAGAAGATCTTCAAGCATCGAGTTCATCCTGTCAGCCTGACATAAGACCTCGTCAAGCATCTCTATCACCTGGGGAGAGAGCTCTTGCGCGTACTGGTCACAGATAAACTGTATATAGCCGATGATAGGGGTGAGCGGCGACCGTAAATCATGGGACACTGTATGGACAAAAGAATCAAGTTCCCGGTTCGCAAGAAGAAGTTTCTCCTCAAGGGCCTTGCGGAGGCTTATGTCCTGAACAAGCGCGATGCAGTAAGCAGGAGACCTGTCCGAACCGAAAATGCATGACAAGGAGACATGACCCCAGACAACGTTCCCGGCCTTGTTGACAAAACACCTTTCACAGTCGATCGAGCCTTGCCTTAATGCAAAGAGCTCTTCATACATCGCCGCAACCCTGCCTTGATCGTCAGGATGGGCAAACTCATCTATCTTCCGGTTGAGAAGCTCTTCCTCCTCATAGCCGGTGAATCGGCAGAAAGCCGGGTTTACCTGCATTATGTTCTTGAAGGGAGAAATCAGGACCATCCCTGCTGCTGCAGTATAAAATATCGACCTGAAACGCTCTTCACTGTCTCTGAGTGCATCTTCGATCAGTCTCTGCCTTAATATGTAGCCCCACTGCTTCAACGACCTGCTTATAACCAGCTTCAGCTCCGGGTACAGTTCAGGACCCTTGACCAGATAGTCGAGAGCGCCGGCCTTTATTGCATCTACTGCCTCGGTCTCACTGCCGGAATCCGACATCAGGACGATCGGAAAATGTGCGCTTTTTTTGTCTAACGGGAGCAGTACCGTTCCCTTACCGTCAGGCAGGTTGAGATCGATGATAGCGAGGTCTGGAGTGTTGTTGTCGAGCCATGAGCGTGCTTCTGCAAGAGTTCTGGCAAATACCGGGCTTACTTCAGGTTTAATTGTGGAGAGAATATTTCTGATCTCTTCAGCAGAGTTGCCTGTTCCTTCGACAAAGAGGAGCGTTATCCTCTGTTGTATTTTTTCCGCTGCATTAGACACCATCTGGCATTCCTTATCTGAAGCCCATTCACTCGTCTTATAAAGGATAGTATGATATATTGGAAGTATAAGGCAAACATATAAACAATTTAATAATTTTTCACTAATGACACTCAGGACCATATTCGGTGACAAATGAACCTTAAGCAGCATCTTGCCGCAACCGGAGCAGCATCCGCAGCATTAATCCCGATCTGCGAACCGACCGGGATCCTCCTGTTTGCCTGCGGCAGCATCCTGATCGACGTCGATCATCAGCTGTTTTACTTCAACAGGACCGGCAGATACGATGTTTCGGGCATGTTCAGATATTTCCGCGAAAATGTCGACGAGAACCTTGCTTCGATCCCTTATCTTGGCGTCTGCATCTTCCATACAATCGAATTCTTCCTTCTCGTCACCGTGCTCTCCTTTTATTTCCCTCTGCTCGACTACCTGCTTGCCGGGCTCATATTCCACATCCTTCTGGATATTTACGACCTCATCCGCCTGAAGGTACCGTTCATCCGGGCATACTCTTTGATCGAGCACCTCATACGAAAAAGGCAGAGCGGCTATCCGTTTGTCTGAACGTTAGGAGGCTAGCAAACTTATTATTGCCAGCCTCCTTGCTAAAACCACTTCTTGCGTCTGAAAAAGATCAACATCCCGACAGTCACGATCAACATAAGCAGCAGTACAGATGGATAACCCCACGCCCATTCCAGTTCAGGCATATGCTTGAAGTTCATGCCGTAGAGACCGACAATGAAGGTGAGCGGCATGAAGATCGTCGCGATTATGGTAAGCACTTTCATGATGCCGTTCATTCGATAACTGACGCTGGAAAGGTAGATGTCCAGCATCCCGGAGAGCATGTCACGCAGGGTCTCCACGGTTTCGATGACCTGGATGGTGTGATCGTACAGGTCGCGCAGGTAGATGAGCGTGGACTCCTTCACCAGTGCTGAATCGCGGCGGATCATGCTGTTGATAACCTCCCGCAGAGGCCAGATCGCCTTGTGGATGAAAAGCAGGTCCCTCTTCAGCCGGTAGATCTCCGCCAGCGTACGCTGGGAAGGGGCGCGCATCAGCTCTTCCTCCATCACCTCGATACTTTCCGCTACCTGCTCAAGGACAAGAAAGTAATTGTCGACAATGACATCCATAAGTGAGTAGGCGAGGAAATCCGCCCCCTGGCTCCTGATACGCCCCTGAGGGTTCTTCAGCCGCTGCCGCACCGGGTTGAATGGATCACCGTCCAGCCCCTCCTGGAAGGTGAGCAGCCACCCGTCACCCAGCACGAAACTGACCTGCTCGCTGCTGACCCCTGAGTCCAGGGGGATGAGCATCTTCAGAACCACGAAAAGATACTTGTCGTACTCCTCCGCCTTTGGGCGCTGGTCTGTATTGGCGATATCCTCCAGCACCAACGGGTGGATACCGTAGCAGTCGCCCAACCGCTTCAGCAGCTCCAGCCGGCCGATCCCTTCCACATTCAGCCAGGTTACCGCCCCCTCAACCGGAGGGAGCGGGCACTCTTTCTCCAGGGCGGGCTGCGAAACATCGACCCGCTCCCGGTCATAGGTAATGACCTCAGTATGGGGATCGGCTTGACGCACTTCGCCGATATGGACCAGACTCCCTGGCGAAAGCCCCGCTTTGCGGGACCGTTTCTTAAGCAGTTTTTTCATTCTGTCTATAGCTCCTCAATGAGCCTCACTCCAGTTATTACCGTAATTTATATCAACTTTCAGGGGAACTGCAAGCTCTGCGCCCCGCTCCATCTCATACACGACAAGCTGTTCCATCCGCAGAAGCTCGTCTTCCGGGACTTCGAAAACAAGTTCGTCATGCACCTGCATTATCAGGCGGCTAGCGACTCCTTCCCGCTTTATCCGCCTGTCTATCCGCACCATAGCCTGTTTGATTATATCTGCTGCAGAGCCCTGGATCGGATAGTTGATAGCATTCCGTTCGGCAAAGGAACGGACCGTGAAATTACTGCTGTCGATATCCGGGATAGGGAGCCTCCGCCCCAGAAGAGTCGTCACAAACCCCTTCTCCCTGGCATGACTGACGCAGCTCTCAAGATAACTGATCGCACCGGAATGCCGTGCCTTGTAACTTTCTATGAAATCCTCAGCAACCTTGCGTGTGACCCCCAGCTGCTTTGCCAGACTGAATGCGCTCTGTCCGTAGATCACCCCGAAGTTCACTGTCTTTGCCTGACGCCGCATCTCCGGCGTCACCATCTCGGGGAACAGGCCGAAAACCTCACTCGCGGTGCGGGTATGGATATCCTCATCACGCTCGAACGCATCGCAAAGGACCTTGTCGCTTGAAAGGTGTGCCAGAACACGAAGCTCTATCTGAGAATAATCGGCAGAAATGAGTTTGTGGCCATCCTTCGCGATGAACCCGCGACGGATCATCCTCCCCTCGTCTGTCCGGATCGGGATATTCTGCAGGTTCGGCTCTGAAGAAGAGAGCCTGCCGGTGTTGGTGACAGCCTGATTGTAGGAGGTATGGACTCGACCTGTTTTCGGGTCAGCGATTTTGGGAAGCGCATCGGTATAAGTCGACTTCAGCTTCGAGTGCCCCCGGTACCTGAGCAGCAGGGATGCAATCTCGAAACCGGCATCAGCAAGCCGTTCAAGCTCCTCCACATTGGTCGACCAACCGCTTTTCGTCTTGGTCTTCTTGCCGGTCGGCAGCTTCATCCGCTCGAAGAGGATCTCTCCCAGCTGTTTCGGCGAGTTCAGGTTGAACGGGCCTGAGGCCAGATCACAGATCTCAGCTTCGAGTGAGGCCATCTCCTTGCCGAATTTCTCAGAGAGCTCTGCAAAAAGTGGCATATCGAGCCTGACTCCGGTCAGTTCCATCTCGGCAAGGATGGTGACCAGCGGCATCTCGACATCATGGAAAAGATGCTCCATCCCCCCCTCTACGACTTTCGGCAACAGAAGTCGATGCAGAAGAAACGTCGCATCCGCATCTTCACATGAGTAGCGGGTTGCTGCCTCGATAGCCACTTCTGCAAATCCTTTCTGACCCTTCCCCTTTCCGGTTACGTCCGAGTAGCTGATCATACGATGGTCAAGCAGTTCGACAGCCAGAGAGTCGAGACCCTGGCTCTGCCGGGATGGATTGGCGAGGTAAGCTGCGATCATCGTATCGCACCAAACTCCTGCAATGGCAATCCCGTAGCGCCTCAGGACCTGATAGTCGTACTTTATGTTCTGGCCGATCACCTTGCGGGAAGGATCTTCAAGCACCGGTTTCAGCACAGAGAGGACCCTTGAGAGAGTCAGCTGATCCGGTTCAAGCAGCGGCTCGACTGTACGGCTGAAAAGTCCTTGCCCGTCACCCGGCGAAGAATCCTGCTGAAAAACCAGATGGCCGACCGGGATGTAGAACGCTTCGTGTTCCCTAAATGAAAGTGATATCCCCACGATCTCGGCTTCACGAACATTCAGGCTTGTCGTTTCAAGATCTATGGCAAATGATTCTGCTCCTGACAGATCATCAAGGAGCCGGATGAAATCTGCTTCCCCCCTGATCGAACGATAATTCTCTACGGCAAGGGTTGAACGGCTTGTCATCTCTTTCATCAGGGTTGTGAACCCGTAGGTCTTGAACAGCTCAGCCAGCCTGGGATTGTCAGGTGGAGAGCAGATAAGTTCATCAAAAGTGTACGCGATCGGCACCTGGTCATCAGTTGTTGCCAGTCGCTTGGAAAGTCTTGCCTGATCGGCAAACTCCTGCAGACGTTCACCGTTTTTGCCTTTCACCTCTCCGGCCCGCTCCAGCAGTGATTCAAGCGACCCGAACTCCTGGATCAGCTTGATTGCCGTCTTTTCTCCGATCCCGGGGACGCCCGGGATATTGTCGGAACTGTCTCCTGCCAGGCCCAGAATATCGATCACCCGCTCAGGTTCCACACCGAACCGATCCAGAACTTCTGGGATGCCGCTCTCTTTATCCTTCATCGTGTCAAGCAGGCGGACCCGGTCGCTGACGATCTGCATCAGATCCTTGTCGCCTGTAACAACCATGATGTCTACGCCACACCCGGAGCACTCCCGGGCAATGGTCGCGATGATATCATCCGCTTCGAACCCTGCCAGTTCAAGAGCCGGGATACTGAAGGCCCGGACCATCTCCTTGATCGGGTCGATCTGACGTCTCAGATCGTCAGGCATGGCAGAACGGTTCGCCTTGTAATCAGGATATAACTCATTCCGGAAGGTCAGCCTTCCGGCATCGAAAACCACTGCGACATAGTCAGGCTGACGATCTTTCAGCACCTTCAGAAGCATCTGGGTAAATCCGTACAGTGCATTCGTGGGGAACCCGATCGGTGAGGAAAGGTGCCGGATCGCGAAGTACGCACGGTAGATGTAGGATGATCCATCGATCAGGTAGAGGGTTTTATCGGCCATATACGGTTTCCTTGCTGCACATTGGTATGATCATACGATTCATCCTAGATTCGGCAGTTGAAAGCTGCCTGCATTCGAGCGGATGTGCCATTTCGGCAACTTCCAACTGCCGTTTTCAGGTTCATATTTCCGAAATATCCGATCCGGTGATCCCGACATCCGGCCAGCTTTCGTAGACCCAGTCTTCAAGGCGCTCCAGAAGGGATCTGGCAATCACCTTGTCCGAGCTGACCGTTACAAACCCGAGGACTGCGACACCGGGGTTATCCTGCCGGTCGATTTCGGCGGAAGCGACATTGAAGCGGTTCCGGGCACGATGCTGGATACTTTTAATTATCCCGCGCTTGCCTTTCAAAGTGCATGAAGGCAGGTCAAGATGAATTTCGAGGCAGTATATATGCATTGATCTGACGAGAGGATCAGCTTTCTTCGATCGTGAAAAGGACAAATGCCATGGACGGACGTTTGTGTGTTTCGCGCATCGCAAACTGCATGCCGTAGAACTGCCACCCCTGAGAGGTCCATTCGTTCAGGATCTCTTCCAGAATATCCTCCGAGACGGTAGCCGTCTCCACAACCTTGTATCTGAGCATGACACTCCCCCCATCGACACTCTGCTGATCAGCGATGCATATCCTATCACGATCTTCGCCAAATTCCGACCATTAGGACGATGCTCCCGGCAAAAACCGTAATCATCCCCGACTTTGCCAGAAATATGACCTTCTCATACGGGAGTTCTACCGGAACAGCCAGCAGCCAGTAACCGAAGAGGATAGTGACTGCGCCGCTTATCAGGGAGATGAGTTTGATACGATCCATGGGATAGGTGTCCTGCGTGCGGGACTAGAGAAAGGGGTTGCTGCCGTCCGCTCCAGACTCAATAAGGCGCTCCGCCGTTAAAAGTGCAGGTCACCGCCACTGAAGCAGTCCAGCCGACACTGCAGTTGTAATTCGTGTCCAGATTCTGAAAGAAAGGGTATGTCAGCGTTTGTCCGGTACAGCGAGCCTGAGCTACTGCACACGCATTATTGTTAAACATTAAAAGGGTGTCCCCCGGATACACGGTTATGCCATTCGTTGTCGTCGTTGCAGTACAGACGCCACCATTTCTTGTGTACCATTGATTTCCGACAGCGTTTTTCACCTGCATTCCACCACGCATGCATCCGTCGGCAATATTCAGAGTGAATGACTTGGACGCAGTTTTAGCGTTGGCATCGGTCACGGTCGCAGTGACATTCCAGGCGCCTGCCGCGATAGGATAGGGTGTGGCGACGATTGCGCCCGACAACAGTCCCGTTGACGTATTGAGACAGAGGCCGGTGTTCGTGGCATGTATCTGCACTGTTCCGGCGGGGCAGGCCCCCTGCGCCTGACCGGTCGACCAGGTATACGGAGTATTCCCTCCGGTGCCGTTCAGGGTAACGCTGAAGGCGACTCCTGTTTCGGAATTGGGAAGAGTCTGGTTCGTAATATCCAGGGTATTGACAACATTGAGGGTAAAGGCCTGGGATGCTGTACTAGTATTGGTGTTTGTCGCGGTCACGGTGAAATTGTTGATCCCGAAACCGGCAGAGGTCGGTGTCCCGGAAATGACCCCGGTGGCGGTAGTGAGGCAGAGACCGATACTGGTCGGGACCAGCTGCACGCTGCCGGCCGCACAGGCGCCCTGTGCCTGCCCGGTCGACCAGGTATAGGATGCCGAACCGTCGCCGGAGGCCTGGAGGGTTGTAGTATACGCTGTTCCGACCTTGGCGTCGGGAAGGGAGGTCTTGCTGATGCTGAAGGCGCAGTTCCTCGCAGATCTGATCTCATCCAAAGTCACATACTGGACGAGATCGTCATACTGATAGGCTGGATTGGCGGCTGCATAGGTGCACGGGCTGTTGTACCCCGCCCCCTGCTGCCAGACAGGAAAAGTGCAGTACGCTCCCGGAGTGGCAGTACAGGACGGGCAGGTCCCTGCCCCGCCAGAACAGACACCGGCTGTACAGGTCCCGGTACAGGTCGGGAAGATGCATGTCCCTGCTCCGCCGGTGCAGACACCGGTCCCGGTGCAGACACCGTTGGCATCTTCTCCGTTGCTGTAGACAATAAAGGCTATGTTGGTTTTGGTGTTAAAAGAGGAACAGGCATCATTGCTGCACTCTTTCAATCGTGTACTGGTCGTCGTCACGCCGCAGGCATTTTTTGTGCTGCCCCAGACAGAATCATCCGCATAAAAAAGCAGGTTTCTTCCCCACGCATCGACCGATTTCGGACTTGTTGTCACAAGTGCGGCAACTCCGAAGTTTCCATTCTTGACGATCGATCCCGAGAGAGCTGTTGATGCCGACTTGACTGTCTCGCGCGACTCGATGAATTTTGCCTGTTTTGTCAACGAACCCATCATCGGAATGCCGATACAGAGAAGCAACCCGATTATCACCAGCACTATGGAGAGTTCAATCAGGGTGAACCCGAATTTATTCATATCCGCACCAGATGATGAGCAGAATTGTTTCCGGGCTGGGACAGCTCAGGGGAGACCACGCCTCCCCCCCCACAAGCAGACTACCGAATCCGGTTTGATAGATCTGATACAAGGGATGATTCTATTTCAGTACGTACGTCAGAGCTTTTTTAGTGCTGCCGGTGAGCCAGTCAGCAGCAGGAACACCGGGGGTTATTAACGAAACGGCATTTGTAGCGATCGTCACAGTAGTAATGGCACCCCGTACGTCACCCGCAATCGCATCTGCCGTACCGTCACGAGAAGTATCTAATGATTCGAAATACTTCAAGGCGGCAAGGTCGGTTGAAACGGCCGGATCATAGGTGGTTGCACAGGCGACATCCTTGCAGACTACAAGATAGTTCTTTTTCGGGGTTCCACCGTCGTTGCCGATAAAAACAAAGAACGAAGATCCACCGATTACGAAACTGTTTTCAGGAGCACTGACAAAATTGGCGGCGGTCATATCCGCCTGTGGATCAGAGTCGCCGATGATGCCATCCTTGTTGGCATCGCCAGGATAGCGGCCCTTCCGGTCGAAGTAGGTATTGAGTGCGACCTCCCATGTCTTGATCTTTGTGATGAACTGTTTTGCCCTGGCATTGTCGATGAGGTCCTGTCCTTTCATCACCGCACCGAGGATGATGCCGATAATGACAAGGACGATTGCCATCTCTACAAGGGTGAAACCTTTCTTGTCAGTTCGAATCGATCTGATAAATTTGAACATGCTTACCTCCCTGGTGCGATTGTTTATACATTATAACAATAACATTAAAAAACACTATGTCTAGTCGACATTAACTTTTTTTGTTAGGCAATTGTAATTTAATTAGTTTGTGTTAGTTTTATTAGCATGAACCAGATTTACTTGAAAACACTCCTGGCAGGAGCACTTCAGGTGCTGATCCCCGGTCTGGCATTTGCCTTCTGCTTTGAAGAGGCCGGGAGCAGATACACCCTCTCTCCGGAACTTCTGGAGAGCATTGCTACCATCGAATCAGGCATGAATCCGGCTGCCCGCAATCAGAACCGGAACGGCTCGACCGATTTCGGCCTGATGCAGATCAACTCCTACTGGATCAAGGCTGCCAATCTGGACAGGGACCGGCTTCTGAATGACGCCTGCTACAACACGCAAGCCGGCGCACGTGTACTGAGAGGATGTATCGACCGTTACGGCTACACGTGGGAAGCAGTCGGCTGCTACAATGCGACCAGTACCGATAAACGTAAAAACTACGCCTGGAAGGTTTACCGTCAG
>VFJK01000066.1 GCA_009886125.1 Geobacter sp. | reverse complement strand
GGTCGAAAGTTCAGGAGCTGACGGATTCCTTCATAAACCGTTTACCGCTGATAAACTGCTTCGAACCGTTAACTCTCATCTTCTGCACTGATTACAGCTCTCTCCATCTTCTCCCCGCCTTTTTATAAACAGTTCACCCTGTAGACTTTCCCGTCACGCTATCTCCAGCGTTTCGCTCACCGGCCTCATAGACTGCTTGCCTATTACTTTCATTTGGAGTAATTAGGAGTAGATTCAAAATTATTAATCAAAATGTCATGGAATAATAATGAATTCAGGAAGTTTGGAGGATAAGCTAAAAGCCAAGCCGCCACGATCTGCCATTTGCAGACGCGGCGGTTTTTTGTTTTTAGAGGATTTATTTTGCGACTTATTCTGTCGTGAAGCTGTGATAGGCTGCTGGGCAAAGGTTCCAGGTTTATAGAAAGGGAAGTTTATGAGGAAGGCCGATGCAGCGTGAGATCATGGATAAAATATTTTATGCTCATTCAACAAAGTCACCGGACAAATCCAACTGGCAACCTCTTGGCGATCATCTGGAAGAAGTTGCTCGACTGGCTGAAGATTTTGCTGCAATTTTTGGGGCCGGGAATTGGGGGCGATTTGCCGGGTTGCTACACGATGCCGGGAAAGCGACCGGGGCGTTTCAGAGGCGTCTGGAGGGGAGTACGCAACGGGTCGATCATTCGACCTTTGGTGCGCAACTGGCAAAAGAGAATGCTGGCCAGCTCGGTTTACTGTTGTCCTACATAATTGCCGGGCACCACGGCGGATTGCCGGACGGCGGCGCACAAGAGGGAGAACTACACTATCGGCTTAGGCTCGGAAAGGTGCCACCGGATGTCACGTTGCTTCCCGCAGCCGACATCCAGCAGGAGCTTGTTCCGCCATTTCGATTACAAAAAGATTACGCCGGTTTCAACTTGGCATTCTTCACTCGGATGATTTTCTCCTGTCTAGTCGATGCGGATTTTCTCGACACAGAGAGGTTCATCACGCCGGAGAAAAAAGCCGAAAGGCCGATAACCGATTCGGGAGAGATTCCAAAACTAAAGGCAAAGCTCGATGGACATCTCGCCGAACTTGCAGAAAAAGCCAAGCCGACACAGGTTAATCGATTGCGGCAAGAGATTCTGGCCCAATGCCGGGCCAAAGCCGAGTTGCCGCCACAAATCTTTTCCCTGACCGTTCCGACCGGAGGTGGCAAGACCCTTTCCTCCCTGGCTTTTGCACTGGATCACGCGGTGGTGAACAAGCTCCGCCGGGTGATCTACGCCATTCCTTTTACCTCAATCATCGAACAGAACGCCAAGGTGTTTCAGGATATTCTCGGATGCGAACAGGTGCTGGAGCATCACTGCAATTACAAAGAGAAGGATGACCCGGAAGACTCGGCATACAACCGACGCCGCGGGTTAACAGCGGAAAACTGGGATGCGCCCTTGGTGGTGACGACCAATGTGCAGTTTTTCGAATCCCTCTTTAGCAACAAGCCTTCCCATTGTCGCAAGCTGCATAATATTGCCGGAAGCGTCATTATTCTGGACGAGGCGCAGGCGATCCCGACCGAATATCTGGAGCCTTGCCTAGCTGCCTTGCGCGAGCTGGTACAGCATTACGGTTGCACAGTTGTGCTGTGCACCGCAACACAACCGGCCCTCGATGACAAAAGCAATCTACGTTCGGCTCTCCCGGAGATTCACGAAATCATCACTGCCCCGCACCAGCTCTACAAGGAACTATGTCGCACTCAGGTGCATTTTATCGGCAAATTGACGGATGCCGGGTTGGCTGAGCGACTTGAAGCTGAAAACCAGGTGCTGTGTATCGTTCCCACCAAGCCACAGGCCCGCTCACTGTTCGAACAACTTCAAGGACAAGAGGGAGTGTATCACCTGTCAACCAATATGTACCCTGAACATCGCAGGCGGGTACTGAATGAAATCCGTACTCGACTTAAGTCCAAGGAACTCTGTCGAGTAGTATCCACGTCACTCGTCGAAGCAGGAGTCGATCTTGATTTCCCGGTGGTTTATCGGGCCATGGCCGGGCTTGATTCCATTGCTCAAGCGGCGGGACGGTGCAATCGCGAGGGGAGAATGAACGAGTTCGGCGAACTCGGCCAAGTTTACGTGTACGAGCCCGAGAAGCCGCCACGCATGCCCTGGCTCAAGCGTTGTATGGCCCGTGCGAATGAAACACTGCGCAATCTGCCGGATGCCGACCCTTTGGGGTTGGTAACGATGAGGCGCTACTTTGAACTTCTGTACGACATTCAGGAACTGGACAAAAAGCAGATTATGCCGCGACTGAACCAAATGACGAGAGAGCTTTATTTCCCCTTCCGCGAGATCGCCGGGGATTTCCGGTTCATCGAGGATGACACTGTCGGTATCATCGTTCCTGTCGAGCCAGACGCGCAAGAGTTGGTGCGGGGGTTGCGCCATACAGAGTTCCCGCGAACGACACTCAGAAAGTTGCAGCAATACAGTGTCGCACTTCGGAGCAGGGAATTTATGACACTCAACAGTGCTGGTTCGATTGAGATGGTACGGGGAGAATTCCCGGTTTTGCGTAACTTGGCTGCTTATCGGGATGACATAGGAATCTGTATCGAAGGGGGGGATGTCTGGAAAGCGGAAGATCTGATCTGTTAACCAAAATAGTAGTCTAGTAATTCAAGGAGGAGCCTATGGCGAATGGTATCAAGCTAAGGGTATGGGGCGATTATGCCTGCTTTACCCGGCCCGAAATGAAGGTTGAACGTGTCTCATACGATGTGATGACCCCTTCGGCGGCACGCGGAATTCTGGAGGCAATTCACTGGAAGCCCGCAATTCGCTGGGTGATCGACCGGATTCATGTGTTGCGTCCGATCAGGTTCGACAACGTCAGGCGCAACGAAGTCAGTTCCAAAATTCCGAAACCGAATCCTGCAACTGCCATGCGGGACAAGAAGCCGCTCTATTTCCTGGTTGATGACGGCAATAACCGTCAACAACGGGCTGCAACCGTGCTGCGTGATGTTGAGTATGTCATAGAGGCCCATTTCGAGTTTACCGACAAAGCTGGGGCCGAGGACAACTGGGCGAAGCACATGGATATCTTCGAGCGCCGAGCCAGGAAAGGGCAGTTTTTTCATCAGCCGTCGCTGGGGTGCCGGGAATTTCCGGCCTCCTTCGAGCTGACGGAAGAAACGGTGCCTGCTTCCTGCTACGCTGGGCAGAACAAGGATTTAGGGTACATGCTGCTTGATATCGACTTTGCCAACAACATGACCCCGCTCTTCTTCAGGGCGCAGATGGAGAACGGCATCATATCGCCGCCGTCGCCGCTTTCGCCGGAGGTGCGCACATGATCCTGCATGCCCTCAACGGCTATTACGAGCGGATGCTTAACACGCCCGATTCGGGGATGCCGCCTTTCGGGACCAGTCTGGAGAACATTTCTTTCGCCTTGGTGCTCGGTGAAGACGGGACTTTACGAGATGTGGAAGATTTACGCGAACCGGACGGCAAGAAGTTGCGACCGCGAAAGGTTCCGGTTCCGGCTGCTGTGACAAGAACTTCAGGAGTAAAGGCTAATTTCCTTTGGGACAAGGCGTCCTATCTGTTCGGTGCGGATGGCGACGGACCGACAGAATCGAATCGTCAACGCTTCGATGCCTTCTGGGAAATGTTGCAAGACGTGGGAAAGGATATTGAAGATCCTGGTTTCCAGGCCGTCCGTCAATTCACTCAAGACTGGGATTGTGCGCGATCTGAAGAAGTGATTACTCGTTATCAATCCTGGGAAGATGTCTCTAGCGCCAACCTAATTTTTCGTCTGGATGGTATTCCCGGCTATATCCATGACCGCCCGCCGGTACAGCGCGAATGGCTCAAATACGGTCAGCGCAATATGGATGTGCCACTGGGCCAATGCTTGATTACAGGTGAACTGGAAGCTCCCCTGGCACGGGTTCATACGCCGATCAAAGGGGTTCGCGGCGGGCAAACCTCGGGGGGCTATATCGTATCGTTCAATGCCTCGGCCTTTGTTTCCTACGATCAGGATAAGGCATCCGTCGCGGAATCTTCTGCCTTTGCCTATACCACCGCCCTGAATTCCTTGCTGTCCAACGACAGCCGTCAGAAGCTCGTCATCGGGGATGGCACCTATGTTTTCTGGGCCGCCTGTAGCAACCCCGTGGAGGGCTTCTTTGCAGACCTGTTTGATCCCCCCACCGAAGCGGTGGAAGTTTCCCCAACGCAGGACGATCAACAGACCACCAGCTCGATTCGCGGCCTCCTAAAGGCCATCCGTGATGGCCGGAAAGCTACCGATTTCCTCCCCGGCATGGAAGAGGATGTTCAGTTCTACATTCTCGGACTGGCGCCCAATGCCGCGCGCCTGTCGATTCGATTCTGGGAAGCGAATAGCTTGGGAGCTTTATTGGAGCGAATCGGCAAGCACTATGAACAGCTCAACATCGTGCGGCAATTTGACAACGAGCCGGAATTTCCCCCATTGTGGCGCTTGCTCTGTCAGACCGCCACTCTCGGTAAGTCGGAAAACGTCTCACCGGCGCTGGCCGGCGCTATGACTCGCGCCATCCTGACCGGATCGCGCTATCCGCAGAACTTGCTACCCGTGGTACTGGAACGTATCCGGGCCGAACATAACGTTACCTATTTTAGGGCCGCATTGCTGAAGGCCTATCTGCTGCGTAATACATCAATAAAGGAGGTTCCCGTGTCTCTCGATCCTAACAGGACGGACCGGCCTTATCTGCTGGGGCGGCTCTTCGCCGTGCTGGAAAAGGCCCAGGAAGAAGCCATTCCAAACACCAATGCTACCATCAAGGACCGCTATCTGGCAGCTGCTGCGGCCACACCGGGGCAGGTGTTCCATATGCTGTTGAAGAACTCGGCCAATCACATTGCCAAGCTGAAGAAAGACCCTGAAAAGAAAGGGCGTGCTTTTCATTACGACGTCATGACGCAGGACATAATTGCCGGGTTTTCCGATTACCCCAAAACCATGAAAGCCGAAGAACAGGGGCTGTTCATGATCGGTTACTATCATCAACGCAAAGATTTCTATACCAAGAAAACTCAGGAGGCCTAACCCATGACTGTACTTGCCAATCGCTATGAATTCGCTCTGCTGTTCGATGTTGAAAATGGTAACCCCAACGGCGACCCCGATGCGGGCAATATGCCCCGCTTCGATCCCGAAACCGGCCATGGGTTGGTGACCGACGTCTGCCTGAAGCGCAAAATTCGCAATCATGTGGCGCTCGCCAAGGAAGGAGCAGAAGGGTTCAATATTTACATACTGGAAAAGTCGGTGCTCAATCAGACCAATGAGATGGCTTACAAGGCGTTCGAGTTGAAGTCTGAAGCCAAAAAGCTGCCGAAGAATATCGAAGATGCCCTGAAGGTCACCGGCTGGATGTGCGCTAATTTCTATGACATCCGCAGTTTCGGTGCGGTTATGACCACAGAGGTAAATTGCGGTCAGGTGCGCGGCCCGGTACAGCTGGCTTTCGCCAAGAGTGTTGAACCGATTATCTCTCAGGAAGTTACCATCACCCGCATGGCGGTGACTAACGAAAAGGATCTTGAAAAAGAGAGGACCATGGGGCGCAAGCATATTGTTCCCTATGGCCTGTATGTGGCTCATGGATTCGTATCTGCATCTTTGGCGGAGAAGACCGGCTTCAGCGAAGATGACTTGGCGCTTCTCTGGAACGCGCTGATGAATATGTTCGAGCATGATCGTTCCGCTGCCAGGGGAATGATGAGCAGTCAGAAGCTCTTTGTCTTCAAGCATCGGGATAAGCTTGGCAACGCCCCTGCGCACAAGCTGTTCGACCTGATCGACATCAAGCGCAAGGAAGGATCGGAGGGGCCTGCGCGCTTCTTTAAGGATTACACCGTCACAGTGGGGAAAGCTCCAGACGGAGTTGAAATTATCGAGAAGCTGTAATGATTTCCGTGCCCCCTTTCGCAAAGGGGGCACGGGCAGTAATTCAAAAACTTCGGACGTCCGAAGTTTTGTAACTTCACGGTAGCTTTCAACTTTGTACTGAAAAATTTGGGAATCCACCTATGGAAACAGAACAAACATCTCCCTTTTCCTCCGACCCCATCATGCTCTCCGCCCTGGAGCACTACGCTTACTGCCCGCGGCAGTGCGCCCTGATCCATGTTGAGCAGGTTTGGAGCGAAAACCTCTACACCATGAGGGGACGGGACGTGCATGAACAGGTGCATGACGATTCGTCCCACGAACTGGCCGGGGTGCGGCTGGAACGCTCTCTGCCAATCTGGTCAAGCCGATTGAATCTGACCGGCAAGGCCGATTTGGTGGAGTTCCACGGTGATATTCCCTATCCGGTGGAATATAAATCAGGACGGCAGCGCAAGGGGAACCCGGAAACTCTGCAGCTCTGCGCTCAGGCGCTCTGCCTCGAAGAGATGTTCGGAGTGCCGGTGCCGAAGGGGGCTATCTTCTGGCATGGGTCGCGGGAGCGGCGGGAGATCGTCTTTACCGATGCCATGCGGGAGCAGGTCGAGCGGGTGGCCGCTGCCGTTGTGGAAATGCTGGATAAACGGATTGTGCCGCCGCCGGTGAACGACAAGCGGTGTGAAGATTGTTCGTTGAAGGAATCGTGTCTCCCCTCCGTGGTGGCCGACAAGGCAAGAAGTCGCAAGGCAGCGCGGGAGTTGTTTGTAATTTGAGGAGGGTTTTATGGAAAACAAACTCGTGGTGTTTCAGAGCAAAGAAATACGTCGAACGCTTCACAACGGAGAATGGTGGTTTGTCATTGTTGACATTGTTGCTGCACTGACTGATTCCATCGATCCTGCAGGTTATGTCAAGGATTTACGTCGTCGTGACGCGGAGTTATCCAAAGGGTGGGGGCAAATTGCCACCCCCCTTTGGGTTGAGACTTCGGGTGGTAAACAGAAGATCAATTGTGCCAATACCGAAGGTGTTTTCCGCATCATCCAGTCCATACCTTCACCCAAGGCCGAACCCTTCAAGCGCTGGCTCGCGAAAGTCGGCTACGAGCGGGTACAGGAAATAGAAGATCCGGAACTGGCCACTGTCCGGACGCGGGAACTGTACCGGGCCAAAGGGTATTCAGAAGCCTGGATCGAGAAGAGAATGCGCGGCATTGCCGTGCGGGCCGAATTGACCGAGGAGTGGAAGCAGCGCGGCGTGGGCGAAGCGCCGGAGTATGCCATTTTGACGGCGGAGATCAGCAAAGCCGCTTTCGGGATGACGCCAGCAGAATACAAGGAGCACAAGGGGCTGGAGCGGGAAAATCTACGCGATCACATGACTGATCTGGAGTTGATCTTTTCCATGCTGGGGGAGGCGGCGACAACGGAGATAGCTCGCAAGAAGGACGCACAAGGCTTTCCTGAAAACAGGGTTGCGGCCCACAAAGGCGGGCGGATTGCTGGGGAGGCGCGGGAAAAACTGGAAATTGAAACCGGGAAGAAGGTGGTATCCCAAGAGAACTATCTGACTGAGCCGGAGAGCAGAAAAAGGCTTACGAGGAAAAAGCCATGAAACAACTCCTCAATACGTTGTACATCATGACCCAGGGGGCCTACCTGTCGCTCGACCACGAGACTGTCCGGGTTGAGGTTGGCGGAGAACTGAAACTCCAGGCGCCGTTGCATCATCTCGGCTCTATCGTCACCCTGGGCAATGTCATGATTAGCCCGTTCCTGCTGGGCAAATGCGCTGAAGATGGCCGTTCCGTGGTGATTCTCGACCGTAATGGCCGCTACAAGTGCCGTATGGTGGGGAAGACCACCGGCAATGTGCTGCTGCGGCAGGCGCAGCATGATGCAGTCCGGGACGCTGCCAGGACAACGATGCTGGCTGCCTCCTTTACTGCGGGCAAGGTGAAGAATGCCCGGAATGTGCTGTTGCGGAGCGCCCGAGAGGCTGATGATGCCGATGAAGGTGCACGACTGCGCAAATCCGCAGATGTGCAGGCCGACGCTCTGTTTCATCTGAAAACACCCCGAGATCCCGACCATGTCAGGGGTCTGGAAGGTGAGGCGGCTGCGGCGTATTTCGAGGTTTTCACACTGATGATGAAACCTGCGGAACGGGACGCATTGCCGATGAACGGACGCAACCGCCGTCCACCGCTCGACCCGGTAAATGCCCTGATTTCGTTTCTCTATACGCTGCTCTTGAATGACTGTATCGGTGCATTGGAAGGGGTAGGACTCGATCCCCAGCTCGGTTTTCTCCATGTGCCGCGTCCAGGCAGGCCGTCGCTGGGACTCGATCTGATGGAGGAGTTCCGGGCATTTCTGGCTGACCGTCTGGCGATTACTCTCATAAATCGCAAGCAGCTGACAATCGAACACTTTGAACCGCGATCCGGCGGTGCGGTCTATCTGAATGAGAAAGGGCGCAAGGAAGTGGTTACGGCCTATCAGAAGCGGAAACAGGAAGAGGTCGAACATCCTCTGCTGGCCGAGAAATCTCCCATCGGTCTGCTGCCGCATCTTCAGGCGCGTCTCTTGGCGCGCCATCTGCGGGGCGACCTGGAGACGTACATTCCGTACATTCATGCTTGAGGAGAGGATATGTGGATAGTGGTCTGTTACGATGTCAATACAGAAACCAAGGCAGGCAGAAAGCGTCTTCGCCGGGTAGCCCAGGTCTGCAAGAACTTCGGCCAAAGGGTGCAGAAGTCGGTATTCGAATGCCAGGTGGATGAAATGAAGCATGAGGACCTTAGGCGAAAGCTGTTGAAAGAGGTGAAGCTGGAGCAGGACAATCTGCGGCTCTACCGTCTGACCGAGCCGAGAGACAAGCGTGTCGAGGAGTATGGTAGTACAAGGACGGTATTCTATGATGAAGAAACGTTGGTGGTGTGAACTGCGCGAACCTGGTGCAGATACGGAAATGCAGGGGGTTTCGCGATGTTTGATATTATTCAGGATTTGGGAGAAATATTGAGTGTCGAATGTATTCCGCAGACAAGAAGTTTTCCTGTTCGCAAGATTGATGGTGTAACACGCTGGAAACTATCCCCTTTTTGAGGGGTTAGAGCGCCCGTCCTTACTGGGCGGGCGAGGATTGAAACAACCAGATGAAGCGGCTAAGGAGCTGTTATTTCAGAGCGCCCGTCCTTACTGGGCGGGCGAGGATTGAAACTCTTCGTCGTAGAACTGCTCGATCAAGGATAACTGCGAGCGCCCGTCCTTACTGGGCGGGCGAGGATTGAAACATGGCTGACTCCTTGGTTTGTGCTGCGTTGAAACAACAGAGCGCCCGTCCTTACTGGGCGGGCGAGGATTGAAACT
>VFJK01000027.1 GCA_009886125.1 Geobacter sp. | reverse complement strand
GTCATGGCTTCACCTCTTTAATCACCAGCCAGGTTATCAGCTCAAAATCATCCGCACTGTCAACCTGTTTTGCTTTTCCCACCAAGCGGCCATCACGGCCTGCCAGCAGACCGCCGATATTCCTTTTCTTGAAGGTATACCTGATCGCCTCTACCGCCTTTTCAACCAAACCATCATAATGGGCCATATCCGCCCCCTCGCAGGTTTCATGATTGAAAAGAGTACAGAGGGAATCCAGCGGTTCGCTATGACCGGCGGCCAGCAGGCGGAACATCTCCAGCACCTGCTTGGCATGGGTGAAGTTATAGCGCACCTCGCCGTCATCGCGCACATATACGAGGAAATAAGGCTGCAACGGGTTGACTTTCTGCTCTGGGGCGGCCAGTTTCTTGTCTTCATTCAGCCGCTGTTCCAGGCAGAAAATGACCCCCGGTTGGATAACGGCATGCCCAGTGGGGGCGGGCACGACGGCATAGAGGCCATTGGGGGCATCTTCCAGCGCCTTGCGGTTCGCCTCCAGGTAGCCCATGAGCTCCATGATGAAGTCATCGAGGGTGAAGTCGGAGAGCGAAGCGCCGTCGCTGACATCTTCCATGTCCAGAACTTCGTGTTGCATCCTCTTTAACTGACGGTTGCGGTAGTTCAGGTCTTCGGCGATCAGCTCCTGAATGTTATCGTCCTGAAGCAGGTTGTCATCGGCAGTGGCGGTCATGTCTACCAGCGCCATACGGGCCTCGACCCGGTCTTTCAGGGAGATGTAGTTGTCAAGGTCCTTGGTGGGCCAGAAGTTGATCAGATGTACTACTGAATTACGGCTGCCAATCCGGTCAATCCGGCCGAAACGCTGGATGATCCGCACCGGGTTCCAGTGGATATCGTAGTTGACAAGAGTGTCGCAGTCTTGCAGGTTCTGGCCTTCCGAAATGCAGTCGGTGGCGATGAGGATATCAATTTCCTCGCCCTGCGGCATGGAAGGCATTTTGTCGCGTTTTTTGGAGCGGGGTGAGAAGTTGGTCAGTATCTGGTCGTAATCACTGGCGCCAAAGGTAGTACGATTTTCGCCGCCGCCGGTGACCAGGGCAATGTGAACTTTCAGCTCTTCGCGAGCCCAGACATGGAGCGCTTCGTACAGGTAAGCGGCGGTATCGGCAAATGCGGTAAATACGAGGATCTTGCGGTTAACTGCACCATCCTTGGTGGTGCTGGGGTGGTGACGTACCTTGTCCTCGATCAGTTGCCTGAGATTAGCCAGCTTTTCGTCCCGCTCCACAGTAACCTCTGCGGCAGCCTGCTGCAGCGCCTTGAGCTGTAACCGGTCGTTTTCGAGATCAGCCAGCCACTCTGCGCACTTCATGTGCTTCAGTTGATACCGTATTTTTTTCCCGACCTGCCAGGCATCATCCAGTTCCGGATCATCAGCGTCGGTAGGGTTCAGCTCATCCAGGTCTACCACAGCTGGTTCTGGCAAAGTTTGAAATGCCCGCAGTTTTTGCTGAAGCGTTTCGATTTTTTCGATGGTGCGCCCCATGGAGGTGGCAAAGGAGTGGATAGAGCTTTCCAGCCGTTTCAGAAAGTTGACCTTCATCATGCCTATCAAAAACCCTTCCCGTTTTTCCTGGGAAAAGTTCTTAGTTTCATCTTTTTCGTACTCGGTTTTGAACTCCTCTAACACGTACAACGACGGCTTGAACAGGGAGAGCCGATAATTCTGAATATCCTGATTAAGCTGGTCATAGGTCATGAATTTTTTGGAAAGATCGATGCCGGGGTAGACGGGCACCGCCTTTCGCTTCGGAAACTCCCCGATTTCCAGCATGTCCTTTTTGTAAAACCTCTGAATCTGCTTACGGGAGCGAGCAATGGTAAGAGCATCGAGAAGCTTGAAAAAAGCGGAGTCTAGTTTCTCCTGAAGCTTTAATACATCGCGCGCCCCGGCTTGACCGGCCCAGTGGCTGAAAGTCCGTTGTGCGGTTGTCAAGGTGTCAGCCAGGCTCCTGATTCCCAGGGTTTCGCCGAATGAAGCATCATCGCCACCAGTGATGAAGGAGAACTGGTTGCGCAGATCTGTCAGGTTATTATTGACCGGTGTCGCCGACAGCATAAGGACTTTTGTGCAGACATCGCTCCGTTCCCGCCCGCGGATGACGTCTTCCATGAGCCGCTCGTAGCGGCTTTTACGGATGATGTTTCCTTCTTCATCCCGCTTGCCTTTGGTATTGTTGCGGAAGTTGTGGGATTCATCGATGACTACCAGATCAAACCGATCCCAGGCGATGGTTGCCAGGTTCTCATTGCCGACAACGCCGCTTTCACGGCTGAGATCAGTGTGGGAGAGCACGGTAAAGCGGAAGCGGTCTTCGATAAGCGGGTTCAAGTCACTGGTTGCCAGATAGGTTGTCCAGTTTTCCCGCAACTTTTTGGGGCAGAGCACCAACACATTGGCTTTACGCAGCTCAAAATACTTGATGACCGCCAACGCCTCAAAGGTCTTCCCTAAACCGACGCTATCAGCAATGATGCAGCCATTGTGGGCCTCTATTTTGTTAATGGCACTGACAACGCCGCGCCGCTGAAACTCAAACAGCATCCCCCAAATCCGCGTGTCCTTGATATGACTGGATTCATCGAACAGACCGCCTTGATCCTGTTCCAGTATCTTGTTGTAAAAGAGATGAAAGAGTGTTTTGAAGTAGATGAACTGCGGGGCGTGATCGGCATAGAGTTGGGCCAGGTAAGTGAGGACATCGCCTTTGACATCTTCCACCAGCTCCTCACTGTTCCAGATTTCATCGAACCATGCTTTGAGCTCATCCCGATCGCGGTCATCGGCAACCTCAAGATTCAGTTCGATATTCGGGTTTGTTCCGTAGCCCAGGCCGCTGACAGTGAAGTTTGAACTGCCAACCAGCGCCTTTTTTCTGCCATCGTCGTCAATGTGATACATCTTGCCGTGGAGCAGGTTGGCCTGCTTGATTGACCTGATATCAACCTTGTCGGTGATCCAGTCAGAGCACTCCTTGGCAAGACATTTCTGCTGGAGCCGGTTACCGAGAGCAAGCTTCTCATCCTCGATCTTGAATGCTTTCTTGTCGGTCCGGTCAGGGTCGAGGTTTTTCACAAAACGAGGTTCACCGAAGAGGAAATTGAGGTGATCTATCTTGTGGAGGTGATCCTTCAGTTTTTCATAGGCATAAATGGTGAAATACGCGGAGACGATGGAGAGCGTGGAGTCGTCCTTGATGCACTCCTTCAGGAAGTCCCCAACCTTGCCGCGGGAGCGGTTGTCTTTGATGGCTGATTGCATGGGTTAAACCCCGGTAATTGTGATGTCGTGTTATAGCAAAAGCCCGGATTAATTACCATAAACAAAAAGAGCGGCATCGCTGCCGCTCTTGCTACTTCCTGCTCAGATACTCCCCCAACTCCCCCCGGCTATGAACATCATCATGGCAATGGGAGCAGAGGTTCTCCCAGTTGGAGCCGTCAGGCGGGTTGTTGCTGTGATTGCCGTCACGGTGATGAACGGTGAGGAGATGTACGTTCGACTGGTCGAACTCACGGGCACAGCGTGCACAGATGAGGCCGTGGATGCGGAGAGACTTCTGGCGATAGCTGGCATTGTCATCGATCACTGCCCGCATGCTGCGGACTTTCGCATCGATCTCCGCTTCTGTCGGCAGCTTCACGGTTATCGGTCGACGTGGTTTCATACGTTACTTCACGACCGGGATCTTCAGCTTTTCGGAAGTTTCTTTGACGCTGCCGTTATTGATGACATCCTCATAACCAAGCTTCTTGAGGGCATCCTGAGCGATGCCGCTCCTCCGGCCGCTCTTGCAGTAAAGAATGACCCTGGTTTTCCTGTCCGGAGCCACTTTTTCGATCTCGTCGCCGATCTTTTCGTAAGGGATCAGGATCGCCCCCTGGAGGTGTCCTTCATTCCACTCCGGCTCGGTTCTGACATCGATCAGCACGGGCTTGTCAGACGGCTTTTCAGCGCCAGAGACCACCAGCGGCACTGTCCCCATGAGCAGTATCAGTACTATTGTTATCCAGCGCAATTGTTTCAATCGGTGATCCCCCTGGTGAACGTAGTCGTTTTCTGCAGGAAATTCATCAACAGCCGATAGGTGAGCCCCCAGAGAACCGGCTTATCCGGATACGGAAGACGGATGCAGGGGCTTTCGAACCTGTCTCCCGAAAACGTGAACTGGTGTACCCCGTGCCGTTCAATATCCATGAGATCGGGAACAGGGACCCAGAAAGCGTCTTTCACCTCTTCGTTCGCCTCGAAACTGAGTGACTGGTTCACTCCGTACACAAAGCAGGAGAGGAGCACCGGCAGATGTGCTCCGTCAAAATCGGAGAGCCTCCCCAGATAACTTGCCTGTGAGAGGTCGATGTCAAGCTCCTCCCTGGTCTCCCGCTCTGCCGCTTCGCGCGGGCCCGGATCATCCGGCTCGACCTTTCCGCCGGGAAAAGCAATGTTCCCTGACCAGGGATCACCCGGGTGAGTCGCCCGTTCGATGAAGAGAACCTGGCAGCCGGGTTCTGTATCGGCAAGCAGCAGGGCTACCGCTGCCCGCCGGTGCCCCGGGATATCCCGCAGTGCCGGCCTTGGATGTTTAAGCAGGCAGGATATCATCTCGAATGAGGGAAGTCCGGCGGTTTTTTCAGGGATACTCATAATCACACAACTCTTATAATAAACTCGGGGCACTCTGCCCCGCAATACCCGCAGAGAACACAGGCCGTCTCATCCACGACCGGCTTGCCATCCTCCATCCTGAGGGCACCATTGATACAGGCATCGACACAATTGCCGCACCCCTTGCAGAAACTCTTCATGATGGCAAGCCTGCGCGTACGGCTCTCCAGTTCCTGCCAGCACTCTTCGTCAGGAGCTATCCCGCTGAACAGGGCGATATTCGCAGCGATCTCTTTTTCGGAGAGCATCCCGACCGCGACACCATGAATCCCGGGAAGGCCAAGGACATATGCGAAGCTGCTCCTCGCCTCGGAGATAAGGTTCCCCCCGGCCAGCGCCTTCATGGCATAGACACCGGTGCCGGCATCGGAGCAGAGCTTTATCGCCGCTGCCATCTCCGTAGCCGTTCCGTCGAGTATCCCCATGCCGGTCCGGTTTATGAGCGGATGGACCACCTCTATCTCCGGATGCAGGGCAGCTTTTCTGACAGCTGATATATAGTGGGTTGACAGCCCGACATGAGCGATCTTCCCTTCTGACTTCATCTTCACCATCTCTTCGATGACTCCCGCTCTCTCAACAAAAGGATCTTCGATCCGTGCTGCATGGATATGTACTATATCAAGCTGTTCTCTTTCGAGTTCTTTCAGCCCGCGCTCGACATGAGCACGGGCGGTCTGCGGATCAGCCGCATGGCTCTTGGTGATGACGGTGATCTCTCCGTTATATCCTTTCAGACCTTCCCGTACATGTGCATAGGTTTCATAGAGCGTTGCTGTATCGATGGCCGTAACTCCACGCTCAAGCGCATACCGTATAAGCCGCCCCCCCTCTTCGGGAGACAGGTCTGCCTGAAGATACCCAAGTGGCAGTGTACCGTACACCAGTGGCGATATTGATATCCCGGTTCTGCCTAACAGTCGCTGCTCCATCTCTTCCTCACTTGTTGAATACCACCTGCATTCGTGCGGCGGAACTGCTTCTGCACTTCTAAGGCTCATTCACTACAGCCGATAAACTCGCTTCGCTCAGACAATATCGGCTGCTGAACGTTTCATTTCGCCAAGAATTGCGACGAAACTGCTCCAATGCACTCATTCCGGCAGTATTCAACTGTTAATCATATGTTTGATATCTTAGTTTCCGTCCGGAAAGGGTGCTTTTCCGCCCTGGCGGTGTCAATCTTCGGTCTTGCTTGTGCGGCGTACAGACGTACGCCTCCGCGCAATCCCTCGATTTCCTTGCCAGGACAAAAAATCCCCGCTTTCCAATTCGGAAACCAACAGTTTCTCATCCGGAGTTTCCGGATGGAAACTATCTTAACATCGTATGCCTCTAAAGCATTACTCTGTCAAGGGACTTGACATAAATTCACCACAAGGTTAGCTTTATCAAAGTTTATGCAAGGAGGGTTTATATGGCAGTTACCAAGACAAAAGTATTCATCTGGCTGTTCATTCCGATAGCTCTGGTTATCGCAGCTTTTGCGGGTTATCTCTGGGTTGCGCTCAACTGGAGCTACTCCAAGGGCGAGCGTGCCGGTTATGTCCAGAAGTTCTCTCAAAAAGGGTGGCTGATCAAGACCTGGGAGGGGGAGATGGCCATGGTGGCCGTGCCCGGGTCCATGCCGGAGAAGTTCTACTTTACGGCCAGAAACGATGAACTGGCAAAAAAGATCAACGCCACTGTCGGAAAAAGGGTATCGATCTATTACGAACAGCATAAGGGTCTGCCGGCCAACTGGTTCGGAGATACGGATTATTTCGCCAAAGAGGTGAAGGTCCTTGAATAATTATCAGCTCAAAGGAGAAGCTTCAAAATGAACAGAGTCCCACGCCTGATCCCGTTTTCAGCAGTAATCACTGCTCTCCTGCTCTACACGACTGCAGCTCTGGCTACCAGTATTGTCGCAATAAAGACCGGCGATGAAATTTTCCTGGGCACCGACAGCAAAGTCCTCATCGAGAAGGATGTTGCCATCAGCCAGTGCAAGATAACAAAGATGAACGATGTCTACGTGGTGTTCTCGGGAATTCCTGCTCTCCCGTCATCCAGCTTTAACGCCTACGAATTGGCAGAGACGGTCTTTGCCGGCACCGGAACCATCACTTCCCGCCTCGACGCCTACGACAAGACTGTTCAGGCAAAGCTTCAGGCAGCTTTTGAAAAACTCCGCACAACAGACGCCCGGCTCTTCTCCCGATGGTACACGGAAGATGTGCAGAACCGGATAGCCATGCAGGTTCTGGTCGCCGGAGCCGAAAAGAAGGGAACCGTCCTTGCCATGCTGGAGTACCGGATAACGAGCCAGAAAAATCAGCCGGTCACGCTGAAATCCATCAAGCAGGACATCGTGACCAAGCCAGGATCAGGGCAGCCGAAGATCCTTTTCCTCGGGATGCAGGATGCGATCAACGATCTCCTCAAGAAAAAAGATTTTTTCAGCGATTTCGATGAAGTCCGGAATATAAACGAATGGATCAGTGCTGAAATAGCTGCTGATCCGAAAAAAGTAGGTCCGCCGATCGACATCCTCAAGATCACTCCGAAAAAAGCAGAGTGGATTCAGCACAAGAGCCAGTGCCCGGAAGTGGACGATTCGAAGAGCAAAACCGCACCGGCAAAATGATTACTAGCCTCAAGATTACTTCAAGATTCCAGGTTCAAAATCCTGATGATCGCGAGGGAATTGTGAGGCAGATGAATTTATTCCGCCCTGTCCTGTTCAAGGAGGTTAAGAGATGAAAAGAAGGCGCTTCATCAAACTCCTCGGCCTCTCTTCACTGTTCTGGAGCCTGCCGCTGCGGAGTCTTTTTGCCGCCACCGGTCCGGTCGTTGCAGTCGGAGAAGGGAGTGACCCTGCACAGATCACCCGGAACGCCATCAACGCGCTCGGCGGGATGAAACGCTTTGTGAAGCCCGGCAATACCGTTGTGGTCAAGCCGAACATGGGGTGGGACAGGACTCCTGAACTTGCAGCGAACACAAATCCTCTCGTCGTGCTGGCTGTCGTGGAAGAGTGCCTGAAGGCAGGGGCAAAGAAGGTCAAGGTATTTGACCGGACCTGCAATGACGAGCGCAGATGCTACAAAAACAGCGGCATCGAGACTGCACTGAAAGGAATGAAAGGGGTCGAGGTCAAGCATCTTGAAGAAGAGCGCTTCAAAAAGGTCGTACTCAACGGCAAAGCGCTCAAGGAGTGGGACCTTTACGGTGAAGCGCTCTCGGCAGATGTCTACATCAATGTGCCGGTACTCAAGCATCACGGCCTTTCAAAGCTGACCATCGGCATGAAGAACGTCATGGGGATCATGGGCGGCAATCGCGGCTCCATCCATAAAAATATCGATATTGCCCTGGCGGATATCAACACGGTGTTCAAGACGCACCTCGTCGTCGTCGACGCGACCCGTATTCTGACGGCCCACGGCCCGCAAGGGGGCGACATCAAAGATGTGAAAAAACTGAACAAGGTCATCGCCTCGACCGACATCGTCGCTGCAGATGCCTACGCGACAACGCTGTTCGGACTGAAGCCGGAAGATATTTCCGTAACCGTTGAAGCTCACAGGCGAGGGCTTGGCGAGATCAAGGTCGAAAGGATGAAGATCCTCAAAGTCTAAACAGGTACCCCGGCATTATGAATCTATCCGGTCTTTTCAGCTGGAATGAACACACCAGGGCCGTATTTTCGGATATCCGGAAATATATCGGGCCCGGCCTTCTGGTGACTGTAGGATTCATAGACCCCGGCAACTGGGCAGCCAATGTCGCTGCCGGATCACAGTACGGCTACCGTCTCCTCTGGATGGTAACACTCTCCACGGTCATGCTGATCCTCCTGCAGCACAATGCCGCCCACCTCGGCATCGTCACCGGGGAGTGCATCGCCGAAGCAGCCACCCGCCATCTCCCCCCGTTTCTGTCACGCCCGCTGCTCGGTTCAGCCTGTATCGCCTCCTGTGCCACTGCCACGGCAGAGCTGCTCGGCGGGGCGATCGCCCTGAACATGCTCTTCAAGCTCCCCCTGAAAATAGGAACTCTGCTTCTTCTCGGGCTTGTGCTCTGGCTCCTCTTCGGTACCGCCTACCGAAAGCTGGAGCGGGTCATCATCGGTTTTGTCTCCCTTATCGGCTTATCATTCATTTACGAGCTCTGGCTCGTTCCGACGGAGTGGCATTCAGCTGCCGCAGGATGGATCACCCCTGCATTCCCCCCCGGCGCACTACCGATCATCATGAGTGTCCTCGGCGCGGTGGTCATGCCCCACAACCTCTTCCTCCACTCGGAGATCATCCAGAGCCGGCAGTGGAACCGTGAAAATGAAGAGGTCATCCGCTATCAGCTGAAGTTCGAGTTTCTCGACACGCTCATCTCAATGGGGATCGGCTGGGCCATCAACAGCGCCATGATCCTGATGGCTGCCGCAACGTTCTACCTGAATCGGCTCCAGGTCAGCGAACTTTCCCAGGCCGAACAGATGCTCCGTCCCCTGCTCGGCAACAGTGCTGCCGTGATCTTTGCCATCGCACTCCTGCTGGCAGGTATCGCCTCATCGATAACCGCCGGCATGGCCGGCGGGAGCATCTTTGCCGGCATTTTCGGAGAACCGTTTAACAGCAGTGACCTGCACACGAAAAAAGGGATCATCCTGACCCTGGTGGTCGGCGCAGCCGCGATCTTCCTGATCGAAGACACCTTCAAAGGGCTCATCTACTCCCAGGTCCTCCTCAGCATCCAGCTCCCCTGGACGATCTTTCTCCAGATCTACCTCACCTCCTCGAAAAAAGTCATGGGGACACACGCCAACAGCCCGTTCGGCGCAATTCTCCTCTGGAGTATCGCCGCAATCGTCACCGGATTGAATGTCATGCTGCTGCTGGATTTTCTCAAATGAATTCTTGGATCAGTACCGTGAAGAGCCGTCTCTCACTGCACGCCTCTGCTTCAGCTTCAGGTAAGATGGTTGCAAATGACGGCCCTCGATTGACGTGTATAACTTGTTGAAATGACGCCTCCGGAAGCCCCGGCTGTTTCGTTCGATACGGCTCTCCCCGTCACTGGATCCAATATTAATTGATTTATTAGCTTGCCTGATCGCAACGGCACGGATAATATTATTCAAAAGCACCTAAAAGGATGCCGAAATGAATACTATTCCCGCAAATGAGCTGAAGCGCCATGGCATTGCCGCTATCGAAAAGCTGCTTGCCAATGGGCCTGTCCATGTTATCAAACGCAACCAGCCAGTCTGCGTAGTGCTGGCTGAAGCGGAGTACGAGCGGCTGACCCGCGACACCTTGCCTTTAACGGCTGCCGAACCACTCTCAGTTGCGGAATGGTTCGCCCTCCCGGCCATCGGCACCTCATCCAAAGAAGAGCTAGATGCTCGTCTACAGAGTGAGCGCAATGGTTGGGGAGAACAATGATAATTTTTCTCGATGCGAATGTCATCATCTACCAGGTTGAAGGTTCTGCCAATTTCCATGGCAAGGTGCTGGACACAGTGCAGGAACTTCTCCGAAAGCACCCGCGCGCCCGCTTTGCCGTGTCACGGCTGAGCGAGCTCGAATGCCTGGTCAAACCGGTAAGAGAAGGCTCAAGTGCTGTCATCGGCCGGTATAGAGCGTTCTTTGCTGCCAGCGGCCTGCAAGTCGTCGATGTCTCCAGCCAGGTAATCGAAAAAGCCCTCCTGATCAGGGCATTTCAGGGGCTACGAACCCCCGACGCAATCCAGGCAGCATCTGCACTCTCCTTGAATGGACCGGTGGTCTTTCTTACCGGCGACAAGCCCTTTGCAAAAGTCGCCGGACTCAGCGTAAGAGTAATCGAATAATGCCGATCTATGAATATGAGCGGATACACGAGATCTGCGAGGTTGCCGAACAGTTCGAACTGTACGGCATTATTGCCAAACGGAGCGTAACCCCAGCCGAAGAGTATGTCAGCCTGACCGATGCCTTGAAGCAGTGGGGGGGCGGCCCGGAAGAGCGGGCGTTCATGAAGGCAGTTTTGCAGGGTGTCGCCGATATCGAGAAAGGCCGCATCGTAAGCCTTGTGGAGGCGAAAAAGCGTCTCGGGCAGGAATGATCGTGAAATCGGATAGCCGGGGGGTTTCTCCCCCGGCCTCCACACCACCCTACATGCGGGTCCGCATCCGGCGGTTCCCAAAGAGTGACGGGCCGTATCTTACTGAAGAGATGAGGGCACTGGTGGCTGCTATGTATAGTAAGTGCCGCAGACAGAGTCTGTCCTTGACATGAAATTGACAATCGTTGACCCTCTGGAGTTTGACTTTCAGCCGCAAGGAGCCTTGGAGAGAAGACCATGACCAAACAGCAAACACTCCAGATCAGAAACAGCACTGCCGAATTTCTGATTTTTTCCAGGCAGTCCGGAGAAAATACGATTGAAGTGCGTGTTGCGGATGAAACCGTCTGGCTGACGCAAAAGCTTATGGCTGTGCTGTTCGAGGTTTCTGTGCCGACGATCAATGAGCACTTGGCCAACCTTTATGCACAGGAAGAAATAGCCAAAGGCTCAACTATTCGGAATTTCCGAACAGTTCAAAAAGAGGGCAATCGGGATGTGGCGAGGGATGTGGATTTCTACAGTCTCGTGCCAGTCCTTACGGTGATTGCATTTGTAATTCAATTGCAGTACAATTGCATGCATTAATCTGAAAAAGGAGGCGGCTATGGCAAAAAGCGCAACCATCAGTATGCGTATTGACGGTCAACTGAAATCTGAAACAGAAACAATATTCCAGCAACTGGGGATGACCACTACTGAGGCGATAAAAATATTTCTTACGGCAGTCCGTAACCGAAAGGGATTACCATTTCAGCTTCAGGTAGTCTCTGAGCAACCTACCCCTCTGGAACAAAGAAAAAAGGCGTTGGATGCCATCATGGGCGCATACCCGTTAATGACATCCAGCGCCGATTTTGCCCGCCTGAAGCAGGAAGAGATTGATCTCGAAGAGCGAAAGTTTCGTCAATGAGATACGTTCTGGACGCCTGCGCTCTTCTTGCCCTCATCAAAAGAGAAGATGGAGCACTTTCGGTCAGACAGGCACTCGAATCAGAGAATGATGTCTGCATGGTTCACGCTGTTAACCTATGTGAAGTCTACTATGACTGTCTGCGCTGCTACGGAAATGACTCTACTGAAAAACTGCTGGCCGATCTCATTGAAACCGGTTTGACAATCCGTAATGACATGGACGTTGACTTCTGGAAGGGAGCAGGGAAACTGAAGGCAGGTGGGCGCATATCACTTGCTGATTGTTTTGCAATTCTGCTGGCAGTCCGTGAAGATGCCGTTGTGATGACATCCGATCGCCACGAATTTGAACCTTTGCTGACAATTCCCGGTTTTCCCGCACAGGTGCAATTTATCCGTTAGGCCAAGACCACGTACAGGATCTGGCACAGCACTGGAAACCATGAAAAAACTACCCCCCCATCGCATCTCCCAGCTCCTCTTCCTCGCGGCCTTCGTCTTCCTCTTTTTAATGACGGAGTACCGGGGGAGCGACCGGATCGTTGCTGCGGTGAACGGTTTTTTCCGCGCCAACCCGCTGACCAGCCTCAGCACGCTGCTGGCGACCAAGTCATGGGAACCGCTTCTGCTGCCGGGACTGCTGACCCTGCTCTTCTCCCTGCTACTGGGACGGTTCTTCTGTGGCTGGCTCTGCCCGCTCGGGACGATCCTCGACCTGGTGACGAATAGGATCAAAAGAGCTGCCGTGCCCCTGACCTTCAACCGGAGCATCAAATTCTGGCTCCTTCTGCCGCTCCTCTCTGCCTCGCTCTTCAACCTCAACCTGGCCGGGCTGCTCGACCCGATCGCGATTCTGCTGCGCGGTCTGACTTTCTTCGTTCACCCGCTGCTCGGTGATTCGGTCCGCGGTGCCTGGCGGGGGCTGTACGGGCTGCTCGGCGATAACCGCGACTTCATCGCGCCGGGTTACAAGCTGGTTGCCGGCTACCTCCTCCCCTACCGCGAAGCGCTCTACCCGCTGGCCTTCACCTCCGCCTCCCTGCTGGGGATCATCATCTTTCTGGAGCGCTACGGCGAACGGACCTGGTGTCGCCATCTCTGCCCTCTGGGGACGCTGGTCGGAATCGCTGCCCGTTTTTCGCCACTGGTAAAAGCGCCTGAAGCCCCCTGCTCCCCCTGCAGGAAATGCGCAACGGCCTGCCCATCTGGCTTTGACCGGGAGCTGATGCAGAAAGAAGAGTGCTTCTCCTGTATGAGCTGCGTCCATGCCTGCCCGACCGGCAAGGTTCGCTTCTCTTTCGGCTGGCAGGCTGATACGACCCCGTTCATGGAGCGGCGCGTCTTCCTCGGCGGACTCTTTTCCGGTCTGGTGACGGCTCGCCTGCTCCGCTTCCGCGACCCGGCCAGGGAGTCGCGACTGCTCCGGCCGCCCGGTGTGCGGAGTGAAGACGAGTTCCTGAAAAAGTGCGTCCGCTGCGGCGAGTGCATGAAAGTCTGCCTCAGAAGCGCTCTTTATCCTGCTTTCTCACAGGCAGGCATCGAAGGGATCTACACCCCGGTACTGATCCCACGGCTCGGCTACTGCGAATACAACTGCACCCTCTGCGGCCAGGTCTGCCCGACCGGAGCGATCCCAGATCTTCCGGTCCCGGAGAAAAAACGCCAGGTCATCGGCAAGGCAATCTTCGACAAAAACCACTGCATTCCTTTTGCCAAACGGATCGACTGCATCGTCTGCGAAGAGCACTGTCCGATCCCGCAAAAAGCGATACGCTCCGAGATAATCACCATGACCGATTTCGATGGAACCCGCCGGAAAGTAAAAGCCCCGTATGTAGTCGAGGATCTCTGCAACGGCTGCGGCATCTGCGAAAAGGTCTGCCCGCTGGAGGGAAAGGCCGGAATAGAGGTTTTTGCAGTGAAGGACCGGACACCGCTGAAGGAAGCTGCCACTATCGGGGATACTGCACCAACTGTCGTAGATCCCTATCGTTAGGGAAGCTGATTACAAGTCCCCATTTTTCAAAGGGGGGAACTATGGTGATATTTACTGGAGGTTAATGATGAGAACAGTGAAGACAGGATTCCTGGCAGCCATCTGTATGGTTATTCTTGCCAGCTGCGCTGCCTTGCCCTTGAAGCCGCCAGCTGTTGCCAGAGGGGATTACAGCGCTACCAGGGAGTATATCTCATCATTGATACGGCAGGAGATGGAGAAACAGAAGGTGACCGGCTTGAGTATCGCTCTCGTGGATGACCAGAAGGTTGTCTGGGCAGAAGGGTTCGGCTTCGCTGACAAGGCCAAAGGGGTGGCAGCCACCCCTGACACCATTTATCGTGCCGGCTCGATCTCCAAACTGTTCACGGCAACTGCGGCCATGCAGCTGGCCGATGACGGAGTACTGAATATCGACAAACCGCTCCAGCGCTGCCTCCCCGAATTCTCCATCAAAAGCCGTTTCCCGGGCGCTGCCCCGATCACCCCGCGAACGATCATGACCCACCACTCGGGCCTCCCTGCCGATCTGGCAAAGGGGATGTGGACAGGGAGCCCGGCTTCGCTTGCAGAGGAGACCGCACTTCTCCGGGACGAATACGCTGCCAATCCCCCGGACTACGTTTTTGCCTACTCCAATGTTGCCATGACCCTTCTGGGCCATGCAGTGGAAAAGATCGTTGACCGCGACTTTGCCTCACACATGAGCATCTCGCTCTTTCTGCCGCTCCGGATGACAAACTCCTCCTTTTCGCAGAAGATCGACCGCTCGTCTGCCGCCTCCAAAGCGTACCGCAACAACGAGGAAGCGCTGGAGGCCCCCCTGCGGGACATCCCTGCAGGCGGTTTGAACACGTCGGTACGTGATCTTTCCCGCTTTGTTTCCATGGTCTTCGGCAATGGCTGGTCAAATGAACGACAGATCCTGAAAACCGAAACAATGGCCGAGATGCTCCGCCCACAGAACAGCACGATCCCTCTCGACCTCTCATTCCGCGTCGGCCTCGGCTGGATGCTCGGCAGTATCGGCGGGCTTGACATCAAGAATGCCGGCCCGGTCGCTCATCATGGCGGGGCGACCCTGTATCATCGCAGTCAGCTGGTCATCCTCCCGGAGCAGAAACTCGGGGTGGTACTGCTCGCCAACTCAGCCTCTGCCGCCAGTTTACTCAACAAGGTGGCCACAGAAACGCTGAAACTTGCTCTTGAGACCAAATCGGGCATAACACAGCCACAACAACAGCAACCGATTGAAACGGAGCACAAAGAACCGCTGAAGATTTCAGCAAAAACCAGCCCCGGCTTACCTCTGCAGGCGGAACAGCAGCCAACACGCAAGGAGAGCAGTGAACCCTTCAAGGACGAAAACGGCACGGTGACATTCAAGCACCGGGAAAGACCCCCCGTGCCGAAGGAAGAGCGGAAACAGCTGACGCCTGCGGAGCTGCAGGCCTATGAGGGGAGCTATGACACCATTGTCGGGCTTGTACAGGTGAGGAATAAATCCGACTACCTTGAGGCCGGGCTGTTCAACAAGAGCGTGCACCTTGTCCCCCGGCCTGACGGGCTTCTCGGGATAAGCTACAAATTTCTCGGGTTTTTCCCGGTCAGTCTGGGGAAATTTGACCAGATCTACATCGACCGGGAGATGGTGAATGGCCGCGACATCCTCAAGGTCATCATTGATGGAAACGAGTATCTGGCAGGCGAACGACTGAAACCGGAACCGATCCCGGAAAAATGGCACAAGCGGCTGGGAGCGTATGAAATAATCAATACTGGTGAAGACACCGTCCTTGTGAATGATCTCCGCTTGCGCCTTGAGGAGGGCCTCCTTACAGCGGAGTATACCATGCCGCATTTTACCGATCAGGCCATGAGCCTGGCTCTGTCGCCCCTCTCTGATATGGAAGCGGTGATCTGCGGTCTGGGGCGCGGCAAGGGTGAGACCGTCAGAGTGGTTACCAGAGGAGGGGAGGAACTTCTCGCTTATTCGGGCTACCTGCTGAGGAAAAAGGTGAAGTGAAGCCGGATCATGAAATTACGCTCTGGCAGGAGATTTCAGAACTAACCCGGATCAGGGTATCGGCGCAACTGCCGGACTATGGTCGATCTTCCTGTCAGATCCACCTTTAGCCCTCCTCAGGAGGGCTCTTACCTCGTCCGGCATCTGCCTGCCGTCCTTCATGGCAGCCTTCATCTGGCCGGCCAGATAGGAGTGGTTGATAAGAATATCCAGTACCGAGAGCATGAATTCCTGCTTCCAGGAACTCAATTTGTCCAGGTTCTGAAACTTGTGCATGAAAAACTTCTGCGCTGCCTTGCCCAGTTCCCGCTCCAGCTCTTCCGGGGTCATGTTCTTAGGCTTGATAACCGGCTCAACCAGATTATATTTGCTGTAATCCTTTGTAAAAACATACTCTTCCAACTGCGGATAAAGATCGGCATACGGCCATGGGGCAATTGCCAGAAAAAAAGCCATGTCCGGATTGTAATGCTTGGCAAGCTCAACAGTCCTGGCAATCGATTCGAATGTGTCGTCAGGCATGCCGAGAACAAATGATGTTTCGGAAACAATATCAGCCCCGTTAATCAGGTCGATGGCCTGTTTGGACTGTGCCACCTGGGTATCCTTCTTGAAAAGGTCCAGAGTCTCCTGTGATCCTGCCTCAACACCAACATAGATGTGCTCAACTCCAGCCTGGCGATATTTCCACATTATATCGGCATCCCGCAGGATATCGTCTACGCGGGTTTCCATCAGCAACTTGACCGGGACCTGGCGCTCGATCATAAGGTCAAGAATCTTTTCCCAACGTTCGCGGTCAAAAGTGGGTATCTCATCGGAGAGCATGGCCACTTCAACACCATATTCGGCATGCAGCAATTCCAGCTCAGCCACTACATTAACAGCTGACCGTGCCCGCCAGGACTGTGCCCAGAAAAGTTGCTGGGAGCAGAAGGAGCATTGCTGTTTGCAGCCGCGGGAGGTCGAAACTATGGCCAGACGGGCATTATTCTTGGCCCTGTACGAGTATATCGGCCATTCAACAAGATCCCAGGCAACAGGTAGAGAGTCCAGGTCGGTTATGTAAGGAGCTTTCTCTGTGACAACCACGTCGCCATCGCGCCAGAATGCGAGCCCCTTGACCTTGTCAGGATTTTCCCCTCCATTGAGGCTGTCCAGCAACCCAACCAGTGTCACCTCTCCTTCGTCCCGTACGATGAAATCCAGCACTCCATGCTCTGCCTTCAAGATTTCATCGTAGCAGAACGTGGCGTGGACATTCCCCAGCACGGTGACTATGGCCGGATTCAACTCCTTGGCAAGATGACAGAGCTTGAGAGCTTCAGCAATAGAAGCGGTGAAGGAAGTTGTCGCTATCACATCCGGGCGGAATGACTCGATGCGTTTCTGAATATCAGGCCACTTGTGCCATAGTGACATGGCGTCGTAATAGTCTACTTCATACCCTGCAGCCCTGAGTGAGCCGGCAATGTAGACAAAGCCAACATTGAGCCATGTGCCTGCAGACTCCACGACACCGGAATGATACGGGGGGGTTATGAGTGCAACACGTTTAATCGCCATTAATAGTAGCCTCTTAATCCGTTCAAATATGATAAAAGTAAAGCAATAATAATGCCCAAGTCAGGCAGCAACTAATCATGTAATCTAAAGCTGAAAATATCCTGCATTTCAGTGAAATGCAGCTTGATATGCCCACCAGGACCCTGCGCCGAAAATTGCAAAAAGTATAATATGCTTGCCTATCAGCAGTCTGCGGCGGGTTCCTTCCGTCTGCTCTCCGAAAACATTATCGACATAAGTAAACGTGCGTCCGGCACCGGTTAGCAGAATAATTACCACCGCCAGGAGTGAGTTCCAGAAAAAGAACCGTTCTATCTGATTGACAGGTATTGCTAAAGCTGGATACTGGAGGCGGAAGTCGTGAAGAAAGTAGATGGTTATCATTGCCGAGACCCAGTAACCGGAGGTAAAATCATGAATAAAGCCGTTGATAACCACTGCAATTTTTTTTGGATCCATACTGACAATCCTTTCAGCATAAAGATAAATTTTCCCAAACCACTGCTGCAGATGTCAACGTAAAACCGGTTTCAGTTGACGGTAAGAGAGTTTCCGCAAAAACCACTCTTTACAGGCACTCTTAATTCCATGATAATCAGAACGATATGAAACGTGTCTACCAGCTAATTTTCGCCGTTATTCTGCTGCTTTTTTCTCTCGCCATAAATTTCGGCAGCTTCAGTTTCCACGGCAGACCTGACGGGATCTATTTACTCTTGAGCAGTGACAGAAAACTGTTTGCGCTGAAAGACCGCCTGCGACTTGATGAATATGAACGGCTTATCGCCAGGATCGAATTTGAAGCCTTCTACGCACGCTGGCGCAACAAGGACAATTCAGCAACCGGTACCCCCTTTCTGAAATACAACTGGAACAGAAAAAACGGCGGTGGTTACCTGATCAGTTTCTTCCCTGACGGCAGCAGATTCCTTGCCTGCCTGGGACGCTTTTTGGATACTGACAACAATTCCGTCAAAGGACTCTTTGTCGGCGGCGGGCTTCCACCCGGCCATTACGAAAATCCCGCCCTCAAGACCCCTGAGACCGGCGTTGCTTTCTACGACCAGAGAGGGTGGCACCATCTCTGGGGAAGGACCGGTGAAACGATATCTTCTCCTGCCACTGCCACAGATCCGGTCAGCTTCAGTCGCTGGGAGTTCATCGGCAGCGAAATTCTTTTTTCATCCCAGTACCAGTTGGCTTTGAAAAGCAGCCATCTGCTCAGGCTGGGACAACAGCCGTTAAAAGTTGAGCGCTACTTGAACTATCACGCCAAAGATCGCTTCTTTTCGCTGGTAAACCGCTTTACCAATTCAGGCAGTTTGCCGCTGGTTTATAATTACAGTTACGGGAATGACCCGTTAAACCCACACTCCGGCAGCACTGACCGCAATGCAGGACAGGAGTTGATCAACCGGATTGATCTCACCCACAACCGATACATCGGCTTATCAGGCATCCAGTACGCTCCCGACAGGGAGAAAACAACTGCACCCGCAAGCATGGCTAATTTTCTGTCATGGCAGGGGGATGCATTGCCTGACAGGGGCTACTTGACCAGCAAGCCGGGCCTACTGCTGTCAGGCAAGGATAAAGTGCCCCTGATGAACAACAGTAGCCGCGGCGTTATACTGCAGTGGCATCGCCGGACCCTGTTGCCCGGCCAATCTGAAACAATGATTCTCACCATAGGCATGGCGGAGAATGACCGGCTAACAGTCGCCCCGAGCAGCTCTACAGTAACAATCGACCCTGCCGAGTTACGGTTTTTGCTCAGTCATTGAACTGTTTTGCACATCTTCCGCCTGCACTTTTTTTAACAGCTCCTTGAAGGACTCCTTCTCTTGGCCATGCGCTACTATGATATCGGCCACAAGCGCGGCGCAACTGCACATCTGCTCACCGGTGCCAAGCATGGCATCGGTGATCTTGTCAGCAACTGCCGGTTTAATATCCAGTCTGTTTTTGAGAAATCTTTTCATATACCCTGCCGACCTTCTTCAAGCTTCGCTTCAGCAGAAATTCTATCAGCTGCGTCATGATTTTGCCCCCATGGGACTGGGTAATCGCCTCTGTCTCCAGTTCAAATGAACTTTTCTTCCAGCGACCGATGATCTCGAAGCCGTCATCCACGGCAAAGCCGACATTGTCGGTCTGTACGGCAACAACCATGCTTCGGTTGATCAAGTCATAATGGCGCAGCAAGCCGGGACTGCCATGCTCCACCGGCTTGAAAGTCTCCACATCCACAATCTGGGTCCGCGTCCAGGGGGGGACTGCCTTGTAGCGCCTGAGAGGATTACCTGACAGCTTGTCTCTGAGAACATTGTCAAAGAAATTGGTACTGATTTCGCCCATGCCGAGTACGTTGACACAGTGATGTTCCTCAATGTCCATGATTTCACCGGCCTTGCGGTAAAACTCATCGCGGGAGCATTCGCCGAACTGGTCAAGGTAGCCGCCACCGTCACAGAGCCTGCTCCCCGGCGGAAGCCTGAAGCGGATTCCGTCCCGTTCGCACGCCTTGAGAAAATAAACGAATCCTGCTGTGGAGCCCACAATCACAAGCGGGACACCGCTCCGCTCGGACTCGACAATGGATTTCAAGAGCAGTTCAAGATTCAGACCGGTGCGGCCGATCAGATAGGCGCTGTCGGCGGTGCCGAACATCCGCCGTACTACATCCAGACCGACGGCCATTCCCATCCCCGGTGCCATCTGGGGCGAGGGGACCATCAAAAGCATCTTCATCCGGTCAATGTCCGGAAAGAGATATTCACGGGTCAGAAGGCCGTTGGCCGCATTGATCAGCTCCACCCCGCCGCTGTCACGCATGATCTTCCCCTTATTCAGAGGGTCAGTGGTGCCGCTGGTGAAATAGCGCTGCTCTGCCCGTTCCACAGGAAAGGAGGTCATGACAAATTTTTTGAAGGCCATGGATGGTACCGCCGGGATCTGTGTCCACATACCGATTCTGCCCGGCTCCACTCTCTTATCCTGACAGAACTTCCTGTAAGGGGCGACCGTATGGTATTGCAGTTCAAATTCCTGTAACGCCAGGCTGTTGAAGCCTTCTTCGTCACTATTGTCGAGTCCCCGGTTGACGTATTCGAGGATGTTCAGGTCGAGCTGCCTTACAAAATCCGATTCCAGTGAATAATCCATGAGCCCCCTGGTGACTACTAACAGGCTGATAACCCGGCAATCTTACCGATTCCAGCCATCTTTCTACGCATGGCAGACTCCATCAACCTGCTGATCAGTTTCCCGCCGGGATGTGACGGCTGCAGATCTAAACCACCCTGCGGGTCGCTTCTGTCCAGCTTCCCGATGATCTCGAAGCCATCGCCGGTTTCGTACCCCATTTTGTCCGTCTGCACGACAGCCGCCATTCCCCGGTTGGAAAGGTCAAATAGCCGGATAAGGCCTGTTTCTCCCGGCTTCACCCTCCTGAATGTCAGGGGATCCACAATCAGTACCCGTGTCCATGGCGGGGGGATCTTGCGGCGCTCTCCAGCCTCGCCGGCAACGGTATCGGCAAGCAGAGCATCGAAGTAGACCGTGCTGCTCTCACAGATCCAGAGGGCATTGACGCAATAGTTCCGCGAAACTCCGAAGACTCTTTCGCAGTTAAGGAAGACCTGTTCCGGAGGTGCTGCCACATACCGCCCCATGAAGCCGCCACTGTCCATAATCCGGCTGCCGGCGGGCAGGCGGAAACCGACTCCGGCTTTCAGGCAGGCATCCATGAAATAATCAAGCCCGTGCGTGGCGCCCAGAATCGCCAGCGGTTCGCCGCTCCGTTCAGCTTCCCGCAAATCCGCCACGAAACCCTTCAGATCGAGACCGGTAAAGGAGATGAGAAAACGGCTGCCGCTTGCGCCGAACTCCCTGCGAAAACGCTCCAGGCCGCTCGCCATGACCATCCCCGGCGCCATCCGCGGTTGGGGTACGAAAAACAGCATTTTCATTCGGGCAATATCAGGGAACAGGTAGCGACGGGCAGCAGTCAGCTGTACCTGGCTCATCAGCCCCACCAAGCGCTCATCCGGAAAAAACGGTCCTCTGCTATGGGAGAGATCGACAATCCAGCTCTCCCGCTGCAGCTTTTCCGCCTTGACAGCGCCATATAGTCGGTCAAGTCTCTCCCGGTGGCGGTATGACGAAACCGCCGGGATTTCATGCCACTCTGTTACCGTTTCCGGAGAAGCTCCAATTTTGCGACAATACTGCCGATACGGGACACAAGAAGCAAACTGCTCGGCAAAACAGCGCAGCATGAGCTTGTTGAACAGCTCATCATCGTAGAAATCAAGTCCCGCAGCGATATAGGTAGAGATGTCGGCATCAAGAGTTGCCATTGCCATCACCGTTTCCATCCTTGCCACTGCACCCGAAAAACCTGCCGAGCATGCCGCTGTAGTGACGCAGCAGCATGCCGGGGATAATCATCATGAGGTGATAAGGGAGAACCTGACGGTCAGTGATGTCCCAGCCGAGCAGATATTTCCCCACGGCATAGACGCCCCACATGCTCACCCCCACAAAAATGAGGATATTGCCCGTCTTGATCATCCATGGCTTCTGCACAGTCAGCGCCCCTTTTGCTCTTTCCACTTGTCAAAGGCGATTTTCATCCCGTGCCGCACCGGCAGCTGTGACATGAGTGACAGGATATGGGCGCCGGGGAAACTCGCCATCGGGATGTCAAACATATGGCGCAGCACCCGGCCGAGACTTAGCATCTCCAGTGAAACCTCGTAGAAACGCCGCTCCCTGACCTCGGCACTCATCGCCGGATCGGGATGGTCATAGAGTGCGTAGGAGCCGTTGTAGTACTCCCACCCCAGCTCCTTGTAGATATAGGGAGCGTACTCTTCATACAGCTTCGTCCCCGGATAGGGTACCAGCAGGGAAGGATGCATACTCACCCCGAGCCGGTCACAAAGATCAAGCGCCCGATCGAAATCGGCCAGCGTGTCGGCCCGGCCACCCAGCATGAAAAAGAGGGAAACATCGATGCCATGATCCCTGATCTTGCGAAGAGCCTCCTCCCGGTTCCGGCCGATCTTCCCTGAAGCTCCGTAAGCGTCCAGTCCCGCATCGCTCATGGCATCCCAGCCCACCCAGAGGGTCATCAACCCCCCCTCGCGGGCAGCATCGAGCAGTTTTGAACCGACCGGCGACATGATCGGCCCGAGACTGCCGAATCCCATCCACTTTTTGTTCAGCCCTTTTAAAGCGCTGAACATGTCGATGGCCCGCTCAACCTTGCCGGTCCAGATGTTCTCGTCGCCGTTCATGTAGATCTTCTCGGGGATCGCCGCCACATCGCGCACCACCTGATCGATGGGACGAAAGCGCACCTGCGCGCCAAAAAATGGCTTCACCGAACAAAAGGTGCAGTCATAGGGGCAGCCACGCGAGGTATTGACCCCGCGGAAACGATACTTTCCCTTCAGTGTGCCGTAGAGCGGCGTCGGTAGGTTGTCCAGCGGCAGCCGCTCCCCCAGATACATCGGCTGCAACGTCCCGGCCCGAAAATCGCGCAGCACCTGGGGCCAGACCGATTCCGCTTCGCCGATCACTACGGCATCGCCGTGAGAAGCAGCCTCTTCCGGCATGGCCGAGGCATGCATACCGCCGAAAACCACCTTGATCCCCCGCTGCCGCAGTTTGGCCGCTATCCGGTAACCTGGCACGGCAGTCGGCGTGAGGAGGCTGATGGCGGCCAGATCGCACTCCAGCGTATCAAAGGCGTCAGGAGTAGCGCTGCCGTCCACGAGCTGTATGTCAATGACGGGATCGGCCTGGCGGGTCAACGCCGCCAGATACTCCAGAATCGGCGGCGCTACCGGCGTCCAGCCAAACGGCATGGGGGGCTTGATGATGCAGAGTTTCATGAAGACTGCCTACTTATGTTCAATGCGGAAGCCGGTATGGAAGTTCTCCTTGACGAACGGAATGCCCCAGTAGCTGATAATCATGATACCAAGAGCACCAAGGGCGTAGATTGCCATCCGCCTATGACGCCAGCCGAAGGTGATCCGCAGGTGCAGATAGATTCCGTAGGTCAACCAGGTAATCAGCGACCAGACCTCGACAGGATCCCAGTTCCAGTAACTCCCCTTGACCTGGTTTGACCAGAATGAACCGGAAACGAGCATGACGCCGAGCATGATAAAACCGCCGCTGATGAAGCGGTAGCCCAGATCATCAAGGGATTCCAGATCGGGAATCTTATCGTAGACCCCGCCGGAATTGCGCTCCTTGAGCAGAAAGAGGAGGCCAAGGGCTGCGGCTGTCAGCACGCCGCTGAAGCCGGTCGATGCGCCAATGATATGCACCCAGAGCCATTGGCTCTGCAAAGAGGGGGGGAGTGTACCGCCTATATCTTTAATCAGGGAACCGGCCCAGCCAAGAAGAATGAAACAGACCGGCATCACCAGAACCCCGGTAGCCTTCAAGCGACCTGAGGAAAACTGGATGATCAGAAAGATGAACACGGCAATCAGCACCCCGGAGGAAAGTGATTCCGAGATTTCGATAAAGGGCAGCACCCCGCCGGCAATCCAGCGAATCGCCACAGTTGCCGTATGACAGATCAGACCGATCGCCGAGAGCGCCATTCCCAGGTTAAGCAGGGCTTCCTTACGGGCCATCAGGCCGATGATATAGCTGAATGCGCTGACACCGTAGCAGCCGACCGCGATCCAGAAAAAACTGATTTCAGGGTTCATTATATCCTCCAGATTTACTCAATTTTTACATCAATTCGATCAATTACAAAGGATCATGCGACATGAAATATCTTCAAGGAAGACACAGAAGCTATTGCATCAAAATCCCTGTCGTTATGCAGTAATGCTGCCCCATACTCAATAGCCGCCTGAGCTATTAACAGATCGATGGTGCTTCGGATAGTTGTCCCTTTTGCCCGGCATTTGCGATATATGTCGGCTGCATGAATGTAGGATTGTGGCCCCTTGAGGGACAAAACGGGGAACGTAAGCAGTGACTCTTTTATTTCGCGGTAATCCCGTTCGAGACGGATGCCCTGGAGAACTTCGGTAAGAACAATATCGGTAAGCGCCGCATCAGCGCTACTCAGGATTATATTTTCAATTGCCCTGTCAAAGGGTGAATCGGTATGGTTGAGAAATTCAATCAGCGCACTCGTATCAAGCAGGATCATGGCGACTTTCCCGTTGAGCAGCCAGATCACCCGACCAGAGTCCAGCATGCCTGAGAGTGAGCAGCTTTTGCCGCTTGCGCTGCGACACCAGTTCTTTCAGAGCACAGGCAATAACGTCTTTCTTTGTCTTGATGCTGGTAAGGCGGCAAGCTTCCTGAACCAGATCAAGATCAATCATTACATTGGTACGAGCAAGCACAATACACCTCCTTCAGGAACTTTATGTGCACTATTTGAAAATATCATACACATAGCTGTAAAGGTTACAAAGAGATAACTTCACATTTGCCCCAACGATGCTACTTGCCACCATAATTCCTGACCTTTTTTCACACCATAACCAACAGATTTCCCATCAGGAGAAAATTTAAAGTCCCAGACAGCTTCATACGGGGAGTGCTCTTTGAGAATTTTCCCTGTCTTGTCAGCCACCACCACAAATCGCTTCCCTTCTGAACGGGCGCGAAACACTATATGGGTATTATCAGGAGCAAACCGCGGACTTACGACCTTATCATATTTTTTCGATTCATGTCCATCGACAACCAGATAGGCGAATTCAACCGGTTTGTCTGTTGGAATCAGCGGGCAGGGACCGGCAACAAATAAAATATGATTGGAGTCATCGCTGAAGGTTAAATCATCAATGCTTTCGGGCCGGTCCGTAACAATCTTCCCGTCAAGGGAAAGAATTATGGACTGTTTGATCGCCCCGGTATAGAGGACGTTGCCTTTGTCGGAAACGGTTATATCAAACAACATGGAGTAATCAGTGCACGGCCATTCGTTATTGCCATTAACCAGATAATGCTTTCCATCGCGCTGGCCAAAGAACGCCACATACGCGCCATTGTTTGACAAAGCAAAGTTACCGACTTTCTCGTACCAGCGGCCTTCTTTTTCAGTGCAACCAGGTTGGCTGAAATCAAACAACACAACTGTTTGCTTACCATTCCTGCCAACCTTGTACGTCAGATGTGAACCTACCCAATTCGTGCTGACATCTGCAAGCTCATCATATTCCCCGCCCCGTGCATACTCCTTGAATGTAACACTGCATACGCACATATTGAATTTTTTTGTCGCGCTGTTCTGCTCTAAAAATGCCAACCGTTTACCGTCAGGGCTTACGAAGAGCGAGGGATCTTGAGTATCCCATGCCTTACTCTCTTTGTCACCAGACACGATAAACCACTTATCGCCACGTTTCGCAGCATACACAAGCCGGCCAGCAGAATTAATCATGGGATTTCTGACACTGTCATACAACGCCCCTTCCCTGCCATTGAAAACAACGCATTGTTTCCCTTCCTTTGTGGCAACAAACGCATACTGTTTTGAAGTGGCATGAAAAACCGGCGCACGAACCCCTTCATACATAGGGCTCATGACCGAATTAATGCTCATGGCCATTTTACCCTCTTTTTTGAGGATAACGGCAACCTGCAGGCCGTTATCGCTAAAGGTAATCTCACCTGCCTCATAGCCAGCCGGAAGAGTTGTCAATAGGGTCGGCTGCTTGTTAAAAACCTCAGCTACGGGCGTATTCCCCCTGCTTTGACATGACGCTAGAACAGTCATGCAAAGAGTCATTATAAGTAAAACGGATCTCATCATACCTCCTGAAGTAACGTTTAATCAAATTCCAGTCGCTCGTTTCAGGGCGAGGCTTTCGCTTTTACTCGTTGATGCAGAGCCAGGAAAAGTGCCCCGCCAAGCAGACAGAGGAACGATCCGGCTGAAATCCATCCCCCGTAGAGCAGCTCCGGCGAATGGTACTCCATCCGGAGCCGGTGCACTCCCGCATTCAAGGGAATTGCCCGGAAGGCATAATCCCCCGGCAGCAGCTTATACTCGCGCTGACTGCTCCCCGGCAGACTCACCGCCCGCCAGGATGGTGTCCAGGCATCGGTCACAAAGAGAATTGCCGGCACAGCAGTCGTAACATTGAGAGTTACCGTGTCAGTCGTCTCCTGCTCAACCGTAACAGCGCCAACTGCTCCGCTTTGAGCAGCGACATGCTGAAGACCGGGATCAGACTCCAGCAGCACCCTCTTGGTCGGCTCGAAATCCGCTTTCCCCAACTCCTCCAGCACGGCGTCAGCTGAGGCCACTACCTTCCAGTCAGGGACAATCTGGAAACGCGGCAGCGGATTTTCGAGATAGGTAATCTGTCCGTCCAAAGTCAGCACCGCGGCGCAGCGGGCAAGGCGCAACAGCGGACTGTTCTGGCGCAGCTCCAGGTACTGAGTCGCCTTCTTGGGGTCCATTCCTTGTGTATATGCCATAAATTGGGCATAGCGTTTCGTTACGAATGGGTCATCACCCCAGACATCAAACTCTCCGGTTGACATGGCCGAATTGGCCAGCACCAGATTGAGCACGCGGCTATCCTTGTCACCAGTTTTTTTCATGGCAGCGGCAGAGACCGGCGCTATCGCCTCACGGCGATCAAAGGTGCTGCGAAATCCGGCTGCGAAAAAGCCGCCTTCAAGCAAAGCCAGGAGCAGCAGCAGCCATCCCAGTCGCTCGCCGATATACTCATTGGTGCGCGCCCCCCATAAAACAGCCGCCAGCAGCAGCAGTGTGCAGGAAGCGAACAGTAACGTGACAGCGCCATTGGTGGCAGCTTCACTGGCAAATTGCGGTAATGCTGCCGGGTTGAACATATAGTAGCTGTCGCCGGACTTGATAAGAACACTCTCAATGAACCACGCCAGAAACTTCGCCCCCTGAGAGGTCAGCAGCAGGCAGCCGCAGCCGGCTACCAATACGCCAAAAGCAACAATCCTGTTAATGGCGCTCTGGCTCACCCGTCCCTTTCCCGACCAGGCATTGGCGCCATACGCCGCCAGCAGAATCATAAAGAGCAGCAACGGGAAAGTGAACTTGGCGCTGCTGCGAAAAAGATCGAAACCGGGCAGAATATTGAACAGTAGCTGATGCAAAGGGGTATGTTTGCCGAAGGCGAGCAGCAGCAGCACAACCATGATTATCAGGACCACCGTCCGTTCGCGCCGCTGGATCGCACCTATGCCTCGAACTGCCAGCACCAGCCCGCTGACTGTGATGAACAGGCTCATCTCCCAGAGATACCAGCGCCCCCAGTAGGGAAACCCGTCCATGGAGCCGAAGAAACCGGGGGCGAGCAGGGTCAGCAGGTTTTCCGGCGGCAGCGAAAACATGGCGGCCATTTTATATTGCAGGCCACCGGAGCGGACGCATTCAGCCGCTGCTTGCAGGCCCGGCAGCCACTGCACACTGCTGAGGCCAAGCGCCAGCAGATACATGACTGCTACGCCGGCAGGTGCTTTCCAGGAGCGCTCCCGGGCCGTAATGGTAAGCAGTGAGCAGTAAAGGACAACCGTGATCCCGGTGTAATAGACATACTGTGGATGTCCGGCCAGGATCTGCATGGCAATCGCGGCTCCTCCTGCCAGGAGCCAAACCGGCGCTGGCCGTTCAAATTGACTGTCAATGGCGAGGAAAATCAGCGGTGCCCAGGCCATTGCCGCTAAATGGGGAAGATGTCCCGCATAAATATGGGGGAACTGCGCACCAGAGAAGATAAACAGCACACTCCCCAGCATCGCTGCTGCAAGCGGCAAGCCGCGGCGCTGCAGCCAGAACTGGAAGAAATACCCGCCCAGAAACTGGTGCAGGACGATTCCCAGATTAATCGCCACCGGCAGCGGCAAAATCAGGTAAAGCCAGTTCAATGGATAAAAAAGCGCCGATTGAAATGCGCCCAAAAATGGCGCGCCGGAATAAATATGAGGATTCCAGAGGGGTAGCTGGCCGTTTTTCAGCTCGCCAAAGCCGAAAGCATACCAGTGAATAAATTGCGCATAGGCATCGGTACCTTTGGCGGAAAGGATCCTTTCTCCGCCGGAAAACAGCAGGTCGCCAAAAAACAGCAGCAGAATCGAGGCAAGGATTGCCGCTGGCATAATCAATTTCAAAGGCGTATTTACAGAACCGACAGCTTTGATTGTTACCTCCTCACTTAAGCCGGTTACGGAACCTTAGAATTGTCCTGACCTGGTTCTTTTCTCCTGAACATTCTCCCGGCAGTAGTAATAGTCATGCCGAGCAGACAGACGCAAAGACTCGTTAGCACAATCGGCTTACCCGGTTCATGGCGCACAGTCATGGTCACCCAGTAGCGAATCTCCCTGACAGCCATGCTGTGATTGAAGGCGCTGAATGATTCGCCGCTCTTGACCTGCCCCTCAAGTATCGCTTCATCACCAATTTTAAAGCCATCACCGACGAGAGGATAGGCTTTATAATTCACCAGGCCGGTTCGATCCATCGCCACAGACGGCACAAACCCCAGCAGCAGCCCCATAAATGGCTGGATATGTTCTTGCGGGAAGGGAAATGGACTGGCGCCCTCTTTTGATCCGGTCGCATAGATAAATGAGCCGTCCTTTTGCTTCAGACTCTGCAAGGGGATATGAGCACCATAAATATCCCTGCCGCTGGCATTGGCAAGCATGACAAACAGCGAGTATCCCTCAACTTCGGGATAATAGGTAAAGCCTTTATGGCTCAGATTATGGGTCACGTAGATGATGCCGGTTTTTTTCTCTCCGCCATTACCAACCTCTATCTCGTACGCCGCCCTTTTATTTTCGGTGCCGACTTTATAGCCATGATGCACGGTTATCAGTTTCGTTTCACCTCTCACGCGTAAAAAAGAGAAAAAACGCCCATGTTCAAATTTATCATAGCTGGAGGCATCGCCGCTGCGCAGTGTTTCCCCTTCTGTCAGGCGAATGGTCCCCCTGAAATAGAAGAGGCTGTTGTAGACAACCCCGAGCAGAATAGTGACAAAACTGATGTGAAACAAGATCATGCCTAATGAAATAATAGTGAGACGACGGCGCAAAATCCGGCCTGAAAAGCAGCAGGCGATATTGACCACCAGCAGTATCAGCAGCGCGTTGAACCAGAGCGTAGAAAAAACATATTTGACTGCTTTTTCACCCGATAAAAAGGTAGCGCCGCCAGTACAGATAACCAGAATAATGATCAGCAGCGCCAGCGCCAGTTTGGCCGAGGCAAGAAAATCATAAAGCTTTGCGAACATTTTCTGAAGCGGTTTCTGTGTGGTCGCGTCTACAGGTTTATCCATTTATCCCTCATTTGTAATTAGCGTTCCACGCTGCTTTGCAGCGAGTAAGCCAACTGAAATACGCTTCGACTCCGCTCAGCGTACGGCTGTTCCCTGAGCGGAGTCGAAGGGAACTTGTCGCAAGCTTATTTTTGTCCGGCAAGCAGCGATAACGCATAATTATAGTCGGCGGTTGCCTGTGCGGTTTCACCCAACAGTTGCAGGATGGAAGACCGCTCAAAATAAAGCTCTTCCATCTTCGGTCGCCGTTTCTGCGTAGCAATGGTGATTGCTTCATTTATGTCCTGCAGCGCTTTTTGAAACTCCCCTTTGGCCTTATAGGCTGCTGAACGCTCGGCATACATCCTCCCGGAAAAGTGCGGCTGCAGCTTGATTGCCCTGCTCCAGAGGGTTACATCATCCTTCCAGTAGGAAATTTGCCGGACTGTCAGGTAAGAGCTAACCGCCAGAATACCGATAGTCGCCACAGTTACTGTCTTGCTGAGCAGACGCGACGTTGAACAGTTATCTGCCAGCGCCATTATCGCCACGGCTGCCAGCAGTGAGATCGCCAGACCAGGCACATAGGTGTAGCGGTCGGCCATGGCAGTTGAGGAGACCTGGGTAAAACCGAGCACCGGCAACAAGGTAATGAGATAGATCGCCCAGACCGTTGGAACGACCGGCCAGCGTTTACGCAGCAAAAACGAGCATATCGTTATAACAATGAAAAGAAAGATTGGAAACAGATATTCAAAGCCGGGGTTATCGATGTTGCCGGGATGAAGATGGAAATGACTCAAATTAACCGGCCAGACCGTCAGCTGCAGATAAGTGATAATAGACTTGCAGGCAATCAAAATCCGCGACAGCATATCAGCCTTGCTTAACGGCATTTTACCGGCGGCATGGACTGTCATGAGAATTGCCGAGGTTGTTCCTGCCAGGAGGATGAAGGGTGTTTTTTCGAGTAGAACCGTTTTGGCCTGTTCCCGGTTGATCCTGTTATATGGGAACCAATCAATGATCAGCAGGACCAGCGGAAGCGACACGAGCATCGCCTTACTAAAGAGAGAGAGACAATAAAAGAAAACTGCCAGCCAGTACAGCGGACTTTGCCAGAAAGCAGCATCTGACCCATACGCTGTCCCTGCAGCCCGCGACCTGACATAGCGAAGATAGACAAGAAGGGAAAGCAGACCGAAAAACAGGCTGAGGACATCCTTGCGCTCAAAAGCCCAGGCAACCGATTCAACCCTCAAGGGGTGGGTGGCAAAGAGCAGCGCTGCCAGCGCTGCACAGTAAAGATCCCTGATTCCACTCAAAACGGTGTCGGAACTGCGCCGGGTTTTATACTGGCGGACAAGTGCCAGGGAGATCAGGTAAAACAGGCCTGCACTCAAGGCATGAAGGACATTGTTGGTAAGATGGTAGCCAACTGGGTTCAGACCCCAAAGAGCATAGTCAATGGCAAAGGAAATCCAGACCAACGGCAGCCAATCGCGGAAGTAAAAGGTGGTAAAGGCCCAGCGAACGGTTTCGATTGATAGCTGCCTGATCTGCTTGTTTTCGACGATCCCGTAGCCATCGTCCCAGGTCAAGAGAAATCCATTATAAAGCGTGGATACAAAGCAGAAAAATGTTATGGCCACTATGAAAAGGAAATGAGTTAAAATTTTATTATTTTTTTTTAAAGATTTCAAGTGTTTCAGTATCATGATTCCTATGTGAGCAGGGAAAGCCTATATTATTGCCTAAATAACAACACACGCCCCTCTGGGCAGTAGAATAAATTCAATTCACCAATTATGTTTCAACAAGTTACGTTGAAGTTACTCAGAAGAGAAAAAGCCCCACTATTTTAAGTGAGGCTTTTCTGTATCTCTATTAAAACTAATTTTTAGTACGTTCCGCCAAGACTGTAAGGGCTGTTTGGCCTAGCCGCACAAGCAGCATTATCACCGTTCATTGAACATTGTGGGGCGTAAGTTGTTCCACCAGCAACTCTCGGTTGATGGTTGGTGAGTGATGCAGTATTTCTTATAAATGAAATCGGCAACGGCGACGAAACCCATCGTCCGGTTTTAGCAGTTGTCCCAGAAGCCGGTAATGTACTTGTTCCATGGACATTCTCTGCCCGAACGAGATCTGAGTCACCTGTGGAGGAAGCAGCGTGACAGTTATCGCAATTAGGAATAACCGTCCCTTTCATCTGTGAGTCACCGACTGCAAACGCCGATCCGGTACCATGTTGGGATACAACTGCGTAATTCAAATGACAAACATTACAAAAGGTAGGCGAAGCTACCTGTATGGTACCCCTTATGGTATTTGCATTACCGTGGGCAGCAACGGTACGTGCAGTCAGAGGTGTCGTCGGTGTGTTGTGGCAGTCAAAGCAGTTCATGACCACACCAGCCGACGTCGTTCCGGAGGTGCCGCGTGTGCCGGTCGGCTTATATGGATCAGCCATTCGTGCAGCAGTCGGGTAGTCTTTGGTCAACGGCCCGAGTATAGGATGCTTGGAAGAATTGGTGGTTGCAAACTGAGCATAACTATTCGTAGCTGTAAACCCGCCACCGAACGGAGCAGTCGCTGACGGACTCGAACCGGCACGAGCCGTTGTGTTGGTAGCGCCACCGGCATCATGGCACTTGAGGCAGAACAACTGGGTAATTTTAAAGTCAACAGTCGTGCCTATGGACGAAGTTCTGCTTCCTGCAGCATACGATGTGGCAAACTTGGTAAAGGTAAGGCCGGCGATAGCTGCTTCACCTGTGCCATCCGGATCGCGGAGGTCAATATTGCCATTCGGTAGACCTAGATGGTATGTAGGATTGATTTTCTTCGTGGTAGAATCACCTTCAAGGTGACAGACAATGCAATCATCGTCGGTTACCGCACCGCGACCTGACTTTTTATGGCCCCAGGCAAGGCCGAACTCGCCGGATGCGCCCGTTATTATAGAGCGCGTCCCTTTGGCTACGGCATGGCAGTCGACGCATTTTGAAGCCGCATCTACTGTGCCGTTAATATGCAGCTTCATGTCAGCCCAGAGGTTGGCAAGTGTGGTACCTGATGCGCTAAGTGGCGCATGGCAGCTAGAGCACGCGGTTGCCACCTGGGTAGGAGTGGTGTAGGTTCCGCTTGCTGTCAGGCCCGAATGGGTGTCCCCGGATACTGCTCCGCCAGGAGGCATGTTATGGCATTTACCGGTACAGGTGTCTGCGATGGTGGTGTTGCCAAGCAATGCGGAATCGTTCCACTTCGGTAATGTACGGGTTGCAATGCCAGACTGGCCGGCAGCAGTGCCATCCGCTCGGGCTCCACCATGGTGGCATTCATTTGTGCTGCAGTTGATGATGCCGCTGACGCGGGATACTGTCGGCGTATGACTGAGAGCCGTAGCAACGCCGCTGAAAGTCATAGCTGCAGTCGTCATGTTGTCTAGTGAGCCATGGTTTACAACTGTTGTCGAGATGTGGCACTCGATGCAACGAACCTTGCGGCTCAGGTTGCTCGAACCTTTCAGGTGCTCCTGATGCAACCCGCCTCTGGCGGTGATGCCGGTCACCCGGTTGGTATCGATATTGCCGGTGCCCGGAGCTATGGAGTTCTGCGTATAGTTATTGAGAGTCGCCAGGGACTGATACCCGTGACAGCGTACACAGGAAGGGGAAGGGGTAGCTGAACCCCATGCCGGTGATTTCTGTCCATGACAGGTTGATGTGGTACAAGTCATGGTGGCAGCAGTATAGGTTGCTGCCGTACCAGACTTGGCAGTATTAAACTTCATGTTGACAGTGAGCCTTGTCTTGGCGGCCTTGCCCGAATAGTTCCCGTGAATAGCAGTGCCACTGCCTGCATTTTGATGGCAGTCAGCGCATGCGAAGCCCTGGGCAGTATGATTAGTGTGACTACCGCTCCAGTTCGGGAAGGCATTGGCAGCACCGTTCGGCTGGCCGGTGGCGTTGGTGCCGTGGCAGTCGCCGCACCCTGGAGTATTAGTAAAGTTAGTCTGGTTTATATGGCAGAGCGCACAATTGATGAGAGCTTTATCGCCACGTGCCACCGGATACGTCCCCCCGCCTGTTAATGAGTGGCAACCAGTGCAGTTGGAATAACTATTCGGGTTGGCAGTAATGGAACCGGTGCCGCCATTTTTGTGTCTGAGGCCGCCGAAACTCCATTCATGGCCGCCGGACGCCTGTACCCTGCCGTCGATGTGCAAAGCCTTATTAACGAAGTTACCGGACGTAGTAACATTATTGTGGCACGGGTTGCAGGTGGTATAAGAATTTCGTGCCACGTCCTTATGTGTTGTAGAGTAACTGCCATGTCGTGGCGGGTTGCCATGACAGCGCCCGCAGGCGTTGGTCTTGTCGCCGTAATTGATCATGGCCGAGTAGTTCCAGTAAGGCTTCCGGTAAGATCCAGTGGTATCAGCACCTTTTTGGCGGTAGCCGTGGCAGTAGACGCTGGAGCAGGTGGATGCCTTGTTGGAAAGGCCGTTGGTGTAACCGGCAAAGGCCGAGAGCTGTGCCGGTGTAGAACCGCTGGCAACACCGATGAGAATTCTGGCGGATGATGACTGGCTGAAGTCAAGCGTACCGGAGTTGAAGCGGGTCGTATTGAGTGTATGGTTGGTCCCGGCCTGAAAGGGTGTATACGGCACCAGGTGACACTCGTTGCACTTGATGTTCTTCATGTAGACGGAAGAGAGGTGCTTGAAGTGCGAACCGACCCGAATATTGTTGCTGCTGTTGGTCTGATCGGTGCTGGTGCCGGTCTTGGCCCAGCCCGGTGCAAAGAAACGGAGGTTGTAGCGATTGGCACCGGTGACACTCATGCCTGCCGCTACTCCCGTATCGACACCGTGACAATGGGTACAGGTATGATTGCTGTTCTGTGTTGATGCCGACCAGGCGCTGCGGCTCAGCCCGCCATGACAGGAGGTATTAGAGCATTTATAAAGGTTGACACCTGCTTTCTTGTAGGAGGTGTAGGATGCATAGGCAAGATTGGTGAATTCGACCTCGCGCACCCCGTTTACATGGTGAGTTGCGGCAGTATAGGTTTTGAGCGTCCAGGCGTCGGTCTGGGTCGATTTGGAATGGCAGATCTGGCAGTTGATGTTCGCTGCCGGATACTTGAGATGCTGACTGTGGCTGGTGGACAGGGTGAAACCGCCGACGCTTTTTGCAGGAGCGCCAGTGGCGGAGGCCCGCCCGCCATGGCAGCCGAGGCATGTCTTCGTCCCCCCCCAACGCACCGAACTGTACTGTATCTGCCCCATGCCGGCAGCACGGCCGCTGCTGTGGCAGTAAATGTTATTACAGTTGCCGAACGCAGGACTGTTGGTATTGGCGATCTTCTTGCCGGCCGAATAACGATTGCCCGGCAGGCTGCTGCTGGATAGGTTCTTAAAGCCGGTCTGGTGGGCGTTGTTATAGCCGCCGGCGAGGCCGTGACACACCGTACAGGCGTAGTTATACTGCCCCTTTGCCGATGACGTCGAATAACCGGAGTGCCGGGCATGGGAGCCGGTAAAACGACCGGATGGAGTGTTGCGACCGGTGCCGTCCTTGATCATCGGTGTGGTAGTCGGCGCAAAATGGCAGCCGGAAACTCCGGCACTGCAGGTAATGGCAGCGGCATTCACTTCGCCAGGCAGCAAGCAGCAAATTGAAAACAGGAGCAGCAGCATCAATAGAGCACCCGAACGAGCGAGGCTGAGCGTGATGTGATGTTGTGTATAGTGTCTATTTTTCATGATTGTCCCCATGATGTCCTGCTCCTGTTGTGTTAGGCTGTGCATTTTCAACAGTATCATTTATTGCATTAGTAACAGAAATACTTCTTATTATTTATTACATTTCTGCCAGCATTGAAATTTTTTTCTTTTTTACCACCGTAGAGACGCAATTGTTTTACGTCTCTACGGTGGTTACATGGATATCACTATCTCAATTAGTACCAGTTAGGCGTAACTGCATAGTGGCACATCAGGTTCGAACAGGTAACAGTGGTGCCCGTTACGAATGTTGGTGTAGCCGGGTTCGAGCCGCCGAATACCAGGCTCATGCTGTTGCCAGTGCCGGCTCCCATGGTGTTGGCCGTACCGCCGGCGCCGAAAGTAATCTGCTTCGAACCGTCGTTGTGCTGGAGCAAGGTGCTGGTGTGGCAGGTACTGCAGACTGCGCCAGACTCACCGGTGGCAAACGTCTGACCCGTCACAGCCAGCGCACCATAACTTAGCCGGGTCTTGATGAAGGCGATGTGCACGTAGTGAGCCCGATCCGTGCCGGTGGTATTCGCCCAGGTATTGGTGCCGGTGATGTCGTACTTGTGGCAGCCGTTGCAGTCGGCGGTAACATTGATTATACCGTTCATGTGGAGCGCTTTGTTGACGATGACACCTGAGCCGTTAACAACCATGGCGTGGCAGGTAACGCATGATGTTGTCGGCTGTCCAGTATAGAGGCTGTGGGTCAATGCGGTTGTGCCGGCGGTCGGCGGGTTGCCATGGCAGCTCGCGCAATCTACGGCGGCGACACCGGTCATGAGGGTGTCCTGGGCCCATCTCGGTGTTCTGGATGCACCGCTGGTGTCACTCTTGATCATTTTGCCGCCATGGCAGTAGGTGGTAGAACATTGTGCATCGGTCGCTGAGGTGCCATCTGTTTTTACCGGTGTGGTAGTGTTTCTTGTTGCCGTCGATGCCTGGGCAAAGGTCAGTGTCGGGCTGGTGAACCGCATGGACGCCATGTGAGTGCCATCGAACGGGCCTGACGGTACGGTATGACATTCGTTACACTTGAGCTTGGGCATATAGACAGAGGAGAGGTGCTTGTAGTGGGCACCGACCCTGATGTTACTGGCGGCAGTAAGCTGGTCGGTACTGGTACCGGTTCCGCCCCAGCCTGGCGCTGCATTGTACTTGTCAGCCCGCAGGGCTACTCCGAGGCCGGTGCCGGCACCATGGCAGTGGAGGCAGACGTTGTCAAGATTCTGCGCTGTTGTAGACCATACACCACGGGTCTTGCCGCCGTGACAGGCCGTATTGTTGCAAGTTCGCGTGGTAGCGGCAGCGCCGGTTTCCGTACTCTTGTAGGAGGTATAGCTGCCATAGCTGACAAGCGAAAAGTTCACGTCACGCTTGCCGTTATTATGACGCAACGCAGCGGTATAGCTTTTGAGAGATGCCGCATCGGTAGCGGTTTTGTAGTGACACGACTGACAGTTGATATTAGCTGCCGGATATTTCAAATGCTGGGAGTGAGTTGTTGTCAGGGTGAAGTTGCCAATGCTGCGTGCCGGAGCACCGGTTGCGCTGGCCCGTCCACCGTGGCAGGCACGGCATTCCCCGCCGCCTGCCCATCTGGCAGAACTATACCGCTGCTGCCCCATACCGGGGCCACGACCGCTACTGTGGCAGTAAATGTTATTGCAGTTGCCGAATGTCGGAGTATCGGTGTTGGCAATTTTCTTGCCACGGGAGTACGAAATACCTGGCAGACCGCTGCCGGAGATGTTCTTGAATCCGGTCTGGTGGCTGTTGGCGTAGCCGCCGGCAAGGCCGTGACACACCGTACACGCATACGTGTATTCGCGCTTTGCAGATGATGTTGAATAGCCCGAGTGCCGTGCATGTGTGCCGAGGAACCTGCCTGCAGGCGTGTTCCTGGCAGTACCGTCCTTAACCATGTTGTTGGTGAAGTGACAGCCTGAGAGTCCGCCGTTACTGCAGGTACTGAGCGCTGCGGCTGCTGCCTCTTGCGGCAGCGACAGTGACAGCGCCAGCAGCAACAGCATGCCCAATAAAATACTGCTGCTTTTAAGACTTAAACCCGGTTTCTCCATAACACGCTCCTTTTTGATTATGTGATGTTATCAACAAATTAATACCAGAATTAATACCAGTTCGGTGTTATGAAATAGTGACATGACAGATTTGAACATGTCTTGTTTGTTCCGTTAAAGGACGGGTTAGCACCGCCGAAGACCAGGCTCATGCTGCCGCCGTAACCGGCGCCCATTGTGTTAACGGTCCCGCCGGAACCGAAGGTAATCTGCCGCGAGCCGTTATCGTGCTCACTCAGCGTGTTCGTATGGCAGGTGCCGCAGACCCCGGCAGGCTCGCCGATGCCGAATGTCTGTCCGGAGGCGGTTAACGAAACAATGCCAAGCCGATTTTTAATAAAGGTGATATGACTGATATGAGCACCTGTGCCGGTGCCACCGCCGAGAGCAGGGGTCCAGGTGGTGCCGCCGCCGGTCAGGTCATAGGCGTGACAGCCATCACAATTTGCGACATAGTTCATCGAGCCGTTAACATGGAGTAATTTGCCGGCTGTCGTAAAAACATTGCCGACATCCGTTGCGCTATTGCTCAGAGTGGTGTGGCAGGAGCCGCACGCCCCAAAGATGGTTGAAATGGCAGCTGCGCCACTGAGTGCGCCCGGGTGACTGGTGTAGCCTGACGGCGGCATGGCATGACACTTGGTACATTCAGCAACAGTGGTACCGGTCTCGTTGACCAAACCGGTATTATTCCAGAGTGGCGTCATTGCGGTGCCCGAGTCGTATTTACCGGTGTGGCAGTAGGTTGCACTGCAGCTGATGATGCCGCCGCTACGGGCCACGGTCGGCACATGGGAACTGGCTGTCGCCCGGCCATTGAAAGTCATGGTGGCAGTTGACATATTCCAGTGGCTGCCGGAGCGAATATTGTTCACGGTTAAGTGGCACTCGTTGCACTTGACCGGCGCAGAAATCGCGGAAGAAACCAGATGGCGCTGGTGAGCACCGACGCGGGCATCGGTTGCCGCCGCCTTGGTCATGGTTGTGTCGGTACCTTCGCCGTTGTAACCAGGGGCGATCATAGCCGATGAGTAGTTGGTCAGGTAATCAGCCGTTGTTTTGGTGCCGTGACACTTGGTACAGGTTCTGACACCGGCAGCGCCTGACGGCTGCGATCCCCAGACCGGCGCACCCTGGCCGTGACAGACGGTGCTGCTGCAGGTCACCTGGTAGTTGCCGACCTTTGTCATGGTCGCCTTGCTACCGATATAAGTCTTGGCAAGGTTAAAGACGACATTCGGTCCACCGCTGAGGTGCGTGGTGGAGTATGGGCGGAACCGGTTCGGCACGGCAGTCTCTGCAGTTTTGCGGTGGCAGTCGGCGCAGGCAGTGGTGTCGGTCAAGCCCTGCATATGACCGGCATGAAGGTTGGAAGTCGCCTGATTGGCGCCGCCGTTGGCGTAATCAGGATAACCGGTTGTCGTCGTCCGGCCGTGGCACTTGTTGCAGGTGGTGATGGCTGCCGAGCCGCTTGCCCAGACCTTGCTGCCGGTCATATCGACAAAGACGATTGCATTCGGATTGCCGTTGGAGTGGCAGTAAACGTTGGAGCATACCTTTGATGAGCCATCGAAGGTCTTGCCCGCCTTGGCGCCGGAGTAGTCGAGCAGGGCATTAACATGTCTGCCCTTATTGGCAATGGTAATGTTGTTGGTATTGGTAATGACCCTGGCATGGCAATCGACGCAGTTAAAACCGTTGCCGCGCCCCATGAAGGTATTGGTCGAGTAGTTCATATGCTTGTCATGCTTGCCGGAAAGAGTGGTAGGTTGCGCAATGCTGGTCCGCTTGCCGTCGTGACAGTAGAGGCAGTTGTTGCCGCTCGGTATGGAGGTCCAGGTGAGAGCCATATTTTTCGGCGCACCACCACGGCCGTTGGAGTGGCAGTAACTGGTGTTGCAGGAACCGGCGGTAAACTTGAAGCCGTTATCGGTCGCTCCCTGCGGTGTGCCGGGCACGTAGGTACCACGCTTGCTACTGGTAGCCGGTGTTGCTGTTGAGATGCCGAAGAAGACGCGGGCGGCACTGTCGGCTGAAGCCGGCTTGAGGCTGTGCTTGGCGACGTTGTCATCATGGCAGTGCGCGCAGTTGAAGCGGTACCTGGTAGCAGTACTGAGATCAGTGACCGTCTGGGTATAATTGGTCGGCATGGTCGAGTAGTTGTAATGGGTCTTGTGACGACCGGACCAGCTCACATCGTCCACCTTGGCGCTATGGCACCTGTTACATGCCAGCGGACCGACAGTCCCCCATGGGTCAGATGCAGCCGTACCGTGGCAGAAGGTGGTGGCACAGGTACCGTAACCGGCAACCGAGCCAGCTGAACGGTTACTGTTGGAATAGCTGCCACCGACATAACTGGTGAAATTGACAAAGATCATGTTGTCAGCGTGGTTAAGCGAACCGCTGCCGCCATCCTGATGGCAGTAGCCGCAGGTGAGAGCCATATTGGCGCCCCCGGTATTGGCATGTTTCAGGTGGCTGCCGGTCGGAGTTGCATCAGTGGCCATGTTTTTATGACAACTACCGCAGCTAAGCGTGCCGTTGTCCGTACCCCAGCGCGGTGATCCGTACGCTGTTGGTGCGCCGATGCCGTTGGTACCTTGAACATTACTATGACAGTAGAAATTGTTGCAGTTTTGGTAATCCGAGCCGTTGCTCCGCGGGGCAAGTCCGGCTATGGAACCGGACGAGGTATTATTATAGGTAGCGCTGGCGCCAATCACCGGGATGGAACGATCGAGAGACCAACTGACTGCTCCGTTAACATGGGTCATGTTGACGGAAGAGCCGTGACATGAGTTGCAAAGTATGCCGACACCGCCGTTTATACCAAGGGCATGACGGTCATGGGAGCCGCCAGTCGGAGCGCTGTTGGTATCGGTACCGTGGCAGGTGCCGCAGATCGCATCGCCGGAGCCGCCTTCCCAGTTCGGGTTCGTATTGCTGCCGCCACCAAGGACAGGAAGAGTGGCCGTGCCGCCGCCATGGCAGTACAGGTTGGAACACTGGTTGGGACTACCGGAAGCGTTAACTTTTATTATGCTAGTGGTGCCGCCAGGAGCGCTGTTTGCCTGCCATTTGGGGCCGTTGACCGAATTGGTGTAACCGTTGAAAGAACCGGTTACGACTGTGCCGTTATAGCCGTTGAAACCGATCTCCAGCTTGTCACTCGGCATAGCCGGACTGTAACCGTAGTGACAGGTCTGGCAGTTTTTGCTGATGTTGACATTGAGTACGTGGGCATTATGGGCGCCAGCTGTCCCAAGACGAAGTGCATTCTGCGCCGGCGTTGCCAGACCCTCATGATCGCCGATAATATTGTTAATTGGCGGATAGCCGTGGCATTTGTCGCAACCACCGTCAATCTCACCGTTGACATGCAGGGACTTGTTCTTGAAGCCAAGCCCGTCCGAAGACAGATGCGTATGGCAATCCTTGCAGTTGGCAAGTGTCTTGCCAAAATGAATATAACTTGAATCCGGTGCTGGTGGCGGCATGGCATGACACTTTGTACAGTCGTCTGCCCCGTTGCCGGTAAGGTATGGCACATTCCATTGAGGGTTCTGCCGCTGGATGCTGCCGGAGACACCAACATAAGACCCGGTTGCATTGTTTGAATTCATACCGGCGCCGTGGCACCAGATTGCACTGCAGCTCTGGGTAGCGGATGTGTATGTGGGTGATGAGTAGTAGCTGAATTTGGTCTGACCTACATTAGCAATGGAACTGACATGAGAAAAAGGAACTTCTGCCGGCAGGGCTGTATCGATATGACCGGCCGTGAACGGTCCGTTTGGCATCGCATGGCACTGCCTGCAGCTGAATCCTTTTGCGTACGAAGTAAAGCGGGAGAATGTCGCCTTTCTGGGTGAATTCGGGTTCTGCAGGTGAATATCATGCACGCCTATGGCTGCCGAGTAAATGCTGAGGGTGCCGCCGGGGCCGCGGGTATTGTAGAAACCGCCTGGTGAAGTGGCAGACCCGTGGCACTTGTCGCAGAGGGTCAACCCGGACGCGGTAGTTCCCCAGGCGCGGGTGAACCGACCGTGGCAGTTGCTCACGCTGCAGTTGCCGTAGGCAGTACCGGCAGGAACGGCGGTGCCCGCCGAGTAGACCGTATTCTGACCGAGTCCGACAAACGAGAAGTTGATGATGCCGTTGGCGTGATTCAGTGGTGAGGTAGTGCCGCCGTTGTTGTGACAGACGTGGCAGTCAAAGGCAACGGCAACATCCTCGTGACTCGAATGCGAACCGGAAGTATTGGGTTCTGCGTGGCAGGAACCGCAAGGAGCAGTGCCACCCCAGACAGGTGCCGGATTTGCAAACGCAGTTGGATCACCGGTCCCTGTCGGTCCCTGAACGTTACTGTGACAGTAGAGCTGGTCGCATGTAGCGTAATTACCCGACGAGGTAGGTGCCGGCTGATTTGTGGAACCAGCATTGGAGCCATTATAGAGTGCGCCGGGATAAGCGGTCATGCTCCACTCAACTTTACCGTTGATGTGGGCACTACCGGTGTAGTTACTGTAGGTGGCATGACACTTGTTGCAGGCGATACCGAGACCGGCACCGGAAGAGCCTGCATGCTTGGCATGGCTGCCGGAAACCGGAGGCTGTTCACCATTGGCATTGTGACAGGTACCGCAGGTTGCCTGATTCGTCCCTACCCAGATTGGCGTCGTGTTGCTGCCGACATTGCCGCCGGTTGCCCAGGAGCCACCGCCGTGGCAGTAAGTACTGCACGAGTTGTTGTAATCGGCTATCGTGCTTATGGTTGTTCCGGCACCGGCTGACCAGACATAGGGGCCGTTCAGATTGTTGGTGCCGTAGAAGATCCCTCCGGTCACAGGAACAATCGGATTAAAGCCGAAGAAGGTATCCTTGCTGGCGTTGAAACCGATTTCAAGAATGGCGTCTCCCTGCCAGGCGGTAGTTTCAAGACCATGGTTGGTATTGCTGTGACAGGCACCGCAGGAGATCTTTGCAAGGTTGTGACGTGCATGGGCACCGTAGTTGGGCGGACTGGGTCCAAGGGCGTTGGTGAGATCCTTGACCATGGTTGACTTGTTTACCGGAGAATAACCGGTGGCTTTGAAACCGTGGCAGTCGCCGCAGAGACCGTAAATCGACTTGAAGGCACTGTTATGGGTATGACACTTGATGCAATCGCGGCTGTTGTGGTGCTCGGAGTTATAAGCTTCATCGCCTTGTGGGCCACCAAACGCCTTGCTGGCACTGTACTGGTGTTGACGGGTCTGATGATGGCAGATATTACACACCTGGGTGGAGCCGTTCTTGTTCGGTCTCAGGTCATTACTGAGAACGCCGTCCGAGTCGGACACGACAGACGATGTCTTGGTAAAGACAACGTTTCTTCTGCCGATCGGTGTAGAGATGATCTGATAGACGCCCTTGATGTTGGTGGTACTGTTGGAGTGGCAAGTGGCGCAGGTATATGTCTGCCCCCAGCTGCCGTACTGGTACTTGGCCATGTTGGCACTGTTGTGGACGATCGGCGGCATGTCGTTAAGAAGGCCGGTAACCTGCGGCGTTGTTATCGGAGCACCATGGTTGTCGCCAGGCGAACTGACCGTAACGGCAAACTTGTAGGTTTCAAGCTGCAGGGCACCGGCAGCTTCGATGCCGGTAACCAGGATATTGACGGTCTTACCGGTACTGGCGCCGCCACCACCGGTGCCGAGGGTAACCGTTCCGGGGAATGCTCCAGCGTCGATGGTTTTGGTGAAGTGACTGTCATTGCCGACAACATTCGCTAACACAACTGAAAAATCGACATCCGGACAGCTGCCAATATCATTATTGGCAATCTGTAGCCTGAAGGGCGCGCTGACAGACGATTTGATAATCTGCATCCCCGCTGTAGTGCCGCCGTCTTCGTAAGCCAGTGTGACGCTTGGCGGTTTATTACAGACACTTGTTACTTTGGCATTGGCATATGATGCCGCACCGTCACTGATATTACCCTGGGAATCCTGAGCGCAGACCCGGTAGTAATAGCGGGTAGGAGTTGTATCAATCAGGCTGGTATCAACAAAGCTGCGACTGGTTTGATTTGCCGGGGACAGGGTTACGACTGTGCCGTCCGTACATCCGGGGCTGGGCTGTGTCCCGTCGGGATCACTGCGACGGACGATGTATGGGCTTGTTGCATCCAACGACCCACCGTTACTGTCGCTTCCCGTATCCCAGGCGAGATTGATCTCGCCGCCATTGGCGCCGGTTGATGCGGTTGCCGTAGCCGGACCGATCGGCTTTTCAACATCAATCTCCAGTGACTGACCGGCACTGTCGCCCAGCACCAGCTTATTGCTTGCCTTGGAGTGCGCTAATGCCGTTACGGTGCCGCTGAACGTATAATAGCCAAGAAGCGTACCGGACGTATCGGTTACTGAGGGGGTAATGATGTCGGCGGTCGAAACGCGCACATAATACGTTGCAGGGGTCGCGGTTGCAATCAGGCTCGGAGTCGATATGTTCCAGACATCGCCGATTGTCGCCGCAGTGCTTGAGCCGTAAACCGTCGTATTTACCGGAGCACAAACCGGCGCATCGGTGCAGCCGATGATCTCCATCAGTTTGATCTTGGAAATAGTGCCGCCAGAGCCGCCGGAGATGTATTGCGGCGTCATGGTGACGGTGACCGTGGAGACGGTATCATTGTCCGCGGTATTGGAACTGTTATGAGCCAGAGTGAAGGCGTCAAGCCTGGTAGCAGCGCTTGACTTCCAGAGCCGGACAGCAGGAGGCTCGCTGCCGGTGCCAAGAGTAGTTGTCGGATAAATATAAATAGAAGCACTGAATGCCGATGTATCGGTCAGGGAAATAGCTGCCGGCGTAATGGCGGTTATGGTGCCGGTGAGGATATTGGTCGTTGAGGCTGTTGCAGCGGAAGCAATATCATAGGTGACAATATAATTCTGCGTCACCGTCGATACGGATTCAGTGAGTCCGGAGATGGTGACTGCTCCACCCGTTGCAGTTGCAGTGGCACCCACCTGGACATCACTTGCCTCCCAGGCGGCAAGGGTTGCACCGACCTTGCGCCAGACCTTGATGCCGGAAACATTGCCGCTGGTGGTATTGGCATTGGCAGTGAAGGTAATGCCGGTAACGTTCGTCAGGGCATCGGCAGTCATGGAAAAGGCGTCAACCACCACATTTGCGGAATTTGCGCCATCATTGACATAAACCGACTTGTTGCCGGCTACCGTCGAGCCGTTGGTAACCGTGATACCCTGAAGTGGCTTAATGGTCATGGCCGCGGTTGAGTTCAGGGTCGCGACGGATGACGTGTGCTGGGTTGCTGTGACCGTATTGACATTAAGAGTTGTGGCGAAGGTGGTTCGCAAGGCACCCCCTTTCATCCTAGCACTGGCAGCAGTGCTTACCTGGGTCCATACATGTCCGGTTGCTCCAAGGGCAATGGTCGAAGCATTATTATTGGTCGTTCCAGGCTGTACCGTGTTCAGCACAGAGATCCCCAGTTCGCCGGCGTTGACTGCCAGAGTAAACGGGCCGACGGCAATACCGGCTGTGGTATTATTGCTCGACGGGACCGAAGTTCCAACCGGGGTCGTCTGATCAACACCAGTGTAGACCGCCGCATTGACGATGCAGTGCTTGGAGGTGCCGCCGCTGATGGTGACTGCTATGGTTTTACCGGTATCGGCACTGGCCGAACTCCCGAGGGGCAGGTAGAACAGGTAGGAGTGCTGCTGGGTTGCCGTCGCATTGGTACCGATGACATAAGTCATCGCCGTACCGCCGTAGGTAACTGTCGGTTGAGATTGATTAACTGCTGTCGTCGAGGACGATATCCCCACCACCAGAAGGCGGTTGTTTCCGGCCACGGCATTGTAGGTTATGGCGGCGGAAGGGTAAGCCGCATTGGAATAAATCGGCGTCGCAGGCCAGTTCTGGGTGGTAGTCCCGATGGCAGCGCGGGACTCAAGCGGGGTAAGGATGATACTAAAGGCGGCGATTATGCCCCAGAAAAAGATGATTCCATCTTTAGCAAAAAGGCTCATCCTTTGCATAGCGACCTCAAGAGTATCCCGCATAACTGCCTCCCTGCCAAAAATAACGCAGCATTAAGATGTTGTTAGTATAATCTGATCTCTGCAGGTGTATCGTAACGCTTTTAATCGAAGCGCTTTCAACTGAAAAAATCGTTTAGCGACAATTATTCATGGCGCAATTATAGCTTCGGATATTCATGCAACAATCAAGCCGCCCAATAGAAACAGTTTTTATTTAATTAAAATAGCGTTTTCTCTCTTAAGCAGCCTTCACAACTGCCTGTTTAATTAACAAACTGGCCGCATTTGCAGCTGTTAAATGATTAACGGATTCTTTAAAACCAAAATTAGAGTGACGTAACTGCCTGTTATTTACCGGTTAATTCTGTTATTTTACATACCGCCGATAAACTTGCTCCTCTTCGGAGCACGATAGGCAGTTAATAAACGGTTCCCGAATCTCCTCCACTTTCTTTCAGGAACGGTCAGTTCAACCGGCGTCCGAAGCATTCTTTTTCCGTTGCCGTCCCGGCCTTCTGTCAGCCTTGAGGCTGGACAACCATCTGCTGATGGTTCTCATATCGTACTCAAGTCCCTCGCAGCCGATTTGAATTATTTCACCTCTCCGGGCCATCTCGGCAATTGTTATCTCGGGTTCCTGGCTCCAGAGCAACTCGGCGACAGCCCTGCATCTTTCGTGATGGATAGTAGTTCTCTTGAGACCTAATCCTTCAAAATAGCCGGATTTGGCACGTTTTTTGATGTCCGTATACTTTTCAAACTGGACCGGCATTTCGATATTATTAGCCAGCGCCCAGTTAATAAACATAAATGGTCGAACCGTAGATTTTTCAAAATTTATTTCATACTGACCTGTGCCTGACTCACCATTACAACCCTTATGATACTCTTCATCTATAATCAGACTTCCCTCATCGATGCTCTGCTTCACCGCGCTGAAAAGCTGGCTTCTAATGCTTAAGAATCCTTTGTATGCATCTTCTCTGGTGTACCAGCTCTCTTTGTTTGCCAAATAAGCGGCAAGGTATTCGAGCGCCTCTTGCACTGTCCATATTTTTCCATTTGCAAGACAAACATCATAATCATAATTTCGAAGAAAGGTCATTTTCTCAGTCACTCAATACCTCCAAACTCATTTCCTCACCGCATTATCAGGGAAAATATCAGTTTTGACGCGTAAATCTAAATCTTCACTCCCTTACACCCCAATCATCTTCTCCGGCTTCACCAGATCATCAAACTCCTCACCGGTTAGAAATCCCAGCTTCAGGCAGGCGCCCCGAAGCGTCAACCCCTCGTGCAGGGCAGTATGGGCGATCTCTGCTGCCCGGTCATAGCCGATCCGCGATGACAGGGCCGTAACGAGCATCAGCGAGTTATCGAGGTGTTTTTGTATCGCTGCTCGATTGATGGTCAGACCTTCCAGAAGATGTTCCGTAAATGAGCAGCAGGCATCGGTCAGCAGATTGACCGACTGGAGGAAGTTGTAAATGATGACCGGCTTGAAGACATTCAGTTCAAAATTTCCCTGCGAACCGGCAAACGTGATTGCGGCATTATTGCCGTGAACCTGGACCGTAACCATGGTCATAGCTTCGCACTGCGTCGGATTAATCTTCCCCGGCATGATGGATGACCCCGGTTCGTTCTCGGGCAGATGAAGCTCTCCCAGCCCGCAGCGCGGGCCGGAAGCCAGCCAGCGGATATCATTGGCGATCTTCATGAGCGAAGCAGCAAGCGTTGTCACTGCGCCGTGTGCAGAGAGCAGTTCGTCATGTGCCGAGAGTGCGGCAAACTTGTTCGGATGCGAGCGAAAAGGGAGGCCGGTAAGCTCGGCGATCTTTGCTGCCGTCATTTCTGCAAAACCCGGAGGGGCGTTCAGACCGGTGCCAACAGCTGTACCGCCTATGGCAAGATCAAAGAGATCGTCAACTGAAGCTTCAAGGCGCTTTATATCCCGCTCCAGAAGGCTGGCCCATCCGGACATCTCCTGCCCGACAGTCAGCGGAACCGCGTCCTGCAGATGGGTCCTCCCGATCTTGACAACGTCACTGAACTCCAGCGCTTTTGCCGTAATGGATGCATGAAGCCTCTTGACGGCCGGGATCAGAGCAGTCACAACCCGCTGGGCAGCCGCGATATGCATGGCCGTCGGGAAGGTATCGTTGGAAGATTGTGACATGTTGACATGATCGTTCGGGTGGATCGGGACCTTGCTCCCCATGGTTCCGCCAGAGAGCTGAATGGCCCGGTTCGAGATGACCTCATTCACGTTCATGTTACTCTGTGTCCCGCTGCCGGTCTGCCATACCGGCAACGGAAAGTGGTCGTCAAGCGCCCCGGAGATGACCTCCTCAGCTGCCAGGAGTATCAGTCCCCCTTTATCTAGAGGGAGAAGCCCCAGCGCCATGTTGACCGAAGCAGCAGCTTTCTTCAGTATTCCCATCGCCCTGACCACCTCAAGCGGCATCCGCTCGCTGCCGATCTTGAAATGCACAAGTGCCCTCTGCGTCTGCGCTCCCCAGTAGACAGCTGCCGGGACTTCTATCTTTCCCATGCTGTCCGATTCGATGCGGACCTCTCTGTCCGTTGACTGTTCCGTCACACCGCTATCCTCCATGCTGTTGAGCTCCGATCATCGAACAGTACCTGACTGCAGTCATTCCGAGGAAGTATACCGCTGGAAGTTGTTCCGGCCCGACTCCTTCACCCGGTAAAGGGCGATATCGGCATTCTTCAGGACCGTTTCAGCATCGTCGCCATCCTCCGGAAAGTTGGCAATACCGATACTGGCCGTCACTTTCAGGGTGTGGCCGTCACAGAAGAACGGCTTGCGGAAGGCACGCACGATCTTTCCTGCAATCACGGCCGAACTTTCGCTGCTGGCGATTGTCGGCAGCAGCAGCACGAATTCGTCTCCCCCCATTCGTGAGACTGTGTCGCTCTTGCGCAAAATACCTGCCAGCCGGCTGCTCACACTCTTCAAAAGCGCGTCGCCGGTACTGTGCCCGAGGGTGTCGTTGATGTCCTTGAAACGGTCGAGATCGAGGATCATCAATGCCCCGGCAGTGGAGTTCCGTTTTGCCGTTGTCAGCGCCTGGGCGAGGCGGTCGCCAAGCAGTATCCGGTTTGGGAGGCTGGTCAGGGCATCGTGATAGGCCATATGATGAATGGTCCGCTCCTGTTCCCGCCGCTCGGTTACGTCCTGCAGCATCAGGACATAACCCACCAGCTTTTTCTGCCGATCGAGGATGCTGGAGAGTGTCCCCTGATAGAAACGGGTCTGCCCTTTACGCGTGATTTCAGTGGCAAAATCGTGTTTTCCCCTTCGGTGAACGATCTTCAGCGCTCGTCCCAGGTAGGCTCCGGCAGCACTCCCCATATCGTAAAGCTTCAGAGCGGAACGGCCGATGGCGGCGGCAGGGCTTTGATTGAACACTTTTTCTGCCACCGGGTTGAAATATTTGATCAGGAAATCGCTGTCAGTGGCAACAATTGCCATGTCGATGGAGGAGTTAAGAATGTTGTCAAGGTAGAAGGTCTTGTCAAGGAGTTCCTGAGCGGTCTGCCGGAAGACATCCTCCTTCTCCCGGATTATCTCCTTAAGCGCCTCGATGTACTTCCCTTCGAGCCCTTTGATGATATCGGTCTGGGTAACGATGCCGGCAATGTCGCCCTTCTCATCCACCACCACGATGTGGCGTATCTTCTCCTGCTTCATGAGCAGGGCAGCCTTATGGAGTGTCGTGCCGAGCTGCACCGTCAGTACCGGCCTGCTCATGAGCGGGCCTATCAGCACCGTATCAGGATCGATACCCTCTGACACCAGCCTGACTGCATCCCGTTCGGTCAGAATACCGACGGGACTCTTCCCGTCAACCACCACCATGCAGCTGATCCCCGCAACGGCCATCCGGGAAAGGGCCTCGCCGAGATTCAGATGCAGGGGGATGGTCATGACATTTGAGGTCATGATCTGTTCAATCAGACGCATTTCCACGAAATATTCCAGCCCGAGCACATTAATCAGGTCGGACTGGCTCATAACCCCCATGATCCTGCCGGAACTGTCGACCACGATATGGTGACGGATCTTGTTGGAAAGCATGATGCTGTATGCTTCAAAAAGATTGACTTTGCCATGGATGGTGACCACCGGGCTGGTCATCAGTTCGCGTATCGGCAACTCCCCCAGAGCTGTATGACGGGCGACCGCCCTGACAAGGTCCCGTTCGGTAAAGATGCCGATGGGCTTCTTCTTTTCCGCGACAACGAGGCAGCTGATTCTGGCTTTGGCCATGATTGCTATGGCTTCCAGCAGTGATGTCTCCGGAGCAACCGTCACAACATGCCGCGAAACTATCTGGCCGATTCTGGATTTATGGATCGATAAGGTCATAGGGTCCTCTTCCTGATTATCAGCTTTTCTCCAAAGGCACTAAACTGGCTAAGTGCCTAGCTTTGGTGCGGAATATCAACTCTTTCAAGCCGTGCCCTAGTTTGGGAGAATATTTTAATGCAATTTTTTATCGCCGATATTCATCCGTAACTGTCACATTAACTGAATTATAAACAATTTCAGAAACAGACTTGATAATCTCTGCCTGAGCTTTCCAGTTATTCCCTCGAGTCAGGACTCCGAGTATATATGGCCCTTTCGGGTGATATACGATTCCAAACTCGTGGAGTTGAATTTCATAAGGATTTCCCTCAGGGAAAAATTCACCAAATTTTGATGCCAACTTTACTCCCTTCGGAATCCCTGCCTCGATACCATAAGGAAATTCTTGCAAACTCATGAATTCCAATGCCTTTTCTGAAAGTTCTTTATTCAGGAAAGAAGCATTATAGAGAATACGCAAAAAGCCTGAATAGCTTTTGACCGTGACATTATAATCATTAGAATTTGGATCGCCGCCGACATCCATATTATCAACGACATATCTAACCTCACTAGCAGGAGTAATAGAACTGAGCAACGTCAATGAGCTGTTGTCAGAGTACTGAACCATGTAACGGATAAGCTCTTCAATTGTATAACTGACCCCCGATTCTAGCGTCTTCTCTGGATTTAATATATACGGTCGTTCATTAATTGCATTCTCTTTAAAAGTTATTTTCCTTTGCAGGATAGACGGGTCTTTCTCAGCTCGTTTTAGCCACGTAATCATAAGGGGCACTTTCATCATACTGGCGGGGTTATATTTAATCTTTTCATTGATTCCAAACCACGGACCATCTGAAAGGTCACGGTAATAAACCGACAAATCCTTGACTTTGCCAGATTTAATTTGTCGGTCAACAAATTGTTTAACCTTGTATTTGAACGGTATTGGTTCATGCCTGACACCGTATCCTTCAGGGAGCTCAACATCAAGCAAGGGAGATATGTACTTAAAGCCTCTCAACTTGATACGCTTATCTGCATGGAAGGAGTGGTTTGCATAATAAACATTGGAATACCAGCCGACAGCGATGAGCAGAACCGATACTAGTGAAAAGCAAATTATTTTTCTGATTGGTTGCCTGGTCATAAATTACCGTAACTACCTTAAATTATCATGTAATGTATTTTATTTAAAATAATGTCTCATTTCAAGCATCAGCCCTGAAAAATATCTTGTTAAATGATTTTAGATTCTGACGTTCAACTTTTATACCCCCTTCGAAAAGTGGCTGCAGCAAGCTAAAGCGCACCCTTGATTCCGGTTATCACTACTGTCAACTCCCCCGAAGGACGGCGGATCGTCACCTCATCATCTATCTTCTTCTGCAGCAGGGCCTGACCGACGGGAGAATCCACGCTTATCCGGCCGATTGACACATCAAACTCATCGGCTCCGACCAGTTGATAGCACCGTTCACTCCCCTCTTCCTCCTCGTAGGTAACCCAGCAGCCGAATGAGACAGATTGCGGGTTTGCCGGCGGCGCAGCAACTTTCAGGACTTTCAACCTGCCTCCAAGGTGTTTCAACTTGCGGTCGATCTCCCGAAGCCTCTTCTTGCCGTAAATATACTCAGCGTTCTCCGAACGATCACCCTCTGCAGCAGCTTCTGAAACTCCCTGTACCACCTTTGGGCGCTCCACTCTCCAGAGGTGATCGAATTCATCCTGCAGCTTTATCAGCCCGGCGGCTGTGATAAGGTTCGTCATTACAACTCCTTGTGCGGTAAAAATTGCCTAAACGGAAAAAAGATGTAACATAATTGTTTAATCGCTACAGGTATACTATGAAAACCTCATAAACGGAAGGATTGCCAGAGATGACCGCAACAAAGAAAAAAAAGAAAATATACAGCCCGGGGCTGACAAATGCCCCGCCACTCTCCATGGATATAGCCGGTCTTGTCCGGGGATTCCGCCACTACTTCACGCACAATCTCGGCCGGGACAAATACTGCCGCTCTGCCCACTATCATTATCTTGCACTGGCTCTGACGGTGCGCGACCGCTTGATGGAACGCTGGAAAAATACCCGTTACGCTTACGAAGAGAGTGACTGCAAGCGCGGCTACTACCTGTCGCTCGAATTTCTTATGGGGCGGACTCTCGGCAATGCCGCCCTGAGCCTGGGCATTACGGAAGAGATCAGCGACGCCCTCCACTCTGTCGGCCTGGAACTTGAGGACCTGGTCGAAGCAGAGCAGGATGCTGGACTCGGCAACGGCGGCCTGGGGAGGCTGGCAGCCTGTTTTTTGGACAGTTGTGCCACCCTGCAGCTGCCGGTGACCGGGTACGGCATCAGGTATGAATACGGGATGTTCCGCCAGAAGATCGAACATGGCCGGCAGGTCGAGGAGCCGGACCACTGGCTGCGCGGCAGCAGCCCCTGGGAGGTGTCGAGACCTGAATACAGTCAGAAGGTCCATTTTGGAGGAAGAACCGAATTTTTCCATAACGCCTCGGGAGAGCCCTGTGTTTATTGGGTAGACACTCTCGATGTCCTCGCAGTCCCGTACGACATCCCTATCCCCGGCTACATGAACGGGACAGTCAACACGCTCAGGCTCTGGAAAGCAGCGGCGACCGACGAGTTCGATCTCGGCGAATTCAATGCCGGGAGCTATCCGGAATCCGTTGCTACCAAGAATGCCGCTGAAAACATCACCATGGTCCTCTATCCCAATGATGCCAGCGAAAACGGCAAGGAGCTCCGGCTGAAGCAGCAGTATTTTCTGGCCTCGGCGAGCATCCAGGATGTCCTTGCCCGATGGATGGTGGTGAAGAAAGGTGATTTTTCCGGATTTGCCAAAATGAATGTCTTTCAGCTCAACGACACGCACCCGAGCTGTGCCGTCCCCGAACTGATGCGGCTTCTCATGGATGAGCACGGATTATCGTGGAACAGGGCCTGGGAAATCACCGGCAGGACCATGGCATACACCAATCACACGCTGCTCCCCGAGGCCCTGGAAAAGTGGCCTTTGGAGCTTTTCAGACGTCTTCTGCCGCGGCTTCTCGATATCATCCTCGAGATCAATGCCCGCTTCCTGGCAGAGGTCTCACAACATTGGCCGGGCGATATCGAGAAGCAAAAAAACATGTCGATCATCGAGGAGGGCGACGTACCGCAGGTCAGGATGGCATATCTGGCAATAGTCGGCAGCTTTTCCGTCAACGGGGTTGCGGCTCTCCATTCGAAACTCCTTACCGAAGGCCTTTTCAGGGACTTTTATGAACTCTGGCCGAAAAAATTCAACAACAAGACGAACGGCGTAACCCCCCGTCGCTGGCTCTCCTGGTGCAATCCTGACCTGCGGCATCTTCTTGAAAAGACCATCGGTAAGGAATGGGTCAGGGATCTGAAACAGATCGCGGCGATAGCTCCGCTCGCTGACGATCATAAGTTTCGCAATCACTGGCATAGTGTGAAGCGGGCAAACAAGGAGCGGCTTGCCGCGCTCGTTCTGGAAGAGTGCGGTGTCATCTTCAGCCCGGACTCGCTTTTCGATGTACAGGTCAAAAGGATCCACGAATACAAACGACAGCTCCTGAACATCCTGCACGTCATACATCTGTACGACCGTATAAAACGGGGAGATACGGCTGAGTGGACAAACCGCTGCGTTCTGATCGGCGGCAAGGCGGCTCCCGGCTACTTCATGGCGAAACTGATTATAAAACTGATAAACAATGTCGCCAAAGTGGTGAACAGCGATCCTGACATCGGTTACCGGCTGAAAGTCGCCTTCCTCCCTAACTACCGGGTTTCGGCCATGGAGATCATCTGCCCCGGGACAGATCTTTCAGAGCAGATCTCGACCGCCGGCAAGGAGGCATCGGGCACCGGCAACATGAAATTCATGATGAACGGAGCGATCACGATCGGCACGCTTGACGGTGCAAATATCGAGATCCGCGAAGAGGTCGGTGACGAAAACTTTTTCATGTTCGGTCTGACCGCTGAAGAGGTGGAAGAGACCCGCAAGGCTTACAATCCACTCGCTGTCATCGAGAGTGACAGGAATCTGCAAAGAGTCATCCAGCTCCTGCAGAAAGGACATTTCAACATGTTCGAACCGGACCTGTTCCAGCCGATCCTGCATGCGATCCTGAGCCCAGACGACCCCTGGCTGACTGCCGCGGATTTCCCCTCGTATGTAGCGGCACAGGAACGCGCAGCAAAGGCCTACAGAGATATGGACCGATGGGTGCGGATGAGTATTCTCAACAGTGCCTGCAGCGGACGCTTTTCTACTGACCGGACCATAGCAGAGTATAATGACGAGATCTGGAGGCTGTCAGCCACTCCGGCGCACGCTATCAAATAGCGATAAAAACGGCTGCTCCGCTGATACATCTGAGCTCTGCTTGACTTTATTGACTACCAGGAGTTATAAAAACCGCATGAAAAAAATCCTGCTCGTAAATTCATCGCGCCATTTTTTCGAGGAAGGGAAGAGTCTTCTCGACAGAAAGGATTTTCAGGTACTGCTGGCCCCCACTGCCATTGAGGCACTGCAGCTCCACCGCAAAGAGCATGTGAATCTGGTGGTTTCCGAACTTGACATGCCTGAGATGGGGGGAGATGTACTCTGCGTTCGGATACGGGAAGAGGTTGAATCAAGAGCGGTCTCTTTCATCCTTATCTGCAATGACAGACCAGCGGAAACCGAGCGCGCTTCCAGGTGCGGGGCAAATGTCTTCCTGAAGAAACCATGCAGTGCAAAGGCTCTGCTGGAACAGGTGGAGAAGCTGCTGGTGATCTCTATCAGGAAGGGCTACAGGGTTCTTCTGAGAGCAAAAGTCGTCGGATCGAAGGATGATTCTACCTTTTTCTGCACGTCCCAGAATCTGAGTGCCACGGGGATGCTGATAGAAACCGACCGAGACCTGAATCCCGGAGACCGTCTTAACTGCTCGTTCTATCTTCCCGGTTCATCGCACATAACTGCTGAAGGAGAAGTGGCCAGGGCTGAAAAGAGTCCGGAAAGCAAGAATAACTGCGGCATCAGGTTTATAAATCTCTCGCCGGAACATCAAACCGAGATCGAGAAATTCATCTCCGAAAGCTTGACGCAGACGCAGTAGCAGGCGCTATTTTTTGTTCACTTCTGCAATGATCTCTGCTGTCACATCCTGTGCATCGACTCCGCTTCCCAGATACAGGAGCTCACCTTTCTGAAGAATCACCGTAAAACCGTTTGCCTCGCCGAAATTCCGTGAAGCCTTCTCGATCTTCGCGTGAATCTCACGAAAAAGCTCCTCCTGCAGCGGCTTCATCTCCTTATCCGCCTTCTGAAGCATCTTGCGAAGTTCATCGACCTTCTTCTCATAATCCTTTATCTTTGCTGCCCGCTGTTCAGGGGAATAGGTCGGAAGCTTTGCTTCCAGTGTGGCCTTCTGTTTTTCGATCAGTTTCTGTTTTGTCTCGATCTGTGACTTGTGACGGTCTGCATTTGCCTCAAAATGAGCTTTCGCCACTTTGCCGGCATCAGACTGTTCGGCAATCTTCAAAATATCGACATAGCCGACTTTAAAACTGTTTCGAGTGACAGCAGTCTCTATCTTTTTGTCGATAGAAGCAGCGGGGGTGGTTTTAAGGGAAGGTGTGGAGTAGTTAGACAGCACCGTCTCCCCTGCAGAAGAGATCGCAGCCGAAATTAAAAAGATCCCGGCAATAAGTGAATAGACAAGTTTTTTCATGAAAACACCTCTTTGATCGATAGGCAACTGAAGCAGAGATTAGCCTTTTTTCAGGGTTGAGGCAAGTGACAATCGGTCAACCATTGCTCAAAATACTGAAAGCTGGCTAATGAATAGTTTTAATGATTTGCTCCAGCTTAATCTGCCAGATATTTGAGTCTCTCTGCCACTACATTGCTGTACTTCTGCGGCACTTCCAACTCTCTGCACAGTTCTGAAAACTTTCCCTATCAATATGTGATTTTTCAGGAGCATTCCCTCACCCCAGGCAGGTTTATCCACCCGGCGCTCTGTACAACCTGTAGCATCGTTTCTTTCCACGGCGTTTTCGCATTTAACTAATCGACTAATCGACCCGTCCGCCTTGCCCGTCCGCCTCAGATTTTCTTGACCAGCAATAACATATTTGTTATGAATTAAACATGGCTTGGATGATTGCTTACTACAGCGAAGATGTTCGTCTAGAGATTGACACGCTACCAACAGGCATTCGAGCTTCATACGCACGCCTGACCAATCTGCTTGAAGAGTTTGGTCTTGATCTGCGGATGCCACATTCACGGGCAATGGGCGGAGGGCTGTTTGAGCTTCGTCCAAAAGGGCGTGAAGGGATTGCACGGGTGTTCTACTGCATGAAGGTTGGGCGCAAAATCATCATTCTGCATTCATTCATAAAAAAGACGAATGAAACCCCGAAGCGTGAACTTGATCTCGCTCACCAGCGGCAAAAGGAGGTAATGACGAAATGAAGACGAATCCTGTAAAAACACATAAACAGATGGTTGAAGAGTGGAAAAAGGATCCTGAATTTAACGCGGCATACGATGAACTTGATACCGAGTTCAACCTGCTGCGCGAACTCCTTCTTGCGCGACAGAAGAACGGCCTGACACAAGCTGACGTTGCAGCAAAGATGGGAACAAAAGCGCCGTCCATAACCCGGCTGGAGACGGCACTCTCCGGTAACGGTCACTCACCGACAATTGCCACTCTGAAGAAATACGCGCAGGCGGTAGGCTGTAAACTTGAGGTGCATCTTGTGCCAGTGAATGTTGCTGGTTGATTGATCCTGCGGTGCCCGAAGTAGTCAGGACTGACTCCAAAGGCGACAAAGCCGTCAACTATTCTGGAATCATTCCGGTCCTGATCGAGGCGATCAAGGAGCAGCAGAAGATGATAGAGGTTCTGAAGAGAGATGTCGCTCAATTGAAAAACAGATAATCCGGCAGCACCCTGAAAGCCCCGAATCCTCGGGGCTTTTTCCTTTCCTTAAAGCGCTGCTGCTAATGATTATCCGCTGTTAATTCTGTATTTTACTGCTATAATTTCCCCGGTTTCATCAGCTTTTCGAATCCTCTTTCATTTGGACGGATCATGAGGAAATTTCGCCAATTCATCCCTGACGAAGACTCTCCGCTGCTATTGTCATGGCATCGCGGAGACCTGTCCGCCTTTGAAACACTTACCTGGAAATACCAGAAACGAATCTTCAACCTCGCGCTCATCCTTACCGGAAACCACGAATCTGCTGCTGCCGCGGCTGAGAATTCCTTTTTGACTGCCTTCCAGGAGATCCGTTCTCTCACGGTCAGATCACGTTTTTCAAGCTGGCTTGTCGCCATAGCTCTCAACGAATGCCGGGACCTTAACAACTTCAGAGCAGAAGAGTCATCACTCTCAGAACTGCTCCCGGTGTCCGGGAGCCCCGACGTGACAGATGCGGCAGAGCTTTCCGGGATGATGAATAAACTTGCTCTCTGCTTGAAAGACCTCCCTGTCGAACTGACCGAAGTCATTCTGCTTCGCTATGTACGGGGATACTCACTTGAGAAGATGGAAGAGATTTTTCAGTTACGTCCCGACATCATCCTATCGAGACTCTTCGAAGCCGAGGAAGCCCTTACCGCCTGCCTGAAGGGCGGGACTTTCAGGCAGGCCGGCACTCCGGGTCACAAAGCCGAGGAACCTGTCACACCGCATCCTGAGATCAGGCGCACCTTCTCAGCGTATCTTGACAACGCTGCAGACCATGAGGAAAAGGAGACCACCAGGGATCACCTGAAAAGCTGCGGCATCTGCCGGGAAGCGCTTGCAGACCTTGAATGGATGATCGAGCACTTAAAAAGCCTTCCTGACGAAGAGCCTCCTCATTGGCTTGCCTCTTCCATCATCCAGAAGATAAAAACCACCCCGAAAAAACGGACAGTCATTAAGAAGCCTTCCCACACGACTATTCAAGTGGCTGTCGGGACGTTATTTTTGGCAGTTATCGGATTTTCTGCGTATATCCTGACAAACAGTGATAACACCTCGACCTCAAACCCGGGCATCGAAACATCACGTGTCGGCAGGGGGCCTGTCACGCCTGACAGAAAATCCGATCCAGGCTCAATGGACCTGACGGCACTTCTCAAAGGGGCTTTCAGGGGAACAGGCTCCAGTGAAAACAAAAAACCGGTCACCTCAACAACTGCCCCCTCTCCGCTAGCATCACCTCAGGGAAAACCGCCCGCTGCAGCACCCGCTGCAATCGTGCCAACCCCTAAAGCTGAACAGCCTGCAGTTTCCTCGAAGCCTGAACAGCTTCAAAAACGGGAGCGCCCTGAAAACGCACCGCAACTGCCAACAGAGTGGGGTGACTCTGCACCATCGACCCGAACGTCTCAGAAAAAACCGCCACTCAGGCGCAACAGTGGCGAGATTGCTGTTGTACTGGCGACTTCAGACCCGATTGCCGCTATTCAGGAGATCGAAGCTTCAGTGACCTCTCTGGGAGGCAGGATCACGGGAAGAGCATACAGTAGCGGGAAAGACATCCTTTATACCAGGATCGAAGTCGACAGACTCATAGAGCTCATCGGCCGCCTGGGCAAGGTCGGCACAGTTCAGGAACTTCCGGAACTGCCGGATGATGCCGACCGGATGATAGATCTGGTTATCAGATGGTAGTATCAGCCATCTATCACTGCCGACTGACAGGAGAGTTTCAGTTATGAAGAATCATGTCTGGCGTCCCTTATACATAGCCATTACTCTCGTACTTATCGGAGTAGTTGTCCGTTTTTTTATTGTCCCGGCAGATTTCGGCGTTCACGAACGGGGCTATATGTACGGCTGGCATCGCAAATCCAATGAGCTGGAGTGGGCTTCGCTACCGGTAAAATACCGGACCGAAAAAGTCTGTATCGACTGCCACCGGGACAAATACGCGGATATAAAGGACTCACCTCACGCGAATATAAGCTGCGAAAACTGCCACGGGCCTAACTACGACCACCCGAAAAACCCGAAAGCCCTCGAGATCAATCGCTCCCGGTCCCTCTGCCTGCGATGTCATGCAAAGCTTCTGTACAAAGGCACTCTCCGCGGCTCAATGAAAGGGGTCAATCCGGAAAGCCACTACCCTCAGGCAGAGTGCATGATGTGCCACTACCCCCACAACCCGAAGCGCCCAATGCAGGAGGTGAAGCAATGATAAGCCGTCGGCAGTTCTGCAGAAAGGCACTCCTCATTGCCGGCGGTGTGGCGCTCCCTCTGGCTGCCCTGGAACTATTTGATCCCAAAAGGCTGCGGGCTGAAAAGAGCTCGAAAGGTGACCGTCGCTGGGTGTTCCTTGTCGATACCCATAAATGCGTCGGCTGCGGCTTCTGTGTAAAGGCCTGCAAGATCGAAAACGATGTCCCGTATGATGCCAAGGTCTCAAGAACCTGGGTCGAACGGTATGTGATCAAAAAAAACGGTGAGACGCTGATCGACTCCCCGAATGCCGCCCGGGACGGGTTCACCACTACCAGAATAGATCAGAACCTTGCAGGCATGCTTGACGTCAGGGACGAGGAGATCGCCAAGGCGTTCTTTGTTCCCAAGCTCTGCAACCAGTGCGACCACCCCCCCTGTGTCCAGGTCTGCCCGGTAGGAGCAACGTACCAGACAGCTGATGGTGTCGTGCTCGTAGACCGGAAATGGTGCATCGGTTGCGGTTACTGCATCATGGGGTGTCCATACGGTGTCCGCTTCTTCCATCCGCTATACCATGTGGCCGAAAAGTGCACCTTCTGCTATCACCGCCTGGCAAAAGGAATGAACAGTGTCTGTGTGGATGCCTGCCCCTTTGGAGCCAGACGGATCGGCAACCTCCGTGATCCGGAAGATCCGGTGACAAAAATCATCACCACTGAGCGGGTCAATGTGCTGAAGGAACAGTACGGCACCAACCCGCAGGTGTTCTATCTCGGACTGACGATGGAGGTGAAATAGCCATGGTACACGGTGAGATCTGGACCCTCAAAGAGCTTTTCGTCTATCCCAACGAGTATATCTACTGGTCGATACAGATCGTCATGTACCCGTTCATGACCGGTCTTGTAGCAGGGGCGTTCGTCCTCTCCTCACTCTACCATGTCTTTGGTGTCAAGCAGCTGAAAGAGATCGCCCGTTTCTCTCTGGTGTTCTCGCTGGCACTGCTCCCCTGTGCACCGTTGCCGCTGCTGCTCCATCTGCAGCAGCCGCTCCGCAACCACCACGTATTAATGACGTCCCATTTCACCTCTGCAATCGCTGCCTTCGGCATTGTTTTCATGACCTACGGCATGATCGTTGCCTCTGAGTTATGGTTCGTCTATCGGGGACATTTCGTTGCACGTGCTCTGGCTCTGAAGCAGAAGGGGTCCGGGAGTGCGGACAGGCTGGCCTGCGGGCTCTATACGCTGCTGACATTAGGGGCATGGGATGTAGGTGATGCTGCACTGCATAGTGACGAAAAAGCCGTTAAATTCCTTGCTGCGGCCGGTATCCCGGTAGCATGTTTTCTTCACGGCTATGCCGGCTTCATCTTCGGTTCGGTCAAAGCCAATGCTCTCTGGATGACCCCCCTGATGCCGGTCATCTTCATCTGTTCGGCGATCGTCTCCGGAATTGCTCTCTGTATTCTTTCATTCATCGTGGTTTCAAGACTCCGCATCATCATCAACAACTGGAAGATCAAAAATAAATTCGGGACCCCTGCTGTCGTTGAAATGAAGGATGCCGAACTGACAATCGTCACGCAGACTTCACGCTATCTACTTATTTTTCTCGTTCTTGCCATAACCCTTGAGCTTCTCGACCTGATTTTTCGGGGCTACACCGCAGTAAAATCATGGGAGATAATCCGTCGGGTCATTTACGAACGGGACTTCGTCAAGATATTCATCCTGCAGTATGGTCTCGGGAATCTGCTCCCGTTCATCCTTTTCCTTCTGCCCCGGCTGACCATCCGCCGCGCCGTAGCCGGGACGCTCCTGGTACTGCTGGGGGTATTCATGATGCGCTGGAACGTTGTCATCGGGGGGCAGGCGTTTTCAGCCTCTTTCGCAGGGTTCATGGAGTACCACATCCCGATAATCCCGGTGAGTATGGAGACCTTCCGGGAGGGACTTTTCGGTGCTCTTTTTGTCGCCGGTATGCCGTACGTCCTGTTTCTTCTGTTCAGCAGGATTATGCCGGTATTCGATCTGAAAAAATTTGGCAGCAGCTGATCATTCCCCCTTGAACTCCGGAGGCCGTTTCTCCAGAAACGCCTTGATCCCCTCAGCATAATCCTCGCTGTCGTACACCAGCCGCCTCAGCCCCTGGACCCGCTCGAACGTGTTAGGGCTCAGGGGGTAGGCACTTGCCAGAAGTCGTATCTGCTCCTTGATGACGCTGATGCTCAGTGGGCTGTTGAGTGCGATCTGCCTGGCAAGAGCATAAGTGAACTCCTCCAGTTCCTTCAGCGGGACCAGATGGTTGAGAATCCCAAGTCTCTCCGCCTTTTCGGCACTCATCGGCTGAGCGCTGAAAAACATCTCCTTGGCAATATTGACCCCCATAATATTTATGAAATGGAGTATGCCGGATGCGTTGTAGGGGACCCCGATCTTCGCCGGAGTCATACAAAAGTTGGCAGATGGAGAGCCGATCAGGATGTCGCAGGAAAGTGCCAGGTCACACGCTCCCCCCCAGACACTCCCTTCGATCATGGCGATGACCGGCAGAGGAATACTCTGGATCTCTCGAAGGACAGTAATGAGAGGATCGCTGTAGGATAAAGGATCCCGCCTCGGCAGCGGCAGTTCCGTGACTTCATGTCCGGCAGACCAGACTTTGGACCCGGCAAGAGCACGCAGAATAATTACCCGCGCCTTACTCTTCCGGAGTGCATCAAGCGCCTGGATGACTTCGTCTACCAGAGACTTCGAGAGGGCATTGCGCCGTTTCGGATTGCTTAAAGTGATAGTGCCTATTTCATCTTTCAGCTGGGTCGTAATATAAATATACTGCATGATTCCTCCTCATTGCCTTGGATCCGTGACGGTGTGGGCCGTATCGAACGAAAACAGCCGGGGCTTCCGACGATGGAGACGCATTATGTTATGACGATCCATCTGGGCCAGACGCTGGAAATGCTAATATTGGTGCAAAAGCAGAGACGTTGCAGTGAGAGACGGCTCACAACATCACGGATTCAAGACCACTGTCAACTCCGTAGTTTCTGCGCATAAAATGCTGCCGACTCCCGCAGTTCGGCACACTCTTCGGCAAACTCGATCAGGTGATGGCCGATCAGGCCGACATGAATGATCCCCTCGATGTCTCCCCTTTTGAATGCCGGCCGCGCCATCTTCCAGAACGTTGACCGGTAGCTGCCGACAATCCCGATCCGGAAGATTATGGTACCAAGCAGCAGAAGCCCTTTTCGAATATTTTTCCATGACAGCCGTTCCGGGCTGTTCGGCACGGCAATCCTGTTCGGGAAAGTGTGTTCCAACTGATAGCGGTAGCGTTCATAAAGCGGCTCAGGAGCGTACGCCGAGATAATACAGCGTCGCCACTGCGCTACCACCTGTTCATAGGGGGCAGTAAACTCGACGTTGGACTCCCGCGTCTCATCGTTGTTCAGACGCCCCTCTGCGGCAAGCCTTCGCCAGAGCGGCGTTCTCGGCAAGGCATATAGAAGGTTGATGGTAAGCATCGGTATCCTGGAGAGCCGGATGAATTCGAGAATAGTTTCGTCGATGTCCGGCGGCTCACCGTCAAGACCCATGATGATCCCCGAAACCACCTCCATGCCGTAGCTGTTGAATATCTCCACGGCTTCGAGGATCGGCACTTTCAGGTTTTGATGCTTGGCAATCGAGTGCAGCGCCTCCGGAGACGGGCTTTCTATGCCGCAGAAGACGGTGCAGAAATACGCCTCTTTCATCATGACAAGGATATCCGGGTACAGTACCAGGTTAAGGGTTGCCTCGCAGGCGAACTGAACCGGGTAGCCGCTGCTTTTCTGCCACTCGATAAGGACCGGAAGGAGTTCCCGCAGGGCGCGCAGATCGGACATGAAGTTATCGTCGACAAAGTAGACTGCTCCCGGATTCCCCTGTGCAAGCATCGCATCAAGTTCGCTGATGATCTGCCCGGGGGACTTGTAACGCGGTGCTCTGCCGTACAGCTCGGGGATGTCGCAGAATTCGCACAGATAAGGACAGCCGCTTGAAAACTGTATGTTTGCAAGAAAATATTCGTCGAGATTGATGAGATGGTAGGCCGGGGAGGGAAACTCGTTAAAGGGGAGCCGCTCCATAGTCTCAAACCTGACCTGACCGGCAGGTTTGGCGCAGCTTTCATCTATCCGGGCGATAACGGCATCGGTAGCATCACCAAGTTCACCGATATGCAGCAGATCGAAATCCGGATACTCCTCCGGCACCGCGGAAACAGACGGCCCGCCGAGAATGGTCAGCTTCCCCTCCTGATGGGCCAGTTCGTTGATCAAATTGATCTGCGGACGCTGAATATGCATGCCGCTTACCAGCACTGCATCGGCCCAGCGATAATCGGCTGTCGTCGCCGTACATATATTTTCGTCTATAAAGCGTACTTCCCACTCTTCCGGCAGGCAGGCTGCAATAAGCAGCAATCCCTGCGGCGGCATAAAGGCTTTCACGCCGTGTACAAGCCGGTAGGCATGATGCATCGTGCCGAAAGAACGGCTGTAGGCAGGGAACACGGCCAGAATGCGCCTTTTGTTGACCGGGATGGAACGTTTTCCGGAATTCATATCGTACTCCGCAACAGCTCTTGAGAGCCTTGGTGTGTATTTAAGGGGATATTCCTTATAGCCGACTGCGCAGAGTATTACAGAGACTGCCTGTTTTGTGCAATGATGAAAATAAAATACTCTAATCACTTCCGCAGTCTTATCCTTACAGAAACTTCATTAAGTTCCATCATCTTGATTTTACTCACTATTTTGCTTTAATTAAAGTAGTTTTCATATATTTGTGCTCGACAAAACGGTGATCTTTTGACTAATATGACTTAGAGCTTATCCGTAAATAAGAATTACAGTCTCGCATCCCGTCTTCACATCATTTTTGCCCGTACCTCAATCACAAAATCCTCGACGTAGCTGTGCTACGCCTGTGGTTTTGCTTGATCGACCCGGTCAAATCTGCCATAAATCCGGGCGCGATCTCTCATAACGTTATTTACGGACAAGCTCTTAACAAATTAACTGTATTCGCTGCCTGAGTGACTTCCCATGAATAACCGAAAGAAAATATTTACCGCCCTCCTCTGCGTAACCATCTCATCTCTCTTCCTACTGACAAGCCTGTATGTCGATTTTGACATCGCTGGGCACTTTGAAGGTTTTTATCTGGTCAAAGAGAAAACCGGCAGGAAATACGAGTTCATGGACCACCTTTTTGTAGGACGTGAAAAACAGGTTGTTTTCGCAGTAGACCTCTCGAACAACTATTTCAAGTTTACAAGAAGGCTACTCCCGAAACACAACGAGAATTTCAACCACCTGCATTGCGACTGGAATCCGAAGGATGGAAACGGGATGGTCAGCAGTTACTTTGCTGACGGCACTGCGCTTGTCACCTATCTCGGGAGATACCTTGATAACGACAAGGAGGTTCACGGTCTTTTTGTCGGGGGAGGGCTCCCGGAAACGATTGAAAGCAATGTAAACTACAACATGAACAACTCCGGGATGACCTATTTTGACGGCAGGAGATGGTATCATATCTGGTGCAGCGTGAACGAAGGGATCGGTTCAGCGATATCCGATACCACCCTCACGCCGACAAAATGGGAGTTCCTTGGTAGTCACGTTGACAAAAGAAGCAGCGAAAACGTGATCATATCAAGCAGCCATAAAGCTGTCATAGATCAGATCCCGGTCCGGATAGACAGGAAAATACATTTCAGTTCGGGAAATCCGTACTTCAACCTTGAGATCAGGATTACCAACATCGGCACATCTCCTCTTTCCTACAGCTATCTCTACGGTGATGAACCGTGGGTGGGTTACTACGGGACATCTCTGGGAGATACGGGTTGGGTAAAAGACAGGATTGTCAACTATGAAGAGATGATTGATGCGTCAAAATATTCATACGTCGGGATAGCTGACATTGGCAACCGGGTTATCGGGGAACAGCCGGTTTATACTAATCTCGCCAACTTTATCGAATGGTTTGGACCGGAACGTCCCATGTTCGCCTACTTTACCAATGATATGAACCGTCTACCGGGAGCCGGCAAAAAAATCCCGCTTGAGAGCAACGAGCGTTTTGTCGGCCTGATCTGGCAGCGGATGCTCGCTCCCCTTGAAAGTTCGACCATAAAGATTGCAGTCGGAATGGCCCGGTTCAACCCGAAAACAGGGATCCCGGAAAAACCTGCTACCAGGTGGGAATAATCAGACCTGGTAGTCTTTGGGCTCAGGTGAGTAGACAATAATCCCGACTTCATTCAGCGACTCCGGCTACCTTTTTAAACTCTTCGTATGACATCATCTTTACTTCAGGGACTTAAAGCAGGATCGGAGAGTCCAGCATATCGTTGAGCGTCGCCGCCGCCCTTCCGACACCGATATTTACAATCTCCTTGAATGCGTCAAGCTGAAGAGCGGTAATCATATCATGACCGCTTTTCAGTTTTGAAATGCTTGTCAATGACATCAAGCAGTTCCCATTTTTTCGGCGGTTTCGAGATAAACCCGTCAACTCCGAGATCCAGACATACGCGCCTTTTGCTCTCCTGAATATCTGCAGTAAGGACAAAGAGGGGTGGAGTGGGCCCTTTCGCCTTTAATTCCGTGATAAACTCGATCCCGTCCATCCCGGGCATGAGCAGATCGGTAAGGATGCAGTCCGGATGGATCGACAGCGCCTTTTCAAGCCCGTCCTGACCATCTGTTGCCTCAACAACCTCGTAACCGGCATCTACAAGAATCTGGCAGATACTTTTTCGCTGAAAAAGAGAATCATCCACCACAAGAATCTTCAACATCTTTCCCCCGATATCGATTGCAATAGAACATCATTTTATGATTCGATTATATCCATTTTGAGTGGCTTATATCAAGAAAAGATTTAAACTTATCTCTCGCTCGAGCAGATATGAATCGCGGTTTATTTTTTTTGCCGGACATGGTATGAATTTATAAAATAAAACATGCCAAAGGAGTAGAACGGATGAACCGGATCTACGATATTCTGATTATTGGCGGAGGACCGGCCGGGCTCTCTACGGCTTTCATCTGCCAGAAGCAGGGACTTTCATATCTTGTGCTTGAATCGGGAAAATCGGTTTTCCAGGGTATCGCTAACACGTATCCGCAGGGGAAGCTTGTCTACCCGTCAAAACCAAAGGATGCTCCTGAGCCTTTTCTTGTTGAAGAACTCCGCCCACCCGACAAGCCGGTAACTGTCGAAAGCTATCTCCAGTATGTACAGCACTTTGTCCAGCATGAAAACCTGAACGTCCAGACAGAAGTCGCTTTCGAGGATATCCGTGACGAACGTGACGGACTGACGGTCATCACATCAAAAGGGAATTTCAAAGGGAAAAAAGTCGTCCTCTCATTCGGCAGCAATATCCCCCGTGAGCTCTCAGTCTACGGTGATGCCAAGATGGTCGCTAAAAGCGTCGATGACCCTTCGAAATATATAGGCGTCAAGACCCTCGTGATCGGCGGCGGTAACACTGCTGCCGATGTCGTCATATCGATACTGAAGGCAAAACGTGAAAAGAGTGATATCCATCCGGTCTACTGGGCGCATAAATCCGAAACATTCGACGTGAACAAGGAGACAGCCCAAAGGCTCGGAGAGGAGATCCTGCTGGGCGGCAACATCAGACTGCTTCAGGGAGCTACGCCCCGGATCGGTGAGGTCGATGACGAAGGGGTAGACCGGCTGGTGATCCGGATAAACGAGTTCAAGCAGTCCGACGGGATCGACCTGTATCATGCCTTGAGCTTCCCGATGCAGAACGTTATCGCCTGCATCGGCTCCCAGGGCCCTGTGCCGATCTTCGATAAACTTGGCATACAGACCATAGCCTGTACCTCCGGAGTCTGCAAGATCGCCAAAGAGGGTGACCGGCTCGTGCTGCTGACTGCTGAATTCGAGTCAACAAGAAAAGGGGTCTATATCATCGGTGGCGCCATATCTCCATCATTCATGAAAATCGCCGCCGGGAGCATCCAGGAGGAGAAACACCCCAACCTCATTTACACAGCGGTAAATGACGCCCATCATGTTGTAGAAGCGGTCAGAAAGAGCCTCGGCAGATGAAGTGCCCTGTTTCACCTCACATTGCAAAGGTCAATTACCCGCCCATCTCCGAAGTCAAACAGTGGGCAGCTGAGTATCAGCACGGCAAAAAGCTTCCGCTTATCGATCTCTGTCAGGCTGTTCCGGACTACCCGCCTGCTGAAGCGCTGACACGCTACATGGCAACCCTGCTCTCCGACCCCCTGACCTCCCGCTACACTCCGGATGAAGGGCTTCCGCACGTCCGTGAAGCTCTGGCAGCCCGCTACCGGAGGATGTACGGGGCAGAGCTTGCTGCCGGCAACATCTGCCTTACTATCGGTGCGAGCCAGGCCTTCTGGCTTGCCATGATGACGCTCTGCCAGGCAGGTGACGATGTGATCGTCCAGACTCCGTATTATTTCGATCACGACATGGGATTGGCAATGCTCGATATCAGGAGGCTGTATGCCCCGTTTGACCCTGCCAATGGCGGCATCCCGTCAGTTCAGGCGATCTCGGAACTCATCACACCACGCACCAAGGCCATCCTCCTCGTGACCCCAAGCAACCCGACCGGCACGGTGACACCGCCTGAGACACTGGAACTGCTGTACCGGCTCTGCGAAGAGAATAATATTGCGCTCGTACTTGATGAGACATACGCCGACTTCATACTGGCCGACGCTCCGCCGCACAAACTCTTCACCAACCCCGAATGGGGAGATCACCTGGTTCATATCATGTCGCTCGGCAAGACCTACTCGCTTACCGGCTACCGGGCCGGCCTTCTCCTTGCCTCCGAGAGATTCATTCATCAAGCCCTGAAGGCGCAGGACACCATGGTCGTCTGCCAACCCCGGCTCACCCAGATGGCGATTGCCTTTGCCGCTGAAAACCTCGATTCATGGGTCAGGGAAAACTGCCGGATGATGACAAAGCGGCATGAGATCTTTTGCAGAGAGTTCGCCCTCCCCGGAAACCGGTTCGAGCTTGTTGCAAGCGGCTCGTTCTTCGGCTGGGTGCGTCACCCCTTCCATGGCTTGACCGGCCGTCAGGCCGCTAAAAAGATGATCGATGAAGCCGGGCTTCTTACTCTTCCGGGTGAGGTCTTCGGACCCGGCTTTGAAGGCTATCTTCGGCTGTCACTCGGCAACATCGGTGAGGAGAAACTCCCTGAAGCAATAGCACGTCTGCGTGATCTACATTGAAGGAGCCTGAATGAACATAACCGATATCAAGAACCTCCTTGAGCAGGTCCGGAGTGGTGACAGCAGTATTGACCAAGCCCTGGAAAAACTTCGCCACCTTCCGTTCGAGGATATAGGCGATGCGGTCATAGATCATCACCGGGCATTGCGACAGGGTTTCCCCGAAGTCATTTTCGGTGCCAACAAAAACATCGGCCAGCTGGAGAGGATAATCGGCGCCCTCCATGCAAAGGGTAACAATATTCTTGCGACAAGACTGGATGAGGAGAAAGCCCGCCTGATCTTGGCGAAGTTCCCGGCAGCAGAGTGGCATCAGGATGCACGGTGCCTGACCATCGAGCAGAAACCGGTCGAGACTGTCGGCAGAGGGAAGATCCTGGTGATCTCCGCAGGCACATCGGATATCCCGGTCGCAGCCGAAGCAGTGGTGACCGCACGGATCATGGGAAATGAAGTCGAGCAGATCTTTGATGTCGGCGTTGCCGGCCTGCACCGGCTGCTTGCCAGAAAAGAGCAGATCTTTTCAGCCAATGTACTGATAGTCGTCGCCGGCATGGAGGGAGCTCTCCCCTCGGTCATTGGAGGGCTTGTCAGTCGCCCGGTCATTGCCGTTCCGACGTCGGTAGGCTACGGAGCCGCCTTCGGCGGCGTTGCTGCCCTCCTCGGGATGCTCAACTCCTGCGCATCGGGTGTCACGGTAGTAAACATCGACAACGGCTTCGGCGCAGGCTATGCGGCCAGCCTGATGAACCGGGAGTAGCCGGCAAATTCACTATTGACGATATGCTTCATTATGCATACAATATAAGCATACTATGGAGGTGCAGATAATGCGTGCGACCTTGAACATACCTGACGAGCTTATCGATGAAGTACAGCGCCTTTCCGGGCAGAAAACCAAGACCCAGGCGATTGTCACCGTGATGGAGGATTATGTGCGCCGCAAGAAGATGGAGGATCTTCTGGCGCTGCGCGGAAAAATCAGCATCGACTACGACTGGGAGCGGGAAGAAGAGGCCGAGCTGAAAGCGGCAGAAGAGCGGGAAGGTTATGCCGCAAAATAAGCTTCTCCCGGACACCTGCGCCTGGATCGATTTCCTGAGAGGAAAGCAGACGCCACTTGCAGCGGCACTCGAACAGTCGCTACTGAACAGTGAGGTACTGACCTGCGGCGTGGTCCTGTTTGAACTGCTGCAGGGGATCAAGAACCCCAGCGAGGAGGTGCAGGTGCAAAATGCACTTCAGGCGCTGTCGCACCTTGAGATGACCCGTGAACTCTGGATAAAGGCAGGAAAACTTTCCTCCCGGCTGCGCGCCATGGGTCATATCCTGCCATTGTCCGATATAACCATTGCAGTTTTTGCACTGGAACATAACTGTGTAGTTCTGACCATTGATCGGCATTTCGAATCAGTTCCCGATCTGCGGATCATCAAGGGGCCAACATGAAAACCCTCTACCTCGACTGCCAGGCTGGCATCTCCGGCGACATGACTGTTGCCGCGCTGCTTGACCTGGGTGTCCCGTTGGGACATCTGCAGAGCGAGCTGACAAAACTGGCCCTGCCGGACGGTTCGTATACCCTCTCGGCGACCCGCACTCACCGACACCACATCGCCGCGTTGAAGTTCGACGTAGACGTACAGAAGCAGCCTGCTCATCGTCATTATACCGATATTGATGCCATGATCACGGGAAGCACCCTGTC
>VFJK01000181.1 GCA_009886125.1 Geobacter sp. | reverse complement strand
CAAAATTTCTATTAGACAGAATCAGAGAGGATGTTAAGGAATTTATTGTACGAAACCGGTTTTGAATGACAACCTGAACGACAATATTTCGCTAGGGTAAATTGTTGCGGCTAAACATACTGTTGTCAATTTGGGGGGCAGAACGATCATCTTAACGACAAAATTTCGTATATGATTTGAAGTCAAACACGGTTTATTTTTGATAATCATCTAAACCAATACCTTCGCCAATTATGGACTATTGGAAGAGTGAAACACGGGATGAATAGCGCCCAAACGGGCAATTTGTAGAAAAATGTTGGCTAATAAAATGGCATCAGGTTTTTCCGGAAGCATTTTTATTGTCTCAGTGGCATAACGGCAGCCCCGATAGTGTGCTTTCAAGTCCAGAATACTGTAATCCGGATTGTGTTGGCGGAAAGGCGGTAATAAGGCATAGCTGAAGTTGACCATGAAAAAGGAGAGGTTGGCGGCATTGGTGACGGCGGTTTCTGTGACATTCATGAAGTCTTCCAGACCCCAGTATTGCTTGGCGTCGCGGAAATTGAACTCAATTTTGAAACGGAGGCTGTAGAACTTGATAATGGTGTCGTAGCTCTGCTCCAAGTCAGTGCTGAACAAAATGACGTGGGCTTGGGCCATTGTCTCCAAATTTGTTTTGACGATAATGACCACATTCAAGGCAAAAGCGAACTCTTTGTTGTAGAACTGCCCTTGATAAATGTCGGTGCGGAGTTTGTCTTTGACGGTAGTTTCTTGCAAATATTTGACATCTAGCTGGCGCACCTTGATTTTTGGGCCATATTTGGGCTTCGGGCCTGGGCCGCAATGTTCTCCGGCAAAGGCGGGATAGAGCGCCGCATCGGAACGCAGTTTAGAAATCAGGTGCAGCTTCATTTGCCGGACCATGAAGGCACTGGGATAGTTGCCAAAATGGCCGTCCAGAACCACATATTTCAGGGAGAGTATGCTCCCAATCGTTGCCAAAAGGCATTGCAGAGCTTGCTGAAGGCGCACTAGCTCAGGGTTGAGCACCACCTCCTGTTTGTTTTTGTTCTTGCTCCCTTTGGGGCGGCCCGGCTTTTTCTTTTCTGTGGTTTGCTTAACCTTTTTCGCTACCGCTTTGGCTTGGCTGCTAGCCTTTTCGGTGGCACTTTTAACCGTTTGGCTGGTCTGGATGGGATAAGAGCGCTCTTCCCGGATATTTATCAGCGAAAAAGTAAAAAACGATAACCCCGGGATGACCTGTTTTTGCAGGCCTGAAAAAAAACGATCCAAGCCATATGTTTCTGTCCCAGCTTTGCTCAGCACCACTTCATCACCGCCGATAAGGTATTCATCTTCTGCCTTCAAAAACTGTTTCTGAAAAAACAACCAGTGCAGGGCTGCCCAAGGCAAGACCGTATAATATAAACGTTGGATGCTGCGATAACTGCCCCCTTTCTCGGTCCAACGGGATAAACCAAGCATGGTAATCCGGCCACTGATGACCAGCATTCCAAAAATGACCTGGCTCAACTGACCCAACGTCCTTGGCTCTAAAACAGGGGCTATGGTTTGTAATAGGGCTAAAATTTCTGGCATGGGTTTCTCCGAGTAGTCGCTTGCAATTGTGATAGACTACAATTTTACTCGATAAACCCTGTTTTGTTTACCTCACTTTGGCGAAGGTATTGAGACATTATACCGATTAGATTGATATCAATCCAAAATAGCAGGATTGGCAGAATGACCGGATCAAAATCCTTTAATTCTGCCAATCCTGCTCTAAACGCCGGGTCAAAAACGCCCTCCCATTAAATCGATAT
>VFJK01000113.1 GCA_009886125.1 Geobacter sp. | reverse complement strand
TGTCCACCGCTGAAAGAGGGTCGTCAAGTATCAGGACGGAAGGGTTCTTCAGCAGGGCACGGGCAATGGAGGCTCTCTGTTTCTGCCCGCCGGAAAGGGTTATGCCGCGCTCACCGACCATACTTGCGTACCCTTCCGGAAAGCGCTCGACATCATCATGCAGGCTGGCAAGCCGGGAGGCCTCACGGAGCTCCTCATCAGCCGCTCCCTCTTTGCCGAATGAGATGTTTGCCGAGATGCTTCGGGAAAAGAGGAAGCTCTCCTGCGGGACAAAACCTATGGAATCCCGCAGGTTCCGGAGCGGGAGCCTGTTGATATCGATCCCGTCAATGTAGATGCTTCCGTCAGGAGCCTGGTAGAGGCGGGCCAGCAGCTTCGCCAGGGTCGATTTCCCGGAGCCGACCGGGCCGACGATCCCAAGGGATGAGCCGGCCGGGATGGAGAGATCGATGCCCGAGAGTACCGGCTCATCCCCGTAAGCGAAGGTGAGATCGCGGAGCTCGATCGCACCGTTGATCGATGCCGCAGAGAGCGGTTCAGCAGGCTCTTTCACGGTAGCCTCGGCAAGGAGGATCTCGTTCAGACGCGACATGGAGGCAGCTCCGCGCTGGACGAGGTTAAGTATCCACCCCATGATGATAGTCGGCCAGATCAGCATCACGAGGTAACCGTTGAACGCGACGAAATCGCCCAGGGTCAGCACCCCTTCCACGACCTTCTGCCCTCCCAGTATCAGGACGATCAGGGTGCCGAGCGCTCCAGTGGTGGCCATGACCGGGATCATGAGGCCGCGCAGCCGTGCGATCTTCATGTTGCTCGCCATGTACTGACCGCTGACCTCGGCAAACTTCCGCACAGATGCTTCTTCGCGGCAGTATGCCTTGATGACGGCTGCTGCAGAGACATTTTCCTCTGCCGCGCTGGTAAGCCTCGCCAGCTCTTCCTGGGCACGCTTCGAGCGGCGGAACATCGCCGAGCTGATCCGCTTTACGACAAGGAGCATCAGCGGAAACGGGATGATCGCCGCGACGGTCAGGGCCGGGCTGATCCGGAACATCAGGGCGAGTGCTGCGACATAGATGATAACGGTGTTGATGATGTTGAGAATGCCGAAGCCGATGAGCATCCGGACATTGGTGAGGTCGTTTGAAAAGCGGGAGATCAGGTCGCCGGTCCGCTCACGGTTGAAATAGTGCAGATCGAGTTCCAGTAGGCGTGCATAGAGCTGTTCGCGGATTTTCCACTCGATCCTGCGGGCGGTATGGAGGAGGGTGGTCCGGGAGAATATCCGTATTATGCCGTGGAGAAAGGCTGCAGCGATAATCGCGAGTCCGAACCATGCCGGAGAGTGAATGGCACGGGCCGGGTGCTGGATGCTTTCGATCGCCAGTTTGAGCAGCCAGGGTATGGTCAGGGCAAAGGCGTTGGTGCCGAGAAGGAGCAGGGCGCCGAGAAGATAGCTGCGCCGGTTTTCCAGGAGATAGCGTTTAAGAAGGAGAAGTTCGCGAATGGTGCACCCCTTGAATCTATCGGCAGGCAGAAGGTGAATTGACTACGTTCACCGCTGCTCCGCCGAGAAAAGCGGTAATGTTGCCTGCCACTATGGTCATCAGCCGTTTCCGGGCAGCCAGCGAAGCCCAGGCGATGTGCGGGGTGAAGATGCAGTTGGCTGCCGGGAGCAGCGGATTGTCTGCCAGCATCGGCTCATGGGCGACCACATCGAGGCCGGCGCCGGCGATGACGCCGCGATTGAGGGCATCGGCCAGATCTGCTTCGTTCACCAGTCCGCCGCGGGCCACGTTGAGGAAAAAGGCCGAGGGTTTCATCAGGGAGAGGATACGACTGTTGACGAAACCGGTGTTCTCCGGAGTCTGGGGACAGTTGAGCGATACTACATCCGCAGTGGAAAAAAGCTCGTCCAGCGGGACGAAACGGACCGCTACCGGTCCCGGGTCAGCGGGGATGCGCGGCGCATGGGCGATGATCTGCATGCCGAATGCGGCAGCGACCCGTGCCAGAGCCCGGCCGATGGTGCCGTAACCGACGATCCCCATGGTGAGGCCGTCCAGTTCGAGGATGGAGCTTTTCCAGAAGGCATGGTCGGGACAGCGGACCCATTCACCTGCCTTGACAGCCGCATCGTGCAGGCCGACCTGCGTAGTCAACTCCAGCAGCAGGGCAAAGGCGGTCTGGACGACCGATTCGGTGGAGTAGGCAGGCACGTTCGAGACCGGAATACCCCGTTTGGAGGCGGCTGCCACATCCACATTATTGTAGCCGGTGGCCAGGAGCGAGATGTAGCGCAGGTTGGGGAGGCTCGCAATGACCGCTTCGGTCAGTTTGACCTTGCTGATTAGGAGGATCTCCGCATCCTGTGCTCTCTCCAGCACCAGCTCAGCCGGGGTCCGGTCGTAGACGGTGCAGTCGCCAAGCGCTTCAACCGGCGTCCAGGGGTTGTCGCCGGGGTTGATGGTGTAGCCGTCGAGGATGACTATCTTCATATACGCTCCTTCATCTTCAGGTGCAGCTATTCTACAGACTTCGGGCGGTGAAATCCACCATAGGAATCTGTCGGACTTAGAATAAATCTGCTGCAAATCCGTCTGGACGGTTCATATTTCGCCGCTTTCTTGGTCAATAGAACAACATTGACCTGCAGAATCGACAAAATCTGCGCTGACGGAACAGCTGAAAGATTAGGCGCAATGGGAGCCGGGGAACCGTAGCGAACACCCGTCCGTTCCGGTCGTGCCGGAGCTGCGGACTTGGACTGCCTTCGGCTTGATCGTCTCCAGCAGCAATTGCAGCATGTTGCTACAAACCGTCAACGGACGAGTGTCCGCTGCCGCTCCGGCACGGCCTTCACTACCGGATGCTCGCTACGGTTCCCCTGACAGAGGGTTGATTAGTTGTGATTTTGTAAGGAGATGGAGGAGTCGTGGTGAAGCCCCGGAAGTGCGGGGGAGTCCGAGCGGCAGCGGACACCGGCCAGATGGAACCACGTGGAAGTTAGGAGCAAGCTCCGCCTCTCGTTGTTGAATCGATACCGGTCCAGGTCCGCAGCTCGGGAGCACCGAAACGGACGGGGGTTTGCCGCGACTCCTCGCACTACAGGCGACGCTTTTAATGAAACTTGACAATTTTGGTTGGTGTATGCTATGTAATTTTATTATGGTTAAAAAGTTGCCCGGTTTTTAACGGATTAATGTCCACTT
>VFJK01000071.1 GCA_009886125.1 Geobacter sp. | reverse complement strand
TCCATATCAAAGCCCTATCTTCGTTGGCTTGTCTTAGGCTCCTCAACGTACTTGCGTGTACGCCTCGTCGCCTCAATCCTCGCCGCCTTGATATCATCTTTGATCTGGAATCGGAGTTAGACTGACTGGAACGCATTCTAGAATCCTGTCGAAGAAAATGCGAGCAGAAAATGCGTATCATTTGAAACTGTCAGGGGAAGGCGTGCGTCAGAAGAGCAAGCAGTGGTGTCGGCCAGACACCCAGCAGAAGGATAATGCCTGCGGCGACCACAAGGACAACTGCTTCCAATGCGTGAGTGGTTGCAGAGGGGAGCTGCCCTTCTCTGTGACTGTAGAGAGCAATGACGATCCGCAGATAATAGAAGACCGAGACCCCTGCCAGCAGAATGCCGATCACGGCCAGAGCGATCTCGCCGGAGCGGATCGCTGCAAAGAAGATGAGGAATTTGCCGGTGAATCCTGCCGTGGGAGGGATACCGGCCAGAGCGAACAGGGCAAGCGCAAGGACTCCGGAAGCCAGGGGTCGGCTGGAGCCGGCTCCGCGATAGTCATCAAGGGTATCTCCGCAACCGCTTCGTTCGAGGACGCTTATGGCGCCGAAAGCTGCCAGACTGATCACCCCGTAGGCAATAGCGTAGAAGGCAGCAGCACGATACCCCCCACCCTTGCCCGAGATCAGGGCGACCACGACATACCCCATCTGGGCGATAGAGGAGTAGGCCAGCAGCCGCCTGACGCGGGTCTGCAGCAGGGCGGCCAGATTGCCGACGATCATGGAGAGTAGCGCCAGCCCCCAGAGCGGAACTCTCAGCAGCTCTGGATCAGCACCCTGAGGAAGCAGCAGAAGCAGAAGCAAAACCGTCGCCCCCTTGGAACCGGCAGAGAGAAAGGCGGTCACCGGGGCCGGAGCCCCCTGGTAGACATCCGGAGTCCAGAGATGGGCCGGAGCCAGAGAGAGTTTAAAGGCGATACCCCCAAGAATACATCCCCAGCCTGCCAGCGCGACCAGGTCGGGAACTCCGCCCGGCAGGGTGAGCTGCATCGCGTCGTGAATAGAGAGCGTCCCTGAGACGCAATACAAAAGGGCTATACCGAAGGCAAGGAAGGCGGCACTGAGAGCGCCGGGGAGCAGGTATTTCAGCCCGGTCTCACCGGAGGTTGTCCGTTTCAGATCAATAGCCACCAGAATATAGAAGCCGAAGCTCATCGCTTCCAGTCCCAGAAAGAGGGTCAGCAGGTTGGTGGCTGATGCGAGGGAGAGCATGCCGAAAGTCGCAAACAGGACTGTTGCCGGGTACTCTTCTCCGCTGATACCGCGTTCACGATTATGTCCGTGGGACAGACAGAGTGTCCCTGCTGCCAGGAGGGTGAAAAAGAAGCCGAAGAGACGGGGGAGTGTCGCGGCTGACAACCCGAGTGTCGGAGCTAACAGTGCCGACGGAGTCTGCAGCAGCCACAACGCGGCACCTACAGTCGTCGCGACCCCGATCATGGTTCCGACCGTGTCATCACGGGTGATCGCTCCGAGCAGAAGCGTCAGAAGAGCACCGACAGCAAGGATCAGCAGCGGCAAGGCTATGAAGATATCGGTCGTCGTCACGGCGACCCTCCAGTCAACAAGGCCACCGGCGTTTTCAGGATCTCCAGAAGCGGCGCAGGGTGGAGGCCGATGTACAGGTCCCCGATCGCCAGAGCAGCCAGGATCGAGATCTCCCGGAGAGTCAGGTCAGACAGCGTCAGAGGACGCCGCTCTTCCTGGAAGATGACCTCCTGTATCAGCCGCACCGTGTAGACCAGCGGCAGAATGACACCAATAAATGCAAGGATCGTTGCAATATGGGCAACCTTGAACGATCCTGCAAGGATCAGGAACTCCCCCACGAAATTGTTCAGGCCGGGCAGACCGGCCGAAGCCATGGCAAACAGCACGAAGAAGGCCGAGAGTAGCGGGACTTTCCCCCAGAGTCCGCCGTAATCCTCTATCTGACGGGAATGGGTGCGCTCGTCCAGCATCCCCACCAGGGCGAAGAGCGCCGTCGTGGTCAGGCCGTGGTTGACCATCTGCAGCACCGCACCGGACAAGGCCACCGGTGTCCAGACAGCGATACCAAGGGCGACAAAGCCCATATGGCCGACACTGGAGTAGGCCACCAGTCGCTTCATATCCTTCTGGGCAAAAGCGATCCACGAAGCGTAGATGATCCCGGTCACTGCCAGTACAATCAGGAGCGGAGTCAACGTTCGTGCAGCTTCGGGGAAGAGCGGATAGCCGAATCGGATCAAACCGTAAGCCCCGGTCTTCAGCAGCAGGCCTGCCAGAATCACACTCCCCGCGGTCGGAGCGTCGGTATGGGCGTCAGGAAGCCAGGTATGCAGCGGCACAATAGGGAACTTGACTGCAAAGGCAAGCAGGAAAGCGGCATACAGCCAGAGCCCTGTCGCTGAGGTGAATTGCGTCCCGAGAATCGCAGACAGACCGAAGCTGTAAATGCCGCTCTGGCTGCCATGGATCAGGTAAATGCCGATAATGGCAAGCAGCATCAGCAGTGATCCGATCAGGGTATAGAGGAAGAACTTGACGGCCGAGTAGATGTTGCGGCCATGCCCCCAGATGAAGATCAGGAAGAACATCGGGATCAGCATCAGCTCCCAGAAGAGGTAGAAGAGGAAGAGATCAAGGGAGAGAAAGACCCCCATGATCCCTGACTCCATCGCCAGTAGAAGCAGGTAGTGGAGGGATACGCGCTCAGTGATCGAACGCCACGAAGTCAGCATGGCGATCACTGTCACCAGCGCGGTCAGTATCACCAGCAGCAGGCTGATCCCGTCCATGCCAATGGTATAGCGAATGCCGAGTGCTTCGATCCACGGCAGGTCTTCGAAGAGGAAAAAACCCTTCGGAGCATTCGCTACCGGGAGATTACACTGACAGAACCAGGCGCTGCAGGCCAGCACGGTTTCTAGCAGGCCGATACAAAGGGCGACGACTCTGGCCATCCCCTCCCGCCGTTCCAGGGCCAGCAGCAGTAAAGCGCCGACCAGTGGCAGAAACAGCAGCAGTGTCAGGATCGGGATCTGATTCATATCGTCACCCACGTCAGCCACACAATGATCAGTGCGGCACCGGCTGCCATGCTGAGCAGGGAGAGCGAGACTCTACCCTCACCCCAGCCGCCGAGCCGTTGACCCCATCTCCCGAGCTGCGCCGCTATCCTGTCCAGGCTGTCATCGATACACCCTTCATCAAGCTGCTGCCAGAGAAACCCTGAGAGCCGGATATACGTGCGGACAAACAGCAGATCATAGAGTGCATCAACCCGCCACCCTTCCAACAGAAAAGCGGAAAGACCACGGGCTGGCAATTCAGCCTCGGTCAAGCGGAGCTGACGGCGCAAGCCACCATAGCGCAGCCACGCAGTAGCCATCCCTGCCAAAGCAACGACAGCGGCCACCCCTTGGAGGAGCAGTTCGCTTGAGTGCGACAGCTGCAGCTCCTGACTGCCGGGATGCGACAGGAAGGAGTTCAGCACTCCACCACCCAGAAACTCAGGCAGATTGAGAAGTCCGCCGAAAATCCCCAGCAGGGCCAGCGGAAGCAGGGTCCACTCCATGACGCGCGGCAAAGATTTTACCTCCCCCTTTGACAAAGGGGGATTGAGGGGGATTTCCTCCCCCTCGAAGACGATCAGCACCATCCGCATCGTATAGACGGCGGTGATGAACGCGGTGAGTAAACCCGCAAAATAGAGCCCGCCATAGAGAGCCCCACCCTTGAGCCAGACCGCTGCGAGAATGCCGTCCTTGCTGAAGAAACCGCCGGTCAGCGGGAGTCCGGCCAGACAGAGCGCACCCCCCAGAAAAGGCCAGAAGGTCCAGGGAAGAGAGCGTCGCAGGCCCCCCATCCGGAAGATGTCCTGTTCATGATGCAGAGCAGTTATAACGCAGCCGGCGCCCAGAAAGAGCAGAGCCTTGAAAAACGCGTGTACCAGAAGATGAAAAGTGGCTGCTGATATGGCTCCGCTACCGACTCCGAGCATCATGTAGCCGATCTGGCTGATCGTGGAATAGGCGAGGATCCGCTTCAGGTCACGCTGGGCCAGGGCACAGGTCGCTCCGTAGAATGCGGTCAACGCCCCGGTGACGGCAATGGCTGCGCACAAGGATGCCGAACTGCCGATCAGCGGGAACATCCGCATCAGCAGGTACACCCCGGCAGTGACCATTGTGGCAGCATGGATCTGTGCCGAAACCGGTGTCGGGCCGGCCATGGCATCAGGCAGCCAGACCATCAGCGGCACCTGGGCCGACTTGCCCATGGCTCCCAGCAGCATCAGCAGGCCTAATGCGGTGATCACTCCAGGCGGAATATTCGCCCCCATCTGGTTAAGCTGCTGGATCGAGACCGTACCGCAGAGCTGAAACAGCCAGACAATGGCAATCCCCAGGCCGATATCACCGATCCGGGTGACGATGAACGCTTTCCGGCCGGCAGTGGCGTTTTGCGGGTCCCTGTACCAGAAACCGATCAACGCGTAGGAACAGAAGCCGACCCCTTCCCAGCCAAGGTAGAGCAGCGGCAGGTTCCCGGCCAGGACCAGCGTCAGCATCGCCGCAACGAACAGGTTGAGAAGGGCAAAAAAACGGACCGGTGAAGGGTCGTCCTTCATGTAACCGACGGCATAGGTATGGATCAGGCCGCAGACAAAGGTGATCATCAGGCAGAGCGACAGCGAGAGGGGATCGAGATACAGGGAGATCGGCGCTTTGAGATCGAAGGCAGCCAGCCAGGAAGTAATCTCCACCGTCATCGGCGCACTGTACGCCGTTGCAGCAGCGACGGTTGCAACAAAACTTCCCCATATTGCCGCGCAGGCCAGGATCTCACTGGCACGGCGGGGGAGCAGACGGCCGCCCAGCAGCAGATTGACGATCGCTCCCGACAGCGGGAAAAGGATTATGAGTTCAAGGTAGAGTTTCATCTCAATCCTTCAGCTCCCGGAATTCATCCACATCGACCGAATTCCTGCGACGATGCAGATAAACCACCAGTGCCAGAGCCAGCGACACCTCAGCCGAAGTCATGGCCATGATCATCAGGGCGAAGACCTGCCCGTCCGGCATCCCCCATCTGGCGGAGCCCCCCACAAAGACAAGCATGGCGGCATTGAGCATGATCTCGATCCCGATCAGCAGCATGATGACGTTGGTGCGCCAGACCAGGGTGCAGACCAGGCCGAGACCGAAGAGGACCGCTGCCAGGATGATGATATGTTCGAGAGGGACGATCATCTGTCATCCCTTTTTCTGCCAAGGTAGAGTGCGCCGACCACCGCGAACAGCAGCTGCATGGAGATGATCTCGATGGCCACACCGTATTTCCGGAACAGGACGACGCTGAAATCATTGATGCTGATCATTCGTGAAGTATCGGGCGAACTGATATGGTTGACAGCAACTGTGACGATCGACACCAGGATAATCCCGCCAAGGAGCATCGGCAAAGCCCATCGTCGCAGAAAAGGACGACTCGCTTCAGAAGGTCGGCCCAGGTCGAGCATCATGATGACGAACATGAACAGCACCATGACTGCACCGGCATAGATGATGACCTCGAACATGGCGATCAGGGGGGCGGACAGGAGAAAAAAGATCATTGCCAGACTAAAGAAGGAGGTCACCAGATAGACTATGGCATGCACCGGGTGCTGCTCGGTGATGGCCATGACCGTGCCGATGACGGTCACGACAGCCAGTATGTAGAAGAGATATGCTTCCATATCAGGGCATCAACCCCCTTACATCGACCGGCGACAGCTCCTCACCTCCCGAGCCCCGCGGCTGGGTGACAGCGATGCCGGCGTGGTGATAGAAATTGTAAACCGGGTCCTTGCCGCAGCCGTTTATGAGCAGATCCTCCTTTTCATAGAGAAGATCCATGATATCCCGCGTGCAGAGTTCGTAATCGGGTGTCATCTGGATTGCCAGAGTCGGGCAGGCTTCAGCGCAGAGCCCGCAGAAGATGCAGCGGGAGAAGTTGATCCGAAACCACGCGGCATAGCGCCTCCCCCCCTCCCCTTCAGCCGGCTGCATGGTGATGCAGTCCACAGGGCAGGCCGCAGAACAGAGCTGACAGGCAACGCAGCGCTCGCCGCCTTCCGGGTCGCGGGTCAGGACGATCCGGGCCCGGTAGCGCGGATAAGGCTGGCGCTTCTCTTCCGGATACTGGATCGTCACCGGTCGCCGGAAGATATGTTTCCAGGTGGTCCACATCCCGATCAGGAGAGCGTATATATCTTTGAGTATCTGCATATCAGCCTTTCAAGACCAGGAACCACCCGGTCGCCAGGATATTGACCAGTGCCAGCGGGGTCAGGACCTTCCAGCCGAAATGCATCAGCTGGTCATAGCGGAGCCTGGGGAGGGTGCCGCGTACCCAGATAAAAAGAAAGGCAAAGGCCAGCACTTTACCGCTGAACCAGACCACCGGCGGCAGCAGCGGCCCGTGCCAGCCGCCGAGAAAAAAGGTAGCTGCCAGCCCACCCAGGACGATGATGTTGATGTACTCGCCGACAAAGAAGAGGCCGAAACGCATGCCGGAGTACTCGGTGTGAAATCCTGCCACCAGCTCCCCCTCCGCTTCCGGCAGATCGAAGGGGATCCGCTTGCACTCGGCAGCAATACTGATGAGGAAGATCAGGAATGCCAGCGGCTGATAGACGATGAACCAGCAGCCGGACTGGGCAGCGACAATATCAGAGAGCCGGAAGGAGCGGGCCAGCATCACCACTGGCACCAGGGAGAGCCCCATGGAGAGTTCGTAGGAGATCAGCTGGGCCAGCCCGCGGATGCTCCCCAGCAGGGCATATTTCGAGTTCGAAGCCCACCCGCCGAGCGCCACACCATAGACAGCGATCGAGGAGAGCGCCAGGAACAGCAGCAGCCCGACGTTCAGATCAGCCACCTGCAGCGGTATCGTATGACTGAAGAGAGTCAGCGGCGCGCCGAATGGGATCACGCTGAAGATCATGATAGCCGGGATGGCAGCCATGGCCGGAGCCAGATAGAAGAGCCACTTGTCCGCACCGACCGGGCGGAAGTCCTCCTTGGTCAGGAGTTTGACCAGATCGGCCAGCGGCTGCAGTAGACCGAAAGGACCGACCCGGTTAGGCCCTTTCCGGTCCTGGATCCAGGCCAGCACCTTGCGTTCGGCGAAAACCAGATAAGCCGCAAGGGTCAAGATCACGAAGAAGACCAGACCAATCTTGCCCAGGATAAGGGCTATGTCGATCGGGTCATAGCTCATGGATCAGGGTTCCTGGACTCTCTGCATCAAGGCTGCGAAGACGCTCCCATTTTCCGGAAAACGGCGTCCTGATCTCCTCGCCGCTCAGCCCACTGATGATCTCAGCGACCAACTGCCAGGCCGGACGTGCTTCGCCGCCAGGCGGGACGCTGCGATGGATGTGCGGCGGATGGCAGGCCGGGTCAAACCCTTTGACCGGCAATCCGGGATCCATCACCTTTCTGAAACGCTGGGCCCGCCCTTCGTTATTGATAAAGGTCCCGTCCATCTCCACCCAGGCGGTGGTCGGGAGGACGATCTGCGCCGACTGAACAGCCGGGGTCGAACACCAGTCGAGCGCCGCCACAAACGGAATTCCTGCCAGCAGCTCTTCAGGAATATCGGCTTCAATGCTGATGACCCCTTTGATTTTTCCCGCAGCAACGGCACTCCTGAACGCGATCCCCTCGTGTTCCAGCGCCAGCAGCCCCGCGCCGCAACTGTCAGGACCGTTAAAAATAAAGGCAAGTTTTGCTTCTGCACGGGCCAGATATTCGATGTCGCTGACCGGACTGCGTTTCGTCCCGCAGATGATGACCGGCTTCTCGAAAATACCGAACGGCACCTCTTCGATGAATCCGAGCGTTATCGCCTCGACGCTGACACAGGCCGTCTGCTCCAAAGGAGCAGCTTTCCCCACCAGGAAGACCGGCGCTCCGTGTTTCCAGGCCTGGCGTACCGCGAGCAGCATCATCGGGCCCACTTCTCGAAGATCACTCTCCAGGATGACGATGCAGTCCGCCTGCCCTACATCGGACATGGAAGCTGACTGAGAAGTTTCGAGAACAGTCACTGCTGCCTGCGTCACGGCAGCCTCGTGTTCATCGATAAAATAGCAGAGCGCACCGGCAGCGGCACTTTCCGCCAGTAGCGGCAGCAGCAGTGCAGCTTCAAGAGCCAGCCGGGGCGAGCCGACAATGGCGATGCTCCCTGTCCCATACGCCTCTTCCACCTCACCGATGCGCAGCAGCAGAGCTTTCAGCGCCTCGTCAAAGCCCGTCTCCACCCCGTCTACCAGCACCCGGCGCGGACGCTGCGGGTCGTTCACTTCACTATGAGCAAAGCGCCCCCGGTCGCAGATAAACCAGCCGTTGACGGTATCATTCCTGCGGGCAACAATCTTGAGCAGCTCACGGCAGCGGGCCAGCGGTGTGATATTACATCCCAGCGAACAGCCGGGACAGACCGAAGGGGCCATCTCGTAATCCCAGTAGCGGGCGCGGAAGCGGGCTGTCTTGTCGGTAAATACCCCGGTGGGGCAGATATCGACCAGGTTGCCGGAAAAAAGTGACTGGAGCTGTCCGTGGTTAAAACGGCCGAAATAGACCCGGCCGGCGCTCCCCATGACTCCGAGGTCCGTACCCCCGGCAAACTCCTGGTAGAAGCGGACGCAGCGGTAACACTGGATGCAGCGGTTCATCTCGTGTTCGATGTACGGGCCGAGGTCCTGATTGACGTGTGTTCTCTTCTTTCCACTGTAGCGGCGGATGCTGTGCCCGCCGGCAACCGTGAGATCCTGCAGCTGGCACTCACCCCCTTCGTCGCAGACCGGGCAGTCGTGAGGATGATTAATCATCAGCCACTCGATGACCTGGCGGCGCATCGCAACCGCCTCGGGGTCAGTCGTGGAGACAATCATCCCGTCCTGGGCAGGGAGCATACAGGACATCTGGATCCCTTTGACCGGACCGTCCAGCAGCTTGACAGCACAGACCCGGCAGGCTCCGGCCTTGCCCAGCGCAGGATGCCAGCAGAAGTGCGGGACAGGGATATCCACAGCGTGAGCAGCTTCCAGCACTGTCGTACCTTCAGCAACCTCAACTGTTATGTCGTCGATGATCAGTTTCGGCATAAAATCCAGGAATTATTTGGGGGTGAATTAGCCTAAAGTTTAGAATTTTTTTGTCGTTTGTCAACTTGAGGAGGTAGTTCTGGAATACATGCCAAAGCGATGAAGCCAGAAAAACGAGTTAATTGCGTATTGTATCCGGCTGCTTCTCACGTCATAATGCCCCGGCACAGACACTCAGTCAACAAAGGACGTTCATGCTCATGCCTACCCTGCTGCTCTCCCTGTTTGCCCTGACCACCGCCTGCACCTACTGGCTGCGGCACATCAACCTGAACCACCTGAGACACCATGGGGCCACGGTGCCTGCGGGATTCGAGGGTGTCATAAACGCAGAGACCCTGGCAAAGACCGTTGCCTATACCTTTGACAGCAGCCGCCTCGACCTGTGGGAGTCGCTCTTCGACAACCTGCTGCTGGTGCTCTTCCTCTTCGGCGGACTGCTCGGCCTGTACGACCGCTTCATAACCGGACTGGTCGCAGACCCCGTTCTCCAGGGGATACTGTTCTTCATCGTCATCTCCTGGCTGCAGACCCTTCTGGAAAGCCCTTTTTCCCTCTACGGCGCCTTTGTGGTCGAAGCCCGCCACGGCTTCAACACCCTGACGCCGAAACTCTGGCTCACCGACCTGCTCAAGTCACAGTTCATCGGCACAATCATCACCGGTCTGCTCCTCGGTGTGGTCTTCACCCTGATCGGCTGGAGCAGCAGTCACTGGTGGCTCTGGGTCTGGGGTTTTCTGGCACTCTTCTCCCTCTTCATGATGTTCCTCTCTCCGTATGTCATCGAACCGCTCTTCAACAGATTCGAACCGGTGACCGAAGAGGGGCTGGAAGACGACATCAAGGCGATGATGGGCAGGGCAGGCCTGCAGGTGGGAAAAGTGATGCAGATGGACGCATCGAAGCGAAGCAGGCACTCCAACGCCTATTTTACCGGTATCGGCAAGGTCAAGCGGATCGTGCTCTACGACACCCTGATCAAACAGATGACCCACGCTGAGATCGTCGCCGTCCTGGCCCATGAGATCGGCCACTGGAAAAAGGGACATATCCGCAAGCGCCTGCTCCTGGCTGAAGCCGGGGCTCTGGCCGGTTCCTGGATCGTCTTCAAGTCGCTTGACTGGCAGGGACTGCCTGGACTTCTCGGCTATGATCACCTGTCGCTGGCGGCCCGGCTGGTGATCCTCGGCTTCATCGCCTCCCTGGTGATGTTTCCGTTCTCCCCCCTCTCTGCCTGGCTCTCCCGGCGGGACGAGTACGAAGCAGATCGTTTTGCCGTGGCGCTCACCAATGATCCCGACTCCCTCGCCTCAGCCCTGATCAAGCTTTCGGCGGAGAATCTCTCCAATCTTCACCCCCATCCGCTCTACGCGTCCTTCTACTACTCCCATCCGCCGATCGTGACCCGGATCAGGGCTATCCGCGCCCTACCCGTCAGCGTCCCGGAGATGAAAATCCCCTGAATATGCCCGCTTCAGGGTATTGCTGAACACTCGCTATCACCGTACACTTATCTCACCTCTTATCTGATCTGCCATGGTAATCGGGGTGGAAGACGTTCCACCCCTCTGTTAAAGGCAACATATAGATTCCTGAAGCACTGATAACTCCCCATTCAAATGGAGGGTCTTATGAACGTCTTCATCCCTGATAATTCAAGATGCAAAACACGCTGTTTGAGTGAAAAACTGTGGAAATGTCTTGTGGAAGATCCTGAAGTCTGCCCGTTCTGCCTTGATGTGGGGATCGAATACTGCTGCCTGCATCAGAACAAGGAGTTTTTTCGGGAGGAGATCAGGGCAGCATAGAGACCTGATAAAATAACGGTGTCGGGGCGACACATGACACATTTTGCGTATATCCCTGCCGTTCAGACACGACCTTTATCCCTGTTTGAAAATAAAATAATTAATGAGTTGCAGGACTATCGGGATAGAGACAATCCCTCCGAGCGTTCCCATGGTAAGCATTGCCGCAGCCTTCCGGGGGCAGCTGTCAAATTTGACATTCAACAGATAGGCCATTATGGGGCCGGGCATGGCGGCATTCAGAATGATTACTGCTTCGGTAGTCCTGAAATCGAGCTGACGAAGGACATCCATCCCTTTCTCGACCGGCAGTATGCCGGACACCCTCAAGAGATACACCAGCAGAAATGCCAGAGCGGGACCGCCTGCAATCTTCAATAACCCTCCGGTTATGCCGTCTTTCATATCCGACATTTTAGATTCGTTCAAAGAGTAGCCGAAACTCAGGATCAGCAGAGGAATAGCGCCAAAACCGATAACCTCGATTATTTTTTCAAACATGATCAGTATCTGGGAAAACTGGCCGGTACCGTGGGAAAAGGGAAGCTGTGAATCGGCGATGCCAATGATCGTCGCAGAGAGAGCTGGTATCTTGAGGATCTGGAACAGATCTGCTCTGCCGCTCACCAGATAGACACCCAAAGAGTACATGACCAGTATGTTGACAATATGAAACATGACAGCCTTGGCAAGCCCCTCATTGCCGTACAGGAGCAGTGAGATCGGCAGGGAAAGCGTGCCTGTGCTCATGAAGATTATCGGCAGGTAATAGCCGTTTTCAGTGACACCAGCCCGTTTTCTGAAAAATGCAGCGAGCGGAAACATGGCCGCAATGAGAACCAGCACAGCCCCGCCGATTATGGTGAACTCTCTCAGATCAAAAGCTCTTTTATGCAGTGACGAGAAGATAAGGCATGGGGAAAACAGGTAATAGATCAGATTGGAGACCATCTTCTGATGGACAGACTTATCCCATCTCCCGAGCAGATAGCCAATGAAGGCAATCGCAAAGGAAGGAACAACAGCCCGTAAAACCATCAGCATTTCATGAGAGACAATGGTGTGCATCATTACAGCCCCTGGTAGACGTCGTACCGATCTGCAGCTGTTACCCTGACAGGATGAAGCGGTTTATCATAATCAAAGTAACCGGTATGGTGACGACACCGATCATGCTTGCAGTCATGAGCATTGCCAGTGAATCTGCAGCTGTATCAGGATGGTAGCGGCGATTTACCAGATAGCAGGAGATGGCACCGGGAATGGAACCGGCAAGAATTATCACCGCTTCGGTCGTCCTCATGTCGATATAATCGAGGATGTTATACCCTTTTGCCGTAGAAAGAATCCCGAGATACCTGATTATAATCACTACCAGGAACGACACGCCGGCCCCGGCAAGCATTCTGACAATTCCGCCTGAAAGTCCTCTGCGCAACGAACGTACTTCCACCCGACAGAAGGGATAGCCGAAACTGAGCAGCAGTATGGGGATAGCACCATACCCGACTATATCTATCCCCCGCTCAACCAGCCGGAAGAAACCTTCTGCGGCATCCGGCAGGGGTATACCGACCTCGACACTCGCTACGGCTATGACAGCGGCAAAGAAGGTCGGATTTCTGAAAAAACGGATGGCCTGCATTGAGCCAAATGCCAGCCAGGTTCCGAACGTGTAGAATAATAGTGAGGAAAACAGGTGGTACAGGGCGGCTTTTGCCAATCCTTCATTACCGTAGAGCAGATACGCCAGCGGCATCAAGAGTGTGCCGGTACTGGTGAACAAGATCGGCAGAATCGACCCTGAATCTGCCGTCCTGTTCAATCGTTTCAGTGCAAACGCTGCCGGGAGGAGCAGGAGCAGAGAGATGGCTGCGGCAATGGCAATCGCCGCTACCTCGGAGCTTTTGAATGAATGCCGGTGAATTCCGGAAAATACGAGACAGGGTGAAAAAACAAAAAATATCAGGCTTGAAAGGGTCTTTTCATGCTCGGCACGGTCAACCCGACCGGCCAGATAGCCGACCAGGATAACCGCAAGACAGGGAATGACTCCCCTGAATACCATGAGCGTATCAGTTGAAAAGAGTGCCGTCAGCATGTTATCGGCCATGATAATCCCTGTTCATTTGACTACATCGGAGAGTCGCAGCAGCTGCAGGGGGATAGTAACCCCCAGCTTGTCGGCAGTGCGCTGGTTTATGACAAGGTTCAGATGATCCACCCGTTTTACGGAAAGCTCCGCGGGTTTCCTGCCTCTCAGGATTTCAATGGCGTTGCCGGCCGCTAGCTGCCCCAGGGTGTAGTAATCAGGGCCCAGAGCCAGAAAGGCACCGTTC
>VFJK01000042.1 GCA_009886125.1 Geobacter sp. | reverse complement strand
GTCTCTATTTTTGAAATCGACTTATCAGCTTTCTCAAGAGAAGGCTCTTTAATAATGCAACTACCATCTCCGATTGCTATATTTACCATTTGATAGAATGGCTTACTTATATCTATCGGTACTGGAACAAATATATGGTTCCATTTATAACCCGATAACACCCCCTTCCTGTTATACGTTGCTGTAACTTCCGTAATTGTCGGTTCGTTAATAATGCAGCCGCCACTGGCAATTGCTTCTTTAATTTTTTGATAATGGCCATTACCCTCTGCAATTGGCACAAACATGTTGTCCCATTGATAAGAAGATAAATTCCCTGTCCAATCATATACTGCTGTAATTTCCATATTCAGCCTTATTCCGCCGTGGTTTAAGAGAATTTAATTCTTAAGTCAGTTTACAGAGCGAAGGTAAAGTGCAAGCACGTACGGGTATTGAGTAATTTTTCTACTGGGTCTTCCTTTGTCAGATCTCCAGTAGATCAAATAAACTGTCCGACTGAGAAGGTCGATCAAATATTTTCAGCCCTCCATCAGAGCCTCAAAGTCCCTCGGACTGAGAATGCGGACCCCCTCAAACATCTCCAGAATCAGCAGGTCAGCGTCTCCGGTAACAAGATATTCCGCTTTGGCAGCAGTGGCGCATGCCAGGATATGGTCATCATCCTTGTCGCGGCAGATGCCGACCACAGCTCTGCCCGGCGTAACAATCTTCTGTGCTGCCTCAGTTATGATATCCAGGGTTTCTGCTATCTCTTGAGGTTTAGCCTTGAACTTCTTGGTAAGGATACGTTCCAGCTCCGAAATAATCACAGGACAAAGAAACATTTCGAACTCGCGTTTTCTGGCGCGAATGAGAAGCTTGGCGCAGAGGCCTTCTGTCAGGAAAGCAGCCAGCAGGACATTGGTGTCAAAGACAACCTTCACGAAACGGCCTTGAAAAGATCGTCTTCACTGACAATCCCTTGCTTCTTTGCTTTGGATGCAAGCCCTTTGCGCACTTTGTTGAAACGTGCCTCCCACAAAAACTGGGAAATAGACTCCTTGACAATATCACTCTTGTTACGACCCATTTCACGGGCAAATGCACTCAATTGAGAAGCAAGGTTTTCCGGCAGGCTAATTGATAATACTGATCGCATAGGACACCTCCTGTATTACAATCTACTACATAGTGGAAAGCGTGACAAGCAAGATAATATTGAGAATACGCGTTTATAAGACTGGAAGTTATCCTTTGACTTTACCTCTCCTGTTCCGCTAATCTCCTTAAATGCATGAAACCCTTGCCGCTTACGGCTATCCTGCCCTTTTTGCCTTAAGTTTTCTTGCTTCAACACTTATTCCGCTCGGCTCCGAATGGCTTCTCGTCGCTATGCTTTTACAGGGGCACGACCCGCTGGCAACAGTCACGGTCGCAACAGTCGGCAACTATCTTGGTGCCTGTACAAGTTATGCTATCGGACTTTACGGAGGAGATTTCCTTATAAAAAAGCTTCTCCGGATCGGGGAGGCGGAACGAGATCGCGCCGAGCGTTTTTTTGAAAAATACGGGAGCTGGTCGCTCCTTTTATCCTGGCTCCCCTTCATTGGTGATCCCCTCTGCCTGGTCGGCGGGGTTCTTAAAATCCATTTCACCAGATTTACCATCCTTGTCGCATCCGGTAAGGCTCTACGATATGCCGTCGTGGCATGGCTTACACTGAAAGGATTTCAGAGCGCTGCGGCGTCCTGATAAAAGGCCGAAAATAGATGATTTCAAGAGCTTTAATGACACTTCCAAACGGGTTGAGGGTGGTCTCCATAGAAATGCCTCATCTGCACTCTGCCGAACTGGCACTCTATCTGAAAGTGGGAGGGCGCAACGATCCTCCGGATAAAGGTGGACTGGCACATTTCCTTGAGCATATGCTTTTCAGGGGGACAGCCGACTATTCGACCTCCACGGAGATCGAGAATGCATTCGAAGCTATCGGCGGGAGCATAAATGCCTCGACTGATGAAGAGTGCACCTGCTTTTTTTCCCGTATCCATCCGGCACATATCCCGAAAGGGGTAGAGATCCTGTCATCAATGATAATGCGGCCTCTGCTGTCTGACCTGGAGATCGAGAAGAGGATAATCGCCGAAGAGGCTCTTGACGATCTGAGTGAGAGCGGGGAGGAGATAAATCCGCATAATCTTGCAAGTCGTCTCCTCTGGCCGGGCCATCAGCTGGGCGAACCGACCATCGGCACGCTCGCGTCCATAGATTCGTTCACGCTTGACGATCTTCGGGGACATCTTTCCCGGCACTATCTCCCCGGGAACGCGATCCTTGTCGTGGCAGGCAATGTGAACCGGGATGAATTTTTTCAATCAGCAGAGTCATTTTTCAGCTCATGGAAGAGCGGTGCGGTCCCGACATCGACTTCACCGGCTGTAAGCCAGCAGGTTCCGGGGGCCGTTTTTGTCCATGATTCCGACAGTCAGGCCCATCTGCAGATATCTTTCCGCAGTGTCGCCCGCTATGATCCGCGCATCATGCCTCTCAGGATCCTTCGCAGGATCCTTTGCGGAGGCGGCAGTTCCCGGCTCCACCTGACTCTCAGGGAGCGCCTCGGCATCGTCTATTCGGTGGATGCGAACATTGCGGCGTACGAGGAGTGCGGTTACTTTTCCATTGAGCTCTCGACAGGTGCGGAAAACCTTGCAACAGCGGTCAGGGAGGTCTTTGCCGAGACCCTCAGGCTTGCGCAGGCACCTGTTGATCCTGCAGAGCTGGATCGTATCAGGCAGAGCTATTTCTACGAACTTGACTACAGTCGCGATTCCGGATACGAAATGCAGATCCGGTACGGGTGGGGAGAGCTCATGGGGGTTGTGAGAGGGATCGAAGAAGACGCTGCGGATGCAGGGAAGGCAACGCCTGGAACTCTTCTGGAGGTAGCCCGCGATCTGTTCGATCCCAAACACATCAACCTGGTCGTCGTCGGATCATGGCAGGAAAATGAACGGACTGCTGTCATGAATGAACTTGAAAGCTACTCCTCAAGATGGTTGACAGCAAACGTGCGCAAAGGTTGACTTTCCTGAATTGGTTGTTATCTTTACAGTAGACACTACCTTTGCGAGAGCTGTTGCTCTCATTATGCCCTGGCTGATCACCCTCCTGATCGCCGGGGCTTTTTTTACCTCTTCAGCAAAGTGTGCCAATTCTTGCACAATTATATTTATTCGGCTATATTGGAACCCATGCAACCGATAACGACAATAACCGATAAGTGCCGCAAGTGCTATTCCTGTGTAAGAAGCTGCCCGGTCAAGGCGATAAAAGTCGAGAAGAGCTATTCAGAGATCATCTTCGAGCGCTGTATCGGCTGCGGCAACTGCCTGGCGAACTGTCCCCAGAAGGCAAAGGTGATAACAGACAAAGTCGGGCTTACCGAGAAACTGCTGGATGGCTCTCAAAAGGTCATCGCTGTTCTCGGCTGCTCTTTTCCCGCCTATTTTCACTACCTGAAGCCGGAACAGCTTGTCTCTGCGCTTAAAAGGCTCGGTTTTTCAGAGGTGCACGAAGGGTCTGCCGGAGCCGAGATGATCGGCTACTCCTATGCTAGCGCTATGGAGAGTTCATCGTCGACTCTTATCTCTTCACACTGCCCGGCAGTGGTCGATCTTATCGAACGGCACTATCCCGAACTGATCGAACGGCTCATAAAGGTCGTCTCTCCGATGATCGCCATAGGTAGATTCCTCAAGCTGGTTCATGGCCCGGAGCTCAAGGTCATCTACATCAGTTCATGTGTTGCCGGAAAATTCGAAACACAGGCGCATGGTCCGGAATCAATCGATCTTGTCCTTACCTACAAAGAGCTTGATACGATCTTCAAAAACAGAGGGATAAGTGCTTCCTCTCTCCCTGAAACCCCATTCGATGGCATCGAGCCTCATCTGGGAAGACTTTTCCCGATAAGCGGCGGTACGTTCAAGGCGTTTTCCATAATGACCGATCCGCTTGACACCGAGATTGTCGCCGCAGAAGGCGAGGTCAATGTCATGGGGCTTATCAGCGATCTGGCCGCAGGCAGGATCACCCCCAGGATAGCTGATCTTCGTTTCTGCTATGACGGCTGTATCGGGGGACCGGGCAAGAACGGCGAGCTGACCGGGCTTTACAAACGGAATCTGGTGATATCCCACTTTAAAAAAGGGACAGCTTACAGCACGCTTCCGGAGTACAAGGGCCGTTTTGTGGCTCCTGACCTGGCAAGGAGTTTTACGGATCGATACGTGGGGCTTCCAGTGCCAAAGGCGGATGATGTAAAAAAGATCCTCAGCAGTACCGGAAAGTTTACGCGTAAGGATGAACTGAACTGCAGAGCCTGCGGGTATCGAAGCTGTCGCGAGTATGCCGTGGCTGTTTTTCAAGGGCTTGCAGACCTGGAGATGTGTCTTCCGCACAACATGCAGCTGATGGAAAAAGAGCGTGGACAGTTGATGCAGAAGTACGAGCTTGCCCGCCGTGAACTGGCGATGGAGTACGGCGACCAGTTCATCGTCGGGAGTGATCGCAAGACCCTGGAGGTCCTTGACCTGATAAAGCAGGTCGGCCCAACTCCGACAACGGTCCTGATCCGGGGGGAATCAGGCACCGGGAAGGAACTTACCGCCCGGGCGATCCATCAATACAGCAAGCGGAATGATAAGCCGCTGGTCACCCTGAACTGTACAACGCTGACTGACTCCCTGCTTGAGAGTGAACTTTTCGGCCACAGGAAAGGTGCGTTCACCGGCGCGATATCGGAAAAGAAGGGTATTTTCGAGGCAGCTGACACCGGGACGATATTCCTGGATGAAATCGGCGATATCACCCCCAAGCTTCAGGCTGAGCTGCTGAGGGTGCTGGACAGCGGCGAAGTGCGGCCGGTCGGGAGCACGGCATGCAAGAAGGTGGACATACGACTCATAGCGGCAACAAACAAGGATCTTGAGTCCGGTGTCAAAGAGGGGTGGTTCAGGGAGGACCTATACTACCGGCTCAACGTATTCGCCATCACGATGCCGCCTTTGAGAAGCCGGATCGCATCAGTGCCACTTCTGGCACACCATTTTCTGGAAAAGGCACAGAAGAAACTCAATAAAAATATCAGAGGGATCGACGAGCGGGCGATTCAGGCGATGCTCAGGTACCACTGGCCCGGAAACATTCGCGAGATGCAGAATGTAATCGAGCGGGCCGCGGTCCTGACAACCGACAATCTGATCAGGCTTGAGAACCTGCCGGCAGTATTCTCCAGAATGCCTGAAGATCATTCAGGCGAGCTGGCTCAGCATGGGTCTTTCAAGAACGAGTATGCGCCTCAGGTGATGAAGATCGAAAAGAGTCTGCTTGAAAAGTACCTGGCAGAAGCAAAAGGGAATGTAACCAAGGCAGCAGCTCTCGCAAATATACCCCGCAGGACTTTCTACCGGATACTCGACCGTCATGGCATCAAAGGACGAAACCCCGTGCCATGATCCTTGCAGTTATTGGCAACTTTTGGCCATACTGTGCCACATTAGGCACAATTTTTTCCCTCTCCGCTTTGAGCGCTTCCTGCCACATCATTATACCCCTACAATATCAGCATGTTGCAAGTATTAAACAAAATTAGTCAAGTTTGGCACAGTACTCGCAAAGTATTGTATTCAACAAAAACAAACAGCAACAAGACTTTTTCAGAGGGGAACGATCATGGGTAAAATGAGGGAAAATCCCAGATACAATGTAGTTTCTATGAGGATCAGCGATGATGAGCGAGTTGAACTCGAAAATCTGATGTCTCTTACCGACAAGAGTGTTTCAAGTATTATGCGTGAAGCGATGCTTCTGTTCAAGGCAAGGCTGGAAGCGCTTCGGATGGAAAGGTCGGTAGCCTAGAGCTTATCCGTAAATAAGCATTACAGTCTCGCATCCCGCCTTCACGTCATCTTTGCCCATGCCTCAATCACAAAATCCTGGACGTAGCCGTGCTACGTCTGCGGTTTTGCTCAATCGTCCCGGTCAAATCTGCCATAAATCCGGGCGCGATAGTTCATAACGTTATTTACGTACAAGCTCTTAGTCGCTCATAACAGAAGAGCCGCTCATAGCGGCTCTTCTTAAAATCTATTTTACTTTCCATTCGGTCCCGGATGGACTGTCCAGAAGTTCTATACCCATTTCCAGCAGATGGGCTCTTATCTCGTCACTCCGCTTGAAATCCTTCGCCTTTCGGGCGGAAGCCCGCTCCGCAATCAGCGCTTCGATCTCATGAACGGCAATTTTCAACGTCGAGCTTTTCCTGCTCTTCATTCGTGCCAGATACCCACCAGGTTCGGTATTCAAGACTCCAAGCACCTCTGCAATCGTCGCGATCTCATATCTGACCTGTCTGAACAGCGCTGTCAGGGGGGCGCCGGAAGCATTCCTGTCAGCCAGGACTCTGTTCAGCGAGCGGATGAGATCAAAGATATGGGCAATTGCCAGTGCAGAGTTGAAATCATCATCCATGGCTTCGCAGAAACGATGCTGTAGTCCGGCGAGTTTTTCCGTCAGTTCGGCTACCGCCTCGTTAGCGACCTGAGCAGTTCCTGAAGGATCCGCAGAACCGTCTTTTGATAGCAGCTCCTCCATCCCGGAAAGCGCACTGTATATCCTGTCAAGGCCGGCTTCGGCATCGGCAAGGTTCTGGTCGGAAAAATCTATGGGAGAGCGGTAGTGAGCCGAAAGGAGGAAAAAGCGGAGTACTTCGCTGTCGTAGTTCTCAAGAATCTCACGAATGGTGAAGAAATTGCCGAGAGATTTGCTCATCTTTTCGGAGTTAATGTTGACAAAGCCGTTATGCATCCAGTAACGGACAAAAGGCTTGCCACTGGCAGCCTCAGACTGGGCGATCTCGTTTTCATGGTGCGGGAAGACAAGATCCTTCCCTCCACCGTGGATGTCAAACGTCTCACCCAGGAGCTTCATGCTCATTGCCGAGCACTCGATGTGCCAACCGGGACGACCGTTACCCCAGGGTGAACTCCAGAAAGGCTCGCCAGGCTTGGCGGCTTTCCATAATGCAAAGTCCATGGGATGATGCTTTCGCTCGTCAACATCGACCCTGGCACCTGCCAGCATATCATCGAGGTTTCTATGTGAAAGCTTCAGATAACCGTCGAATTTCTCGACAGCGAAATAAACATCCCCTTCTGTTTGGTATGCTGCTCCGGAATCGACCAGCTTTTGCACCAAAGCTATTATTTCTTCGACATATTCGGTTGCTTTCGGTTGATGCGTCGGAATGGCAAGATTCAGGCGGGCCATATCTTCATCAAAGGCTTTTATATACCGCTCCGAGATGACATTGAACGGGACCCCGTCCCTGTTGGCGCGGTTGATGATCTTGTCGTCAATGTCAGTATAGTTACGGACATAGGTAACGTCATATCCTGAATGGCGTAGGTAACGAAAGACGAGATCGAAGGCGACATTGGCCCGGGCATGGCCGATATGGCAATTATCATATACAGTTACACCGCAGACATACATGCTGACTCTGCCCGGAATTAGCGGGACGAACTCTTCTTTTGCAGAGCTGAGAGTGTTATAGATTCGTAGCATTTTGATCCTCGTGAGATAAAAGGTCCTAAGAATCTAGCATACTGAGGAAATGATGTGAAGGGGTTATGACATATGCTGCTGAATCCGGTCACCGGGCCTGACAGTTCCACCTTGAATAACTTTCGCAAAAATCCCTTCTTTCGGCATGACGCAATCCCCCGCCTGCTCGTAGATAGCACAGCGGGTATGACACTCCTTGCCGATCTGGGTCACTTCAAGCAGAGTCTCACCGATGTGAAGACGGCTGCCGATCGGCAATGAAACAAGGTCGATCCCCTCTGTCGTTATGTTTTCGGCGAAATCGCCTGTGGTCACATCGAGTCCAAGGGCCCGCATCTTCTCGATACTTTCCATGGCAAGCAGGCTCACCTGTCTGTGCCAGTCACCGGCGTGGGCATCGCCGATGATACCGTGATTCTCGAGCAACTCGACCAGTTCGACCGGAGTTTTTCGCTCACCCTTGTGAATACTCGTGCATACCGCTACCACCTGCGCCATCCCTTATCCTCCAATCTGTGACATCGTAAAATTCCGGTGGGCATACCCATCGCAGGATATGTTATGCCCGACCGGTTTGGCAGCGACGATCTCTTTCAGGGCTTCTGCAAGGTGATCACGGTCAGGCGGGCGCAAGAAGGGGATCAGGTCGGTCTTCAGGTCAGAGAAGAGACATCCCTTGGCCTGCCCGGTCGAAGTGACCCGGATACGGTTGCAGTCGCTGCAGAAGTGGCCGGAAACTGCGGTGATTATGCCGATGCTGCCACGGGCGCCGGGGATGCGAAAATCCCTGGACGGGCCGGCATACAGCCCCTTATCGATCTGTTCAAGCGGGTACTGTTGAGCAATCCGCTCAAGTATCTCATCGCCGGAAAAACAGTAGCGCTGCCACCCCTCTTCCTTGACGACCGGCATATACTCGATGAAGCGGACCGTGTTGCCACGTTTGCGGGTCAATTCGGCAAAGTCGAGGATCTCTGCATCGTTGATGCCGCGCATTATCACGACGTTTATCTTGGGAGGGGGGAAACCGGCAATCTCGGCTGCATCAAGCCCGCGCAGGACTTTCTCAAGCTCTCCGCCGCGGGTGATTGCGGCAAATGTTGGCGCGTCAAGTGAATCGAGGCTGACATTCAGACGCTGAACTCCCGATTGATAGAGCTCAGCAGCCATCTGCTCCAGGAGCAGAGCGTTGGTGGTCAGGGCAAGATGCTTCAGCCCGGGGATCGCGGCAACCTTTGCCAGAAAACCGACTATGCCGGATCTGACCAGAGGCTCGCCCCCGGTTATCCGGATCTTTTCGATCCCCAGATTCACAGCAGTTTCGGCGATCAGCAGCAGCTCCTCATAGGAGAGGATCGAGCTGTGCTCTGCCTTGACGATCCCCGCTTCCGGCATGCAGTAGAAGCAGCGCATGTTGCAGCGGTCAGTCACCGACAGGCGCAGGTAGTTTATCTGTCTTCCCAGGGAGTCGGTCAGTTTCATGGGCCTTAGAGTATCACAGTCACAATTACCCGCAACATGCTTTTGGCGGCGAGAGCTTTATCCCTTCAGGCCTGGCCCCGATACTCGGGATAAGTGCGTTAACAAAGTCATTTTCAGTCTGAAAAGCTCAGAAAATGACTTTTAACTTACTAAACAGTGAACCAGCGGCGCTGAAACCGGAACGCGACATGCACCAGGCCGATCATGACCGGTACCTCGACCAGAGGGCCGATGACGGCGGCAAATGCAGCTCCTGAATTAAGCCCGAAAACTGCGACCGCAACGGCGATTGCCAGTTCAAAGTTATTGCTGGCAGCGGTAAAGGCCAGCGTTGTGGTCTTCGAGTAGTCAGCGCCAAAGCTCTTGCCCATCCAGAACGATACCAGAAACATCACCACGAAGTAGATCAACAGTGGGATCGCAATTCTTACCACATCCAGCGGCAGCTGCACGATCAGGTTCCCCTTCAGGCTGAACATGACAACGATGGTGAAAAGCAGGGCGATAAGAGTCAGGGGGCCGATTTTCGGCACGAACTCGCGGTGATAGCGTTCCTTGCCCATGATCTTCACACCAATGAAACGCGTCAGAGCCCCGGCAATGCAGGGAATGCCCAGGTAGATGAAGACGCTTTCGGCAATCTGGCGGATATTGACATCAACCGCAACTCCTTTCAGCCCGACCAGCGGCGGCAGCACGGTTATGAAGAACCAGGCGTAGACGCTGTAGAACAGCACCTGGAAAATGCTGTTGAAGGCTACCAGGCCGGCAGCGTACTCGGTGTTGCCCTTGGCCAGTTCGTTCCAGACGATGACCATGGCGATGCAGCGTGCCAGGCCGATCATGATCAACCCCACCATGTACTCCGGCTTGTCCGGCAGCAGTGCGGCTGCCAGCACGAACATCAGCACCGGGCCGATCAGCCAGTTCTGCACCAGCGAGATGCCGAGGATTTTCTTGTTCTGAAAGACCTCCGGCATATCCTCATACTTCACCTTGGCAAAGGGGGGGTACATCATGACGATCAGGCCGATGGCAATGGGGATATTGGTGGTGCCGACCTGAAAACTGTTGATGAAAGCTTCGACTCCGGGGACGAAAAACCCCAGACCGACCCCGAGCGCCATGGCCGCAAAGATCCAGAGAGTCAGCCAGCGGTCGAGGAAGGAGAGTTTACTCGAAAGGTGTTCACTCATGGTTGCCTCCAAAATAATCAATGATCCAGGATTTGATCTCATCCCGCACCCGGCGGAATTCGGGCAGGACATCTGCCGCGCTGCCGGGCAGCCTTGACGGGTCTACAAATCCATGGTGAAGCCGCTCTACGCCACCGAAAAAAAGCGGGCATTTTTCATTGGCATCACCGCAGAGGGTAATCACATGGTCAAGGGTCTGCCCGGTGAATTCCTCCATTGTCTTGGAACGGAGGCGAGAGGTGTCGATGCCCAGTTCCTGCAGCACCTTGATAGCCAGCGGATTGACGCGGGTCGCTTCAGTCCCGGCGGAATAGGCCTGGAAACGATCGCCGAGATAGTGGTTGACCAGTGCTTCGGCCATCTGGGAGCGGCAGGAATTGTGGGTGCAAAGAAACAGGATTTTTTTCATGCAGCGATTATATCCGCTTTAGCGGATATATCAAGTTACATTTTGACTAACGACAGGGCGGATTATCTTTGGTTTGTTGGAAGGCAACCAGTGTATTTCGGTCTGACATAGCTTCAGGAAGGTTACTGGCATGCTGTTTGAGGGTTTGCAGCAACTCTGTGCAGATGGTACAGCTCTCCCGGCTGAGCGTGTAGTACATCCAGACCCCCTGACGGCGGGTATCGACCCAGCAGCTGCGTTTGAGATAGGCCAGATGGCGCGACACGGTCGATTGGGGGAGATTCAGTACCGCCATCAGGTCGCAGACGCAGAGCTCACCCTCTGATTGCAGCAGCAGGATGATGCGCAGGCGGATCGGGTCGGAAAGTGCTTTGATTGTTTGGGCGAGGTGTTTCATGAGTTAATCACCGGATCAGTTTGCAGCGGCCGGGTTGTCCGGCAGTCGGGATACCCCATGCATCCCCAAAATCGCGAACCGGAATTTGGTCCTTTTTGGGCAGTACGCAGCTGCATTTCTTTTCCACATGTCGGACAAAGTTTCTTCTCAGACTGATCGGTCCGATCCGACTGATCAGTCCGATTTTGCTGCTTTTGCCGCTCGTGCAGCCGGGCAGCATGGAGCCGCTCGCTGTAGCCCCCTTCCTGGATGAACTGTTGCTCCAGCCCGGCAATCTGCCGGTCGAGCAGGTAATTGGCCTGGTGGATCAGGCAGATCAGGGTGTTAGCGACTATTGCAGGGTCGGGGTGAGAAAGCCAGGTTTCGTAGGCTTTTGCATCGGACTGATCAGTCCGATCCGACCGATCGGTCCGATCAATTTGTCCGATCTGCCTTACCGCTTTTGCCTGCGGGTCATCCTTCCCCCAAAGCTGAAGTTTGCGCTGTCGCAGGAAATCCTCGTAATCCAGCAGTAGCTCGTCCAGGCTGGCGCGGGCCACATTTACCAGCCGCAGTTCCGTCTGGCTTGATGCTGCCGAAGCGCGGCTTCCCTCGGCAATGTTCTGTCGTCCGCTGCGTGCCGCCTGCACCATCTTGTCGTTGGTCCGCGACCGCTTGTCGATGAAGCGGCTGCAGAAGGATACCGTAGCGTCGTAGATGATCTCCGTCACCCGGAACGAGCGGAGGCTCCGGTAGCCGCCATGTGGGCGAAGGGTGGGCGCAGTGGTGGTCATGGGCTTTTGCGGGGCATCTTCGCCGGCATAGTCAGTGGATCGTCTTCGGAGCTTTCATCGGCCCATACACGGGAAAAGGTCAGTGCGTGGTCGCGGATTTCATTCCAGGAGAGAGGCATATGGTGTCCTTCACGGCAACTTGGCGAAGAAATTGAGGAAATCAGATGAAAAGTGGTCTAAAAATAGCCGTGAACTGTTTGACAGTCAAGGGACAATGGAAGCCCCTACGATTTTGTATGCCTTCAGTCAGTCACCGTCCCATCCCGCTTGACTTACCATCTCTATAATCGTATAAAAATCCATCTTTGATATCAGGGGAGTAGTATGAAAACAGTGTATAGTCTGGGGATGCTTGCAGCGATTCTTTTGACGCTTTCGGGATGTGCAACAACTGTCGGGACCTCTCCCAAGGGGCTTGAAGTCCCTATAGAGAAAGCCGCCATCAGGTTTTCTGTCGATATCAAGGATGGTGGCTACAATATTGTCGCCACGGATGAACTGAAAAAGTGGCTCGATGACGGGAAGAAGATGACAATCATCAGCACGCTCCCGGCGGCAGAAGACAGAGCGTTTGGGATACTTCCGACGGCACTCAATGCCTACATGCCCAAGAGCGAAAAAGAGCTGACACCGGAAGACCGGGAAAAGCTGCTGGAAGTTGCCGGAAATGACAAGGAGACCACGGTTGTCGTCTACTGCGGGTTCGTCGCCTGCAGGAGGAGCCACATCGGGGCAAAAATGCTCATAGATAAAGGGTACAAAAGTGTCTTTCGCTATCCTGCCGGGATAATCGGATGGAAAGAGTCCGGATATCCTCTGACAAAATTTTAGAAAACAGTGCGCCAGCTGACTGGAACAAAAAACGGCCGGGAGAATTCCCCGGCCGTTTTTTGTACTAAATGCTTGCTTTATAAGAGAAAGCAGCTATATTAATCGATCTAAATAAGATTATTAAAATGTAAAACACGCTATGTTTTACGGAGCTTTCCTGGATGGACTGTTTTGAAGCCAAACTGCTCAGGTATTTTCAATACCTTGATTCAAAAAGCAGAACATATAATTTTGTCGCCGGTCTCATCTGGATGGCAGTTATCGGCTTGCTTGACAACATTACTCCCGGAGAAGTCAGGCATTCATATCTGTATCTACTGCCGATTGCCTTTGTCACCTGGTTCAGCGGAATACGTTGCGGGCTGGTAATCTCATTGCTCAGCACGGCGCTCTGGTCGGTCAACAATATTGTAGACACTCTTCCCGTATTTATCTGGAATATCGCTTCAACACTAATTTTTTACGTCGCTGTTACCATCTTGTTTAACAAGACACGGACTCTGTGGGAAAACGAGAAAACCCTGTCAAGAACCGACCCGTTGACCGGCGCAAAGAATATCCGGGCATTCGCCGAGATCATCGAACATGAGATGTTACGCTCCAGTCGTGAGGACCTGCCATTTTCCATGGCATACCTCGATCTGGATAACTTTAAGAATTTTAACGATACCTATGGTCATGTCGCAGGTGATGAGCTGCTCAAGTCCATAGTCGCAAATATTATGCTGCAGCTTCGCAAAACCGATGTGGTAGGCCGTCTTGGCGGGGATGAGTTTGCCATCTTCTTCCCGGCGACCGATCAATCTGCAACTCAGGTCGTCATGCAGAAAATCAGCCATGAACTTGATAAGTTGATGGGGGCAAGTATCTGGTCGATCACGTTCAGTGTAGGGGTTTTGACATGCACAGGTGGAGTTCATAACCTGGAGAAGTTGATTTCTTTTGCTGACGGGTTGATGTACGAAGTCAAACGAGCCGGGAAAAATGACATCCGCTATGCGCTGTATCCGCCAACAGCAAGGTCGGAAAAAAGTCAGGAAGACTCTTCTCTGCTGGCGTGAGTCTAAGTATACCTGATCACCCTGACCTTCTCCATGGTGATCATGCCGCCGCTCATCATCTCATCTATGCGGGGCATGACAGCGTTGATCTTCTCCTGGCTGTCGACCGTTTCTATGATCATAGGCAGATCAGCGGACAGATCGAGCAGTTTCTGTGAATGATAGACGCTGTGGGCACCGAAACCGCTGACCCCCCTTAAGACCGTTGCTCCGGCAAACCCTTCTTTACGGAGCATCTCCACTAAAGCCTCATAAAGCGGTCTATGCTCGTAGCGGTCGCCTTCAGCTATGAAGATCCGCATCAGAACGTTCTCGCCGATAAGTTTTGTCATGTTCGTCTCCTCTAGGAAATTGATCGAATCGTTATAATGCCGAGCCAGGTGAATATCAGGCAGACCAGCACACTTGCCAGGACATTTGCAAAAGCCATCAGGAACTGACCGTCTTCAAGCAGCGTGAAGGTCTCGTAACTGAAGGTGGAGAACGTCGTGAGTCCGCCCATGAAGCCGACCGTCAGCCCGAGACGCAGGGTGTCCGGGATGGCGGTACTTCGCAGGCCAAGTTCCATGATCACTCCGATGAAATAAGCCCCGATGACATTGACGACAAAGGTGCCGTAGGGGAACGCCCGACCAAGCAGGCTGTAAACCCATCCTGAAAGATAGTAGCGGGTGAGACCGCCTCCGGCGCAGAAGAGCGCTATTGTTGCCGCTGTTTTCATCCTGCCTGATCTCCTTACCGGGATTCAAAAGTTTCTAAACTTATACGAAGATGTGCCCTGAAATAACAAGAAAAAACTGACTCCTTTCATAAAGCCTGCTGGACTAAGCTGATCGGCTGGCAAACAGATGAAATGATCCCGCAATCGGCATTTTGTGACATTTTTCCATTAAGTTGAGTTGCAAACCAGAATAATTAGAATATATTTATAAAGCACACGTATTGTATTCAAGTTTCGGAGCAGAGATGACCAGAAGCGCCAAAACAACAAGCAATAGCTCTTCACTGACGTCCTTCAAAGCGTTCAAGCATAGTAAGAAATCGCTTGAACAGCAGGTGGAGGAGCGAACAACGGAGCTCAACCGGGCAAACGATTCATTGCGGAATTTAAATGAAATATTCAACCTTTTCATGATGCACTCACCGTTCTATACCTTCATCAAGGAGGTGACTCCTGCTGAAAGCCGGGTATTGAAGGCAAGTGAAAATTATCGCGAGATGATCGGCATTCCGGGCTCAGAAATGACAGGGAAGAGCATGGCGGAACTTTTTCCGGCTGAGATAGCTGAAAAGATGACTGCCGATGACTGGAGTGTGGTTTCCAGCGGGAAGGTCCTGGATCTTGAGGAGAATTTCAATGGCCGCAGCTATGTCACGGTAAAATATCCGATTGTGCAGAGAGAGAGAACCCTGCTCGCTGGCTACACAATAGACGTCACCGAGCGTAAAAAGATGGAAGAGTCTTTGCTCGAAAGCGCTGAAAAACTCCTCGAACAGAATGATGATCTGCAGATGACGCAAAGAAAGCTTCAGGAACAGATTGAAGAGTACGAAAAGATCCAGATAATGCTGAATGAGGCAAAAATCGAATCAGAAGCCGCCAATGTTGCCAAAAGCGAGTTCCTGGCCAACATGAGCCATGAGATCCGCACCCCCTTGAACGGAGTCATAGGGCTTTCCGAGCTGCTCCTGATTACGGAGTTGACTGAGGAGCAGCGAAACTATGCCGAGTTTATCAAAAAGGCAGGCAGGAATCTTGTCGAGCTGACGAGTGATATCCTTGACCTCTCGAAAATCGAAGCGCACAAGATCGAGCTCGAAAGAGTTAATTTTGATTTAAAGGATGAAATTACAGACACCCTCACACCCTTTTATCATCTGACCAGGGAGAAAGGAGTAGAGCTGCTCATGCATATTGGTGCTGATGTCCCGCTGAGCCTGAAAGGGGATGCAGGGCGTCTGCGCCAGATCATAACCAATCTTGTCAGTAACGCCTTAAAGTTTACCGAAAAGGGTTCTGTCCTGCTGGCTGTCAGTAAAGCTGCTGAGGATGATCAGCAGCAGACGCTGCGGTTTATGGTCAGTGACACCGGCATCGGCATTGCCCGCGGCAAGATGGGCATGATCTTTGATCCATTCACTCAGGCGGACGCTTCTACAACCCGTAAATATGGTGGTTCTGGCCTGGGGTTGAACATTTCGCGACAACTGGTAGAGATTATGGGCGGAAATATCGGCGTAGAGAGTGTGGAGGGGGAAGGCTCGACCTTCTGGTTTACGATTTCACTGGAAAAGCAGATGGAGGAGGAGCAAGCGCATGTGGCGTTATCCCTGGCAGCGATACCGATCGGCAACAGCAATAGAGTGCTTCTGGCTGAGGATGACCTGACCAACCAGCTGGTGACAAGGTCAATACTTGAAAAATTCGGATACCGGGTTGATGTGGTGAACAATGGCCGCGAGGCACTGGCTTTGCTGGAGAAAAAAGAATACGCGCTGCTGCTGATGGATTGCATGATGCCTCTGATGAACGGGTATGAGGCAACCGAGGTCATTCGTGATGCGGCTTCAGCAGTAATGAACCATACTGTTCCGATAATCGCTTTGACTGCCAATGCTTATCAGCATGATCGCGACAGATGCCTGGCGGCTGGAATGAATGATTATCTGAGCAAGCCGCTTGAAGTTTCCGATCTCCTGGCGATGCTGGGAAAATGGCTGCCCCGTGAAGCAGAACAGGTCCCGGGCACCGGTGTTGGTGACCTGCCGGTTGAGCCTCGCTCTTCAAACAAGGCCATTTTCAATATGGCCAGGTTTATGAAGAACACCCTTGGGGATCGTGATGTTGCCCGCGAAGTAGCAACCGTGTTCTGTAACAGCTCCCTGGACTATATTGAGTCGATTCGAGCAGCTGCAGCAGCAAAGGATGCTGATGAACTGCGCAAGTCGGCCCATAAACTGAAAGGTGCGGCAGGGAATCTTTCACTGGAGCGGTTGTCTGAATCCGCTCGAATGATCGAATCTATTTCCGAGACCGGGGATGTTGAAAAGGCAGCGAGGTTGCTGACGCAACTGGAACAGAGGGTTGCCGAGGCAGTAGCGGCACTGAAGGAGCAACTCATAACTCCTGACTCAAAGGCAGAGGAATGAATGTCCTGATTGCAGAAGATGATGCGCCTTCCCGCAAGATGCTCCAATCACTTCTGGTCAAGTGGGGATATACCGTCACAGCGCTCAGAGATGGTGATGAAGCGTGGAGTATATTGAGCCAACCGGATCATCCTGATCTAGTGATTCTTGACTGGATTATGCCGGGAATAGAAGGGCCTGAAATTGTGAAACGACTGCGGATTAAAGAGAATAGCCGCCCGCATTATATAATCATAATGACCTCAGCCAGCAGTGAAAATGCCGCAGCATATGCACTTGATGCAGGGGCTGACGACTTCATCTGCAAACCGTTCAATGTGAACGAACTGCGAGCACGGATAGCAGTGGGATGCCGGGTGACCTCCCTGCACCAGGCACTTGCAGACAAGCTTCACAAGCTTGAAGCAGCAACCGAGACAATCACCCGCCTGGCAAGCACTGATGAATTGACCGAACTTCATAACCGGCGGTCATTTAACGATTTTTTTGCCCTGGCTTTGAGCGCAGCCCGGCGTCACAATCACCCGCTCTCTTTGATCAGTATTGACATAGATAACTTCAAAGCGGTCAACGATACCTTCGGGCACAGCGTCGGTGACCAGCTTTTGAAAGAGTTTGCCAGCCTGATGTTGAAAATGGCCAGGGCAGAGGATTTCGCCGTGCGATGGGGGGGTGATGAGTTTATGATCCTGTTGCCGCAGACAACCGGCGAAGCCGCTTATACTCTGGCCGAGCGGATAAGGGCAGCCTTCGAGCAAAACGCCAGTTGGGTCACTCCTGTTGCTGTTACCGCCAGTTTCGGAGTGGCTCAGTTGCGAGAAGGGGAGCAAGGGGACACCCTCATCAGCCGGGCTGACGATGCGCTTTATATTGCAAAGCATGAGGGCCGGAATCGGGTGATCACGGTGGGTTTGGGAGAAGATCTCTGCAGATAATGAACAGAAAAAATGCCTTCAGATTAAGAGGATAACAGATGAACATCCTGATTGCCGACGACGATGCGCCTTCCCGCATGATGCTTCAATCCTTTCTGACCAAGTGGGGATATAGCGTCACTGCGGTCTGTGACGGTGAGGAAGCGTGGAAGATCCTGTGCGAACCGGAGCATCCGCATATTCTCATTCTTGACTGGATCATGCCGGGGATCGAAGGGCCTGAGATTGTGCAGCGCCTGCGGGAGCGAGAGCCGGAGCAGCTGTATTACGCAATAATAATCACTTCTCGAAGCATTAAGGATTCCGCAGCAACAGCCCTGGACAGAGGAGCTGACGACTTTGTCGGCAAGCCTTTCGATAATGCCGAACTCAGGGCGCGGCTGGCGGTCGGCTGCCGTATATATGGTTTGCAAAACATGCTTTCAGCGCAGCTGCAGAAGCTTGAAGAGACGTTAGCTCAGGTAAAAATGCTGGAAGGAATTATCCCGATCTGCATGTACTGCAAGAAAATCCGGGACGATCACAATAGCTGGAATCAGTTGGAGCAGTATATCTCTGACCATTCCGAAGCTCAGTTCAGTCACGGCATGTGCCCCAAATGTGCTGAAGAACAGCGGGAGATAATCAAAGGATTGAAGGCACAATTAAAATGAGAATGACTGATTGCAACGGCTGAATCGATTTGGATGATACGCCACAGCAGATTTTATAGCTTCAGCCTTACTCCACGATCTCGCCTATCAGGTCATAATCTGATGAGTCGGTTATTCTCAGCTTTACAATGTCCCCTACATTGGCCTGGCCGGACGTAATATAGACCATGCCGTCGATGTCAGGTGCCTGCCGGGAAGACCTCCCCTTGAGCAGAAGTTCGCTCTCTTCGCTCACACCTTCAACAATCACCTCTTCGACAGTGCCCATGAGCCGGCGGTTACGCTTGAAAGAGAGCCGTGCCTGCAGCTGCATCAGTTTTTTGTACCGCTCCCGTTTCACCCGCTCCGAGACCTGGTCGGGCAGAGAGGCGGCAGGGGTCCCATCCTCTTTTGAATAGCAGAAAACTCCGAGCCGGTCGAACTGCACCTCTTCGACAAAGTGGCAGAGTTTTTTGAAGTCCTCGTCGGTCTCTCCGGGGAAGCCTACTATCAGGGAGGTGCGCAGGGCGATATCCGGGATTTCAGAGCGGAGTTTTGCAATGAGCGCCCTGATCTGGGATTCGGTGCTGCGACGGTTCATTCTGGTCAACACCGGATCGCTGATATGCTGGAGTGGGATGTCCAGATATTTGCAGATCTTCTCCTCGCTTTTCATCAGCTGTATCAGGCCATCGGTGATTCCGTCAGGATAGGAGTAGAGCAGGCGTATCCAGCGCAGCCCCGCGATCTGGACAATCTCTTTCAGCAGGCTCTCAAGCGTTACTTCTCCCGGAAGATCGCTGCCGTAGACGGTAATATCCTGAGCGATCAGGTTCAGCTCCTTGACTCCGCTTTCGACAAGACGACGGGCCTCTTCCATGACAAGATTCAGGGGCCGGGAGCGGAACTTCCCCCGAAGTGAAGGGATGACACAGTAGGAACAGCAGTTCGAACACCCTTCGGCGATCTTGAGGTATGAATAATAGCGGGGCGAAGAGTGCATCCGCGGCATCTCGGTGTCATACAGATAATCCGGGTCACCGATATAGCGAACCTGTCCCTCGACCCCTTTCTTCTCGGCGATGATCTCGGCGATCTTCGGGTAGTCACCTGTCCCGACGAAGATGTCGACCTCAGGAAGATCCTTTGACAGCTCCTCCTGGTAGCGCTGAGGCAGGCAGCCGGTTACGACGAGGAGTTTACATTTGGCATCATGTTTTCTGTCGGCGAGATCGAGAATGGTATCGATGCTCTCCTGTTTCGCCTCTTTTATGAAAGAGCAGGTGTTGACGATAATGATGTCCGCCTCATGTTCATCCGTCGTGATCTCGTAACCTTCCTTGCCCAGATAGCCGAGCATAACCTCGGCATCGACGAGATTCTTCGGGCAGCCGAGGCTTATCATGCTAACTTTTTCTTTTTGCATTCTTCATCAACCTCTCAGTCGGTAAGGTCCTTATTTATCCATGTTGGGGAAGAGATACCCGAAATGCCGGTAAACAGCAAGAAGATAATCCTGATGTGAAGGCTCACAGGTTACGCGTTTACTGGCTCTTTCAAGGAAGGTTTTTTGCTCAAGAGATCCCGAGGGCGCCGGCCACTCCCTGTCCGTAAGCCGGATCTGCTTTCAGGCAGTTTGCGATGTGGCGGAGCTGAATCTCGCGCGGCGCAGCGCCGATAGCACGTGCAGTGTTGGCGAAGAGGAGCTGTTTTTTCTCATCCGGCAGAAGGCGAAAAAGGGCGCCTGGCTGGGAGTAGTAATCGTCATCCTCCCGGTGGTTCCAGTGGTCGGCGGCTCCTTCCAGAGCCAGAGGTGGTTCGGCAAAGTCCGGCTGTTGCAGCCATTCGCCGTAGCTGTTCGGTTCATAACCCAGGGTGCTGCCGTAGTTGCCGTCCACCCTCATGGCGCCGTCGCGGTGATAGCTGTGGAATGGACAACGGGAAGCGTTGACCGGTATCAGGTGGTGGTTGACACCCAGTCGGTAGCGCTGGGCGTCGCCGTAGGAGAAGAGCCGTCCCTGGAGCATCTTGTCCGGGGAAAAGCCGATTCCGGGCACCACGTTTGCCGGGTTGAAGGCTGCCTGCTCCACCTCGGCGAAGTAGTTCTCCGGGTTGCGGTTCAGTTCGAGAATCCCGACTTCCCGCAGAGGGTAATCCTTGTGCGGCCAGACCTTGGTCAGGTCAAAGGGGTTGTAGGGGTATTTTGCAGCGTCTTTCTGCGGCATTATCTGGACAAGCATCGTCCAGCGGGGAAAGTCCCCCTTGTCGATGCTCTCAAGCAGATCTCGCTGGTGAGTTTCCCGGTCTTTGCCGACGAGCGCCTCGGCCTCGGCGTCGCTCAGATTCTTGATCCCCTGCTGGGTCTTGAAGTGGAACTTCACCCAATTGCGTTCTTTGTTGGCGTTTATAAGGCTGAAGGTGTGGCTGCCAAACATGTGCATGTGGCGGTAGGTGGCGGGGATGCCCCGGTCGCTCATAACGATGGTGATCTGATGGAGCGCTTCAGGGAGTGATGTCCAGAAGTCCCAGTTGTTTTTGGCGCTGCGCAGGTTGGTGCGCGGGTCACGCTTGACGGCATGGTTGAGGTCCGGGAATTTGAGAGGATCGCGCAGGAAGAATACCGGGGTGTTGTTACCTACCAGATCCCAGTTACCCTCCTCGGTATAGAACTTGATTGCGGTACCGCGGATGTCCCGCTCTGCGTCAGCGGCGCCACGCTCTCCGGCAACGGTGGAGAAGCGGATGAAAAGGTCTGTCTTCTTGTTCACAGCAGAGAATATCTTTGCTTTGGTGTAACAGGTGATATCGTGGGTAACGGTAAAGGTGCCGTAGGCGCCGGAACCCTTGGCGTGCATGCGGCGCTCAGGGATCACCTCCCGGTCGAAGTGGGCCAGTTTTTCCAGGAACCAGACGTCCTGTAGCAGAGCAGGCCCACGTGGGCCTGCGGTCATGATGTTCTGGTTGTCAACGACCGGTGCGCCGGCATTGGTGGTGAGCGGTTTCTTTGCCATCGATACTCTCCTTAAAAAGCAAACGTGAATTGAATTATGAACAGTCCGTGAAGTGGTCAGAGATATTCATTTTTTAACTATATCGAAATATTTGAAAATATCAATCAGGCAGGATTCTTGCTTTAGTTCGACCGGTAGGGGCTGTTACCAATTGATATTTGCAATTCAGGGTGGTAACGTTAAAATCAATTAAACATGCTGTCGGCCAGCCGATGCCGGCCGTCTCGATCCGGCCGTCTGAAGACAGGCAGGGCTTCGATAAACATCCTGAGTTATCCAATAATTGATTTATATCCTGATCCCCGGGTGCTCCGTAATATTTCTGCACTCTCTGCCAAGGAGGAATCATCGTGTTCATGCAGCGTTTCATCCTCATATTGACTGCCGTCTTCATCATGACGCTTCCTGCGTGCTCCAGGGAGGAGCCGGAAAAAGTCGATCTCAGCAAAACCGAGACCGTCATCCATAACAAGAGAGGGCAGTCCAACGCGGTCCGCATCGCTGTAGGTGGGATGATAACCCCCAAGGAGGGGTTTGCCTACTATCGGGACTTCCTCGATTTCATCGGCGCAGAGCTGGGCCGGCCGGTCGAATATGTGGATGCGACGAGCTACGACGAGATCAACACCATGCTCGAATCCCGTGACATCGATGGGGCCATTGTCTGCAGCGGCCCTTATGTCGACGGCCACAAGAAGTTCGGCATGGAGCTGCTGGCTGCCCCCCAGGCCTACGGAGGCACGGTATACTACTCCTACATCATTGTTCCCAGGGAGAGCCCGGCCAAAGGACTGGACGACCTCAGAGGAAAGACATTCGCCTTTAGCGATCCTCTTTCCAATACCGGCAAGCTCGTGCCGGAGTATCTTCTTGCCAGAAAAAACGAGAGTTCCAGAACCTTTTTCAGTAAGACCGTTTTCTCCGGTTCCCACGATAAGTCGATTCAGGCAGTTGCCGACAGGCTGGTTGACGGTGCTGCCGTTGACAGCCTCATCTGGGAGTACCTGAACAAAATCAAGCCAGAGCTGACAGGAAAGACCCGCATCCTGCTCAAATCTGATCCTTATGCCATCCCCCCTTTCGTGGTCCATCCTGCTCTCGATCCGGCGGTCAAGGAGAAGCTCCGGACGATCCTGCTGACCGCCCATATGAAACCGAAAGGCAAGGAGCTTCTCGACAAGATGCTGACCGAGCGATATGTTCCGATCACCGACAGCGCCTATGATTCGATCCGCGAAATGAAAAAATGGATAGCCCGGCAGAAACAGGAGAAGTAGACACCCATGATCATGCCCCCTCTCAATCTGAGGACAAAAATTATTGCCATTATCCTCGGGATATCCCTGGCTACACTTGCGGCCATGTTCGTGGTCGTCATTTTTCTCATCAAGCCGCGACTGGAGACCAAGCTGGAAAAACGCGGCGAATCAATAGCCCATGCCATCTCCTCGCAATGCATAAATCCGCTTCTGTCCAGAAAATACTTTCAGCTTGATATCCTCTTCCGCGAGTTTATCAATTCGGAAAATGGTGTGAAGTATCTCTATGTCCTTGCTCCGAACGGGGAGGTGACGGCGCATTCATTCGGCAGGGTGTTCCCCGTGGAATTGAAAAAGCTGCAGCCGCGGATTGACAAGGAAGGCCACGGCGTTGCCAGGATCCTGGCTGAAGACCGTGAAATTATCGACATCTCAGTGCCGCTCCTCGAGGGAGGTCTGGGCAGACTCCATGTAGGGATGTCTGTTTCGACGTTACAAAAAGATGTTAATGAGATCATTGGTTCGTTTGCCAGTGTCGTGATCCTCTTTTTTCTCTCATCGGTGTTTATATTGGTTTTTCTGAATAAGTGGATACTCAAGCCAATAATCGAGATCAGGGCAGTTTCATCGGATGTAAGTGCGGGTGATTTTGACAGAAGAGTCGAGGTGAAATCCGGTGACGAGATCGGGATCCTCGCCGAAGAGTTCAACAGGATGCTTGAATCCATCAAGGAGTCCAGGGCGACTCTTGTTCAAGAAAAGCAGTTGCTGGCAAAGAGCGAAGAGCGGTTCAGAAAGATCATAGAACAGAGTCCCATTTCAATGGCGGTCGTCGCCATGGACGGCACGATAGAGTATATCAATAACTGTGCTGTTGATACATTCGGCTATAAACCTGAAGAGATCCCCCATATGAGCGACTGGTGGCTTAAGGCCTATCCGGATGCAGCCTATCGTGACGAGGTACTGGCCCTATGGATGGGCCTTGTCGAGAAGGCGATTGCTGAAAACCGTTACATAGAGCGAAGCGAGTACATGGTCACTTGCAAGGACGGGACAATAAAGACCATGCTGATCTTCGGGGTTTTGGTCTCAGACAAGGTTTTTGTCGTGTTCGAGGATATTACCAAGCGCAAGATGGCAGAGGATGAAATTTGTCGTCTTAACACTGACCTGGAGGAACTGGTCGTCGAACGGACGGCGGAACTTCTCAGGAGTAACCGGGACCTGGCCAGTTTCTGCTATGCAATTTCTCATGAGCTACGCGCCCCTGTTGCCCGGCTTAAAGGCCTGAGTCAAGCGCTTCAGGAAGATTGGGACGAGAATCCTGCTGATGCAGAGTTTTGCGCCAGGAGGATAGAGGTTGCCAGCAGCGAGTTGCAGCGGGTCATTAATTCGGTGCTGCAGCTCTCCCGCCTGTCCCAGGTGTCATTTGTCCAGCAACCCCTTGATCTGAGCGCAGTTGCACGGGAAATTGCCGGTGCCCTGGTGCGCGAAACTCCTGACCGACAGGTGGAGGTCGTCATTGCCGATGATATAACGGCCAGCGGTGATTCTTCTCTGGTGCGACTCTGTCTGGAAAATCTTCTTGGCAATGCCGTCAAATACACGAAACTTCAGCCAATGGCCCGGATAGAGTTTGGCCGGGATGCTGCCAGCGGGGCCTTCTTTGTAAGGGACAACGGGATAGGTTTTGATATGGCCCAAGCCGATGATCTGTTCGAGCCGTTTACCCGCCTTCATGGAGATGAAGAATTCTCCGGCAGCGGTATTGGTCTCGCCACGGTTCAGCGGATCATAGAACGTCATGGCGGCAGAATCTGGGCAGAGTCAGTTCCGGGGGAAGGCGCGGTATTCTATTTCACATTGACCCCTGTTATTGGAGAGAGACATGATGCCTAGATCGGTATTGCTCGTTGAAGACAACATGGACGATCAATTCCTTGCCAGGCGGGTTCTGCGTAAAGCCGGCATTGATCTGATCAGCGTTGCCAGTGACGGGCAGAAAGCGCTGGATATGCTTTTGAGGTCTGGCGAGCCATTGCCGGAACTGCTGATTCTCGATCTGCGCTTACCTGGAATCGACGGGCTGAAAGTATTTGCCGAACTCCGCCGGCAGGAAAGGACTATGGCTCTGCCGGTACTTGTTCTCACCTCTTCTGATGACCCCAGAGATCGTAAGATCTGTCTCAATCTCGGGGCGTTAGCTTTTCTCATAAAGCCGCTGGAGGTAAGCACTTTTCAGCAGATACTTTCCTGATATTATAGCCACAAGGAGTCTGTCGGACTTAGAATAAATCTGCTGCAAATCCATCTGAACGGCTCATATTTCATCGCTTTCTCGGTCAATAGAACAACTATTAACCTTCAAAATCGGCAAAATCTGATCTCGTCCAGTTGAATTTTCGCTTCGATTTCCTAAGCCCGACAGACTCCTAGGTAAATGAATAAGGGGTCAGCTGAAAATGGAGGGTTGAGTATTCTCTTTCACCATGTAGGCATAAATTTACCATTATCCAAAAATGCTCGGATGGTGTGCATATCTCCCATAGAAAGGTCTATGAACTGTAATCCCATCCCTGGAGGTAGGGATACCTTCTTTAATAATGGTGGCTCGTTTATCCATGCCACTCTTGCATTAGCAATTATTATGGTATCGGAATTAGGAAGGTTGAATTTGACGGTTAGTTCTGTGTCTTCTGGCAGGATCATGCTTGACTCAATGAATACTCCACCAGTGCTCATATTTATAGAATAATCAGTCAGAATCTTTTTTTGATAAGGTCCATAAAAGACAGCCATGCGGGTTAAATACCGTGGGTTGGACCTTGTATCAAGTGGATCGAGTGTTACTGACATTTGAGGCCTCCCCATTCTCGCTTAACATTTATGATTTGCCCCCACAAGAACAAAGACTTCAAACCCCATCACAGATTCCATCTAATCTCATTAAAGCATTCAACATGCCATTCTCATATATGCTGAGAGATATTGCTGCCCAAATATGAAGAAGGCGATCAGTAACTCAATGCCAGAGACTCCTCCTGATTACTTCAGAGATCTGCATCTTCAAAATAGAAGTTGAGCGCCCTAACGGGGTAGCGCTCAATGTTTTTATATCATCCCTTCGGACATAAATTTGCTTCCATGACAAGCTATATAAGTATGAATAAGGTATGAATCAAAATAGTAAAACGACAAAAGGGCTACAGCTTTAAACTGTAACCCCCTGTCTTTATTGGCGCGCTTGGAGAGATTCGAACTCCCGACCTACGGATTCGTAGAGCCACGATCAGAACCCTCCGTTTTTCCCTCCAAACATCAAAAACCATCGTTATTCTTGGCGGTTACAGGCTGTTGGGTAACGCCTTAACTTTTGCCAGAATACTTCCAAAATCGAGAAAAAGCAAGGTGTTCTGCGCCTTCTTGTCGTTGAGGCGGGCAATCGTGGAAAACCTCATCAAAATCAGCTGATTACGGTTTGTCGCCGCAATCCAGCCCCCGCACATGGCCCGCAGATGGACCGACACCCGGTCCTGAGCAGCTGCACCAGCTGCCCGAAAATGGTCCTCCACCCTGTGATTCGTTTTCGATGCCGACATCGGAAATG
>VFJK01000093.1 GCA_009886125.1 Geobacter sp. | reverse complement strand
TCGACTTCTATAGCGGTGTTTGGAAGCGCACATCCTACAAAAACATGTCGACACTGTCTTACGATACTGCCAAAGTTGCACTCGATACCGCAACCATGTGGCACCCAAGCACACCGATGGCCAGCAACTGTACCAACATAGCCTGCCACAATGGCAGAACAGTTACCTGGAACCTGGCAAACTGGAATGATCCTAACAAATGTATAGACTGCCACGGTGCACTCTAACAACGGCAGTTCATAACCGGATTGATTGACATCCGGAAAATTCACCCCCCTGACCAGGACACGTCAGGGGGGTTCTTTTTTTGAAGTGCAGGGAATATTGCCAACACTTAAAACTTGTGTATAATGCGCAAAAATAATGACTGTCAAGAGGTGTCCATAGATGGCTGAAGAAAAAAAAGAGACCTGGCTGAACTATCTCGCTCTTACAACAGTTATTCTTGCCGTCTGTGCGACTCTGTCGACATTCAAAGGCGGCGGGTACTCGACAAGATCAGTCATGAGCCAGACACAGGCTTCTGATCAATGGGCGTTTTTCCAGTCAAAGAGCATCAAAAGCTATATCTATGAGATGCAGAGGGATAAACTGCAGCTTGAACTTAATGCCTCAGGCGGGAAGTTCTCGAAAGATACGGTAGATGAGTATGCAAAACGAATCGATGACTATTCGAAAAAAATAGAAAAATACGATAAGGAAAAAGCAGAGATCCAGAGTGAGGCGAAACGATTCGAAAATGTAAGAAATGATGCACAGAAGCACTCTCAGATTTTCGGTATCGCGGTTATTTATCTGCAGATAGCCATACTACTCTCCTCTATTGCCGCACTTCTCAAAAAGAAGCCACTCTGGATAATCGGGGTTGCCATTGGCGTTGTGGGCGTGGTCTATTTTGCGAACGGGTTTTTGCTGTTTTTTTAATATACAGGTTACTTGGAAACACCGGCCTCTCAACGATTAACGGTTGAGAGGTTTTTTTATGCCGAAAACAGTGCCGCGGAAATTTTGAATAGTTGACTTGAGTCAAGTATTCTAATCTTCGGTAACAGTAAATTGTATTAGATTGAAGTGCATATATTTATAAATAAATCTAATATGATTGAACGATGGTTTGTGTATGGTATGTTTAAAGCAAAACTAACGGGAGAGGATACATGCCGGTTTCAAGCGTCGTCGTAAGTTGTCAGGTCGGAAGAACAGCTGAAATTGAGTCCCGTCTCAAGATATATGGTCAGGTCGAGATACATCACCTGCTTGATAACGGTTCTATAATAGCTGTTCTGGAAACAGATACGGTAGATGAGGAAGTTTCACTGGTAACTGAAATGATGCAAACTGACGGTGTGCTTGATGTCAGGCTTGCCTACCACAATTTTGAAGACCTGCAGGAACTCCAAACTTAACGGAAAAGGAGCTTTTATGGATGTAAGCAGACGCGATTTCATCAAGGCAAGTGCAGCAGCGGCAGCTTTGGCAGCCGCGACTGGCGGCAAGTTTGTCGGCTCAGCAGAAGCCGCAATGGATACGAGCGGGCTTAAGTGGGGGAAAGCACCTTGTCGTTTCTGCGGAACTGGCTGCGGAGTTCTTGTGGGAGTAAGAGATGGAAAAATAGTTGCCACCAAGGGTGATCCACAGTCGCCGGTGAACAAGGGACTTAACTGCATTAAAGGCTATTTCCTTTCTAAAATACTCTACGGAAAAGACCGACTTACAAAGCCTTTGATACGTAAAGGTGACAAGATGGTGGAGGCCTCGTGGGAAGAGGCGATGACCCTTATTGCCGGTAAGTTCAAGGAAGCAATTGCTACATATGGTCCTGATTCGGTGGCTATTTATGGTTCAGGGCAGTGGACGGTATTTGAGGGATATGCTGCAAGCAAGCTCTTCAAGGGTGGAATCGGCACTAATAACATCGAGCCAAACGCCAGGCTTTGCATGGCATCAGCAGTAACCGGATTTATGACTACCTTTGCTTCGGACGAGCCCATGGGATGCTATGATGACCTTGACCAGGGTGATACATATTTTCTCTGGGGAGCAAATATGGCAGAGTGTCATCCGGTACTTTTCTCACGCCTGATTGATAATCGCCTTAAAAATCCCAACGTAAAGATAATCGATTTCGGTACACGGCATACACGTACATCACAAATGGCTGATCAGTACATCAAATTTGTGCCACAGACCGATCTGGCGCTTATGAACGGCATAGCCCATATAATAGTTAGAGACAAGCTCTACGACGAGAATTTCATCAAGAAGCATGTTGTATTCAAGAAAGGGAAGACCTCTATCGGTTACGGCCTTGAGGACAAGTTCACGTTTACTGATGACCCGAAGCCGCAGACCTTTGATGAGTACAAGGAATTTTTAAAGCTGTACACGCCTGAATATGTCTCAAAGCTGTCAGGAGTTCCGGTTCAGACCATTGAAGCAGTTGCCAAGCTCTATGCAGATAAGGACAGAAAGGTAAACTCTCTCTGGACAATGGGCTTCAACCAGCATGTCCGCGGGACCTGGGCAAATAACCTCGTCTACAATCTTCACCTGCTCACCGGCAAGATATGCAAGCCGGGAGAAAACCCGATGTCATTGACCGGACAGCCTTCTGCCTGCGGAACAACACGAGAAGTCGGCACATTTACCCATCGTCTGCCGGCTGATATGGTGGTTACTAACCCCGAGCACCGGGAAAAGGCCGCTAAAATCTGGGGCGTCGACCCGAAAAAAATTCCTGCAAAACCGACCTACAACGCTACCGAGATGTTCCGTGCCCTGGATCGGGGAGACATCAAGGTTGTCTGGGTGCAGGTCACCAATCCATTCCAGTCGCTGCCGAACCTGAACCGCTACCGAAAGGGTGCCCGAAAGGGTGATGGCCGCTTTGTCATCGTTTCCGACATCTATCCGACACGTTCAACAGAGCTGGCTGATGTGATCCTCCCTTCTGCATCGTGGGTTGAGAAGGAAGGAGTATTCGGCAACGCCGAGCGCCGCACCCAGCAGTGGTTCAAGCAAGTCGATCCCCCTGGTGAGGCCAGAAATGACCTTTGGCAGACCATCGAGTTGGCAAGGCTTCTCGGACACGGCAACTTGTTTCCATACGAATACGTGGAAAAGGAGATGTGGGAGGAGTATCGGCTTTTCAATGCCGGTCAGGGAAAGGATCTGGCGCCCTATGAAGATTACACCAAGTCGCGGGGATTGCGTTGGCCTGTGGTGAACGGTAAGGAGACTCTTTATCGTTATGCCGAAGGATATGATCCGTATGTCAAGGCAGGTGAAGGGATCAAGTTCTATAAGAACAAGAAAGATGACGGCAAGGCAGTTATCTGGGCAAGGCCATACGAGCCGGCAGCTGAATCACCGGACAAGAAGTATCCGTTCTGGCTCTGCACCGGTCGGGTACTGGAACATTGGCACACAGGGACCATGACCGGGCGCGTTCCGGAGCTTAGGCGTGCGTATGGTGCAGCGGTCTGCGAGCTGCATCCGGAAGATGCCAAGAGGTTAGGGATAAAGCAGGGCAGTAAGGTCAAGCTTTCCTCCAGAAGGGGCTCCATCGTTCTGACTGCGGATCTGCGCGGACGAGGTAAAGCTGAAAAGGGAAATGTCTTTGTCGCTTTTTTTGACGAGAACAAGCTGATTAACGAGCTCTGCATTGACGCCTACTGTCCGATATCAGGAGAGCCGGATTACAAAAAATGTGCTGTCAAGCTTGAGAGAGCGTGAGCCAAATCAGCACGGAGGTATTGATGTCTGCCGGGTAAAGGCATTAAAGATGGATTCATTTTTAATTGATGATTTTAACAACGTAGTTTGGAGGGTTCGATGAAACGATATTTACCCGCTTTAACCGCTGCCGCTTTGTCAGTCTTACTGCTTGCCCCTGTGCTTGCTACCGCTGCCGATGATGAAGCTTTTGAGAAAGATGCGGCCTATGCAGAAGGTAATCCCCCGATGGTGCCGCACAGGATGGAGCCGGGAGCAACTGGTGACGCATGTCTTGCATGTCACCTTGAGGGGAAGAACGGAGCCCCGATTTCTCCTCATGCCGTAAGGATCGATTGCGTTCAGTGCCACGGTCAGGGTGAGATAAAAGAGACGAAAAATGCAACTGGTAAAAAGAAAAAGAAACAGAAAGAGATTAAATGAGGATAAGCCGTAAGGAGTTTATTTGTCGGGGTATTTTCACGTTCGGACAGGATCTGTTTGATTCTCTCAAGGTCAGGTCGTTTGAAACAGATGCAGAGGCCTGTGGAGAGAGTTACAGCTATCTAGTGCTTGACAACAGCCGCTGTCTGGCTCAGAAGGGCGGCTGTTTCACCTGCATCGACCACTGTCCGCAAGCTGCAGTGAATATTTCTCAGGGAAGAGGCATAACCATAGATAATGAGCTGTGTGACGGCTGTGGTGAATGCGCCGCTGTCTGCCCGATAACCCCCGGAGTAATAGAGATGAAACCGACTGGAGCAGAGTCAAACAAAAACTAGAAAGGAGAGATGCATGAAAAAGACCGTATTCTCAGCTGTTGCATTTAGTGGAGTAGTTATTGCTTTAAGTCTGCCCGGAGTATTGACCGCAGCCAAGACAAAACCCGTAAAAGCCGCTCAGGGGAAAGAAGCCTGCTATGAATGTCATGAGGATATCAAGGCGATGAAGGAGTCGTCAAAGCACGCAAAGCTTCCCTGCAGTACCTGTCATGACAATCTGGCAAAACATGTCGAGAGTATGGGTGAGGTGAAGCCGGTAACGATCATCGATCAGGCACTCTGCGGTAAATGTCACAAGAATCAGTATGAAAGTTTCTACAAGGTAAGCAGTGAAGGCGGGTCTCGGAAAGAGAAGGGAGTTCCTGCCGGTCGTTCGCCACAGCAGGATAAACTCCTGGCGCCACATGGGTTCACCTTCGAACATAACGAGCCGCGTGGACACGCATTCATGGTCACGGATCAGTTTGTCGTCGATCGTTTTCAAGGAGGGCGCTATCAGTACAAGAACGGGTGGAAGGATGTGAACCGCACCGGCAAGACCTGGGACGTCCTGGCAGATAAAGGTGAAAAGACGAAAATTCCGGAGAGCGCAATGGCCGGTAACCCCACCTGTATCCAGTGCAAGACTTCAGACCATCTGCTGAAGTGGAAGTTCCTCGGCGACAAGGATCCGAAGGCCAAGTGGGACAGGACCTCCAACGTAAATGACGTAGCAAAAGATACCAATAATCCGGTTGGTTGCGTGCATTGCCACGATCCGCACGGCACACAGCCGCGTATTGTGCGTGATGCCCTGATACAGGCGATTGAGCGTGATCCGGCAAACAATATCTTTGCCAAGGGAGGCAAGACCGACCTGAAGGTAACAGATTTCCGTGGGTTCAGGAAGATAGGCGTCATGGCAAAGACAGATTCCCGCATGATGTGTGCCCAGTGTCACGTAGAGTACAACTGCAACTCAGGCAGTCAGTGGAGCGATGGCAAGAAGGTCGATTACGACGATCAACGCACCAACCACTTCCCGCTGAAGAACGCCAAAGACCTCCTTGCTCACTACAAAAAGCTCGATTTTTTTGACTTCAAACATGCGGTAACCGGTGCTCGTCTCATCAAGATGCAGCATCCTGAAGCAGAAGCCTATGCGGGCAGTGTTCACGACAAGGCAGGTGTTCAATGTCATCAGTGTCATATGCCCAAGATGAAGGGGAAGGATGGCAAAATGTACTCGGCGCACAACGTATCCAGGCCGCTTAACACTGTCAAGGAGTCCTGTCTTGGCTGCCACCCCCAGGACAGTGTCGATGCCAAGAAGTACGAGATCGAAAGCGTGCGGAATTATGTCAAGGGCAAGATGCGCAAATCCGAATACTGGATAGGAAAGCTGATTGACACCTATGCAACTGCAAAAAGAGCCGGTGTCCCGGAAGAGACCCTTGCCAAGGCTCGTGAGAAGCATGAAGAAGCTCATGTGCTTTGGGAGTTCTGGACTGCCGAGAATTCTGACGGGTTCCATAATCCCGACCTCGCGCGAGAGACGCTTACCGGCGCGATCAAGGCGGGAAAAGACGGCGTGAAGATACTGGAAGATGCGATGGTGCCTAAAAAATAAGTTGAAAAGAGCATAGATTGATCTGAAGGGGCGGACAGTAGTCCGTCCCTTTGCATTTCAGGCTGATTCAATTTACTCAGGAGTCTGGGTTGCGATGAAGGCACACTTTACATGTGGGCAAGTAGAAGGAGGTGAACCTTTCCGAGGGGAGCTGGCGTGGGATTAAATGGAATTATCTGCGCTACAAATAGCTCTGGGTGCTGTCTTGGCAATAATGTAAAAGGCTTAGGGACTCGGAATTAACTGATATACCAAGTTTTTCGCTCAGATTTAGGTCAGATTTGTCGTTCCTGATTGAGGAAAACCGCAAGTGTAGCAGGGCTACGCTGAGGATTTTGCGATTGAAGGGGGGGGCAAAGATGGCCTGAAGATGAGATGTAAAACGGTATATTTGTTAGTTCCGAGTCCCTTAGTAGTACTTCTCCAGGAGTTTGCTTGCATCGAGGATCATTCTGCTGTCAGGGAAGTCTGTCGAGAGCCGGTTGAAGGCTATCCGGGCTTTTTCAGACTCGCCTGCCTTGAGCTGCGCGGCGCCGATCAGATACCATGTCATGTCATGCATGGGGCTTTTCGGGAAAGCGATCAAGGCATCTTCAAGTCGTTTGATCGCGGCTGCATATTTTTCAGTCCGATAGTAGAAATCAGCAACATAATGCTCGTACTGAAGCTGCTGCAATTTGACTGCTTCCAACTTGTCAGTCACATCCGGCATATATTCGGATTTCGGGTACAGTTTCAGAAACTGCTCGAAATAGACCACTGTGTTCTTCTGCGGAGTCTGGTCTCTATCGGTGCCGGTGATCTGATTGAAGTTGGAAAGCCCCGTCCTGTAGAGTGCGTACGGGGCTTTTTGATGTGTCGGGTGGAGTTTGCGGAACTCTTCATAGGATGAAGAAGCTTCGATGAAGCGTTCAGATTCGAAATAGGAGTCGGCTATTCGAAGTTCAGCGCTCGAGGAGAGTTCGGTCGAAGCGTATGCATCACGCACTTTTTTGTACTGAGCGATGGCGTCGTCATATTTTTTCGCACCATAGAACTCCTCTCCCTCCTGAAATACAGCCGCAGGCTGGGTCTCAATAGGTATCGAGGCGCAGGCGGAGAAGAGGAGCAACAGCAAGAACAGAGACAATTTTTTTAGATCAGGCATCGCATTTTCCTGGACCGGTTTTTACTGAAGGTAGTAAAAGCCGTACTAAAAGTCAAGCTGATGCACCCGGGAGTTACTTTCTTTTTCTTCTGTTCGGATCAAGTTCCTTTTTCCTTAAGCGGATCGACTTCGGTGTTACTTCCACAAGCTCATCGTCATCGATAAACTCAAGTGCCTGCTCAAGGGTCAGGATGCGGGGCGGAGCAAGCTTTACCGCGTCGTCGGTGCCTGATGCGCGGACGTTGGTAAGCTTTTTACCTTTGCATGGGTTTACATCGAGATCGTTATCCTTTGCATGCTGGCCGATAATCATCCCACCGTATACCTCAACTCCTGCCGGAAGGAAGAGGATGCCGCGAGGCTGCAGCGCGTCAAGCGCGTAGCCGGTTGTTTCACCATGCTCCATTGCGATCAGTACGCCGTTCTTCCTGCCGGGGATATCTCCCCGATAAGGAGCGTATTCGTGGAAGGTGTGGGTCATGACGGCCGTACCCCTGGTGTCGGTAAGGACTTCGCTCCTGAGGCCGATAAGCCCGCGTGCCGGGATGATGAACTCGAGGCGGATGCTTTCTCCCATTGGCTGCATGGAGGTCATCTCTCCTTTGCGCGGTCCCATCTTTTCAATGATGACACCTTGATATTCAGAAGGGACATCGACTACCAGGTACTCCATCGGTTCCATCTTTTTTCCGGATACATCACGGAAAATGACTTCAGGCTTCGATACAGCCATCTCAAAGCCTTCACGCCTCATGTTCTCGATGAGTATGGAGAGGTGCAGCTCTCCTCTTCCTGAAACCTTGAAAGTATCACCAGCATCAGTATCAGCAACACGCAGCGAAACATTTGTCCTGAGTTCTTTGTCGAGACGCTCGCGGATGTTGCGGGAGGTGACGAGTTTTCCTTCGCGCCCGGCAAAAGGAGATGAGTTGACGATGAAGTTCATGGAGATCGTCGGTTCATCGATCGCTACATAGGGGAGGGCAACAGGATTTTCTGCGTTGGCAAGGGTCTCGCCTATGCCTACAGAGTCAAAGCCTGCAATCGAGACGATGTCACCGGTCACGGACTCTTCGATTTCCACCTGTTTAAGCCCTTCGTAGCCGAGGAGCTTAGAGATCCTTCCCTTGATCACGCTGCCGTCGTGCTTGATTACCGCCAGGGTCTCACCGGCCCTTACCTTGCCGCTGTAGATCTTGCCTGTAGCAATCCTGCCGATGTAGTCGTTGTAATCGATGTTGGTCACCAGGAGTTGAAACGGGGCATTCACATCACCTTTCGGCGGGTGGACATTACTCTCAATTACAGCAAACAGAGGCTCAAGGCTGGTTGAGTCCGAGGTCATGTCAAGCTTTGCATAACCCAGCTTAGCGCTTGTGTAGACTATCGGGAAGTCAAGCTGCTCATCCTTTGCGTTCAATTCACAGAAAAGATCGAATACCATGTCCACGACTTCGTCAGGGCGTGCGCCAGGGCGGTCGATCTTGTTTATGACGACTATCGGCTTGAGGCCGAGGTCAAGGGATTTCTTGAGGACGAAACGTGTCTGGGGCATGGGGCCGTCAAGCGCGTCCACAAGGAGGAGGACGGAGTCGACCATAGTGAGTACCCGTTCGACTTCTCCACCGAAGTCGGCGTGACCGGGGGTATCGACGATGTTTATCTTGTATCTGCCGTGATGAACGGAAAGGTTTTTTGAGAGGATCGTGATGCCGCGCTCTTTTTCGAGGTCGTTCGAGTCCATGACTCTCTCGGTTATGGCCTCGTTTTCACGGAATACGCCCGTGTGTTTCAGCATGGCATCAACAAGAGTGGTCTTGCCGTGGTCGACGTGGGCGATGATCGCGATGTTTCGTATGAGTGACTGCATAGATTATGCTCCTGAAGGAAAATTGAAAAACGGGCTTGGCAACCAGCTTAAAAAAGCTTTTGAGTATGTCAATATCAGACAGATATTTCAAGTTAATTCTTTCAAGGAGTCTGTCGAACTTAGGAAATCGAAGCGAAAATTCGGATGAAAGAGATCAGATTTTGCCGATTTTGAAGGTTAATAGTTGTTCTATTGACCGAGAAAGCGGTGAAATATGAGCCGTCCAGATGGATTTGCAGCAGATTTATTCTAAGTCCGACAGACTCCTGTTGGAGCTTGATTCGGGGATAAGGTCGATAATCGTGACCTCGGGGGGTGCCAGAAATCGTATCGGCGGCCCCCATACGCCGGTGCCGCGGCTTACATAGAGCCAACCTCCGTCTTTGAGAGAAGTAAGCCCGGTTTTTACCGGGAAGCTGATCCAGGTGAGAAAATTAAACGGGAATATCTGTCCTTTATGGACGTGGCCGGAGAGCTGCAGATCGAACAATCCTTTTGACCCGCTTTCAACCACTGGTCTGTGTTTGAGGAGAAGCCTGAAGAAGCCCTTGCCTGTCGCTTCCAGCAGCTTTTTCTCGATAAGCGCATTTAAACTCCGCTCTGCATCTCCCCGGGAGTCATCGACTCCGGAAATACTGATCAACCCGCCGGATTCGACAGTTTCGTTTTTCAGGACTTTGAAGCCGGAATCCCTCATGAAGTCTATCGACTTTTCGACACCGACATAATACTCATGGTTCCCCAGGACAGCATATTTGCCGAGCCTGGGCCTGGTCTCCAGAAAAAATTTTTCAAGCCCGTTGAAATGCTTTTGATGGCCGTCTACAAGGTCTCCTGTTGATACAAGGATGTCGGGTTCGGCTTTTGCAACAGCCTTCAATATTGCCTTTATTCTTGTCTCTCGCACTATCTGGCCGATATGGACATCAGATATCTGAGCGATTCTGATTCGAGGTGCTCCCGCAGAGACCTTGCTGCTTTTGATCGTAAGATATTCTGTCCGGATATCCAGAGCCTCAAAATATCCGTAAATGCCAATCAGTACGGTGTATGCAGCTGAAGCCAGGAACAGCGACCTCGGGCCGATGAAATTTCTGCCTGCAATTTTGAAAAACGGTCGCATAAACCATAAGAAACAGTTTGCAATGTCGAAAAAGGCCGAAGCTGTGACAAACAGAAAGAGAAGACCCATCCAGAGGTATCCAACGCTTGACAGAAGCTCAGGGGCTCTATCTAAACCGGAGGATTCCAGGTTTCGGGCGATTATCGGGGAGAGGAACAAGGCCAGGAGGCAGACTGAAAAAGTCAGACTCCATCTGCGGGGAGGATGAAAGGCTCTATTGAGTTTATAATTGAAGTAGAGGTGAACTCCACCATATGCTATGAAATAGAAGATCAGAAATCTGTACACATTGCCCCCGAATCCTTTTACTCTACCATATTTTAACTGAATCCAGTAGGATAGCGTCGCATTATCTTTATACAGGAATGGTCAGGATGCTGGTCCTTAGGAAAAAAGTGTTGGGATTCATACTTGAGCAGAATCTGTTCAGGCCGGGAGATACAGTGGTTGTCGCTTTCTCCGGAGGAGCCGACTCTTCGGCTCTCATGGATATCCTCGCGAACCTCACCGGATTCCCTTTAAATCTTGTTGCCGCTCATCTGAACCATATGCTTCGGGCTGAAGAGTCGGAAGGTGACGAGCACTTTGTGACGACTTCAGCAGGCAGGTACGGCATTCACCTTGAGGTGTCAAGGGTTGATGTCGCGGCACTGGCGCGGGGCAGAGGTTTGTCTCTTGAAGAAGCCGGGAGAGAGGCACGATACGATTTTTTCAGGGAGATCGCGCTAAAACACTCTGCAGCAGCGATTGCTCTTGGGCATCACCGGAATGATCAGGCCGAGACGGTTCTCATGAGGCTCATGAGAGGGGCTGGCGGCAGCGGACTTTCAGGCATGCGTCCAGCCTCAAGGCAGATAGTCAGGCCTCTTCTCCAGTTGAGCAGAAACGAGATCGAAGGGTATCTCCGTAAGGCCGGAGTGGTCTGGAGGGAAGACAGGAGTAATACGGACAGACGTTTTTTACGTAACAGGATACGGCATGAGTTGCTGCCGCTTCTAGAGACCTTCAATCCTGAGATGGTCAGGTCTCTCATACAGACAGCCGATGCGCTTTCGGCTGATGAAGAGATCCTTGGCCGATTGACGTCTGAATCGTTTACTCGCACCGCAGAAACGGGGGATTGTTCAGTCAGGTTTGACCGTTCAAAGCTCTGCGCCGAGCCTGCTCCCTTGCGCAAACGGCTCTACCGGGCTGCAATAAGCTCGCTAAAAGGTGATCTGAAGCGGATCTCCTTCAATCATCTGGCTGATATTGAGAAACTGGCACAGTCACAAAAGCCGAACGGGAGCCTGAACCTTCCGAACGGGATCAGGGTAGTGAGGGATTACACGAGCCTGCTCTTCACAGAGAAGAAGGATGAACCGTTTTCAGAGGGGGGCGAGATTTCCATATCTGCCTGCGGTTCCTACACAATGCCATGCGGAGGGCTGATTTCAGTGGGTCTGTCCGGAGATCAGGAAGAGACCGGAAGGGATGTTATATATTTAGATCCTGAAGCTCTTCCGTTCCCCTGGAGGGTTCGATATTTCCGCAAGGGTGACCGGTTCAGTCCGCTCGGAACGGCAGGCTCGAAAAAGCTTAAGGACCTTTTCATAGACAGGAAGATCCCGCTGCAGGAACGGATCAGGACTCCTCTTCTTGTCTGCCTTGATGAAATTGTCTGGGTCTGTGGGATACAGGCATCGGAAAGTGCGCGGATAACAGCGGTAAACAGGGAGCGTTCACGGATGCGGATTGCGTATACGAAGGCGTCCATAAGGCATTAAACCTTGTCATGGCGTAGTGGGTGTGCTATTTTTCCAAATTATTCTGGAAAAGTTATTAGCTGCTTTTAGCGTCTCTGCATGGAAATAATAGGGGGCAAATTTGAATCAGTTTTATAAGAATCTTTCTTTGTGGCTTGTCATCAGCTTGATGATGATACTTCTTTTCAACCTTTTCAATAAACCGAAACCGGCACAGGACAGGCTTAACTACAGTGACTTCATCACCGCAGTCGATGGCGGGAAGGTGAAGTCGGTCGTTATTTCGGGTAATGATGTTATTGGCAAGTACACTGATGGCAAGGATTTCAGGACATACAGGCCTACTGACGCCTCGATTTCCGAAACCCTTATAGAGAAGAAAATCGAGGTCTCGGCCAAGCCCGAGGAGGAGAAGTTCTCCTGGTTCTCACTGTTTATTTCATGGTTCCCGCTTATCCTTCTCGTCGGCGTCTGGATCTTCTTCATGCGTCAGATGCAGGCTGGCGGCGGGAAAGCCATGTCTTTCGGGAAGAGCCGCGCGAAACTCCTGACTGAGTCTCAGGGGAAGATCACCTTTGAGGATGTTGCAGGAATCGAGGAGGCAAAGGAGGAACTGGAGGAGATCATCCAGTTTCTTAAAGATCCCAAGAAATTCACCAAGCTTGGGGGCCGGATTCCCAAGGGAGTCTTGTTGATGGGGCCTCCGGGAACGGGCAAGACCCTTCTGGCAAGGGCTATAGCGGGTGAGGCCGGTGTTCCGTTCTTCTCCATCTCAGGTTCCGATTTTGTTGAGATGTTTGTCGGTGTCGGCGCAAGCCGGGTACGTGATCTCTTTGTTCAGGGAAAGAAAAACGCTCCCTGCATAATCTTCATCGATGAGATAGATGCTGTCGGCCGGCACAGGGGTGCAGGACTCGGCGGCGGCCATGACGAGCGAGAGCAGACCCTGAACCAGCTGTTGGTAGAGATGGACGGCTTCGAGTCGAACGAAGGGGTCATCCTTATTGCTGCGACTAACCGTCCTGACGTTCTTGACCCGGCTCTTCTCAGGCCGGGGCGTTTCGACAGGCAGGTGGTCGTGCCAAGGCCCGATGTCAAGGGTCGCGAAATGATCCTGAAGGTCCATGCGAAGAAGGTCCCGCTGGCAGCAGATGTAGATCTTGAGCTGATGGCTCGCGGCACTCCCGGTTTTTCCGGAGCGGACCTTTCAAATGCGGTCAATGAAGCGGCTCTCCTTGCGGCAAGAAGAAATAAGGAAAAAGTCGAGATGGTCGACTTTGACGATGCCAAGGACAAGGTGCTGATGGGCGTTGAGCGGCGCAGCATGGTGATCTCGGAGGAAGAGAAGAAAAGTACAGCATATCATGAGGCGGGTCACACTCTTGTTGCAAAACTACTCCCCGGGACCGACCCTGTTCACAAGGTCTCCATTATCCCGCGCGGAAGAGCACTCGGTGTGACAATGCAGCTGCCGATCGAGGAAAAGCACAGCTACACGAAAGAGTCGCTGCTCGACAGGATAGCTGTCCTGATGGGTGGGCGAGCGGCAGAGGAAATTATTTTCAATACGATGACGACCGGAGCCGGGAACGATATTGAGCGGGCTACCGAGATGGCGCGCAAGATGGTCTGCGAGTGGGGTATGAGCGATAAGCTGGGACCGGTCTCCTTCGGGAAGAAGGATGAACAGATATTCCTCGGACGTGAGATGGCGATGCACAAGAACTTCAGCGAAGCGACTGCTGTCGAAATCGACACGGAGATCCGTCGTATTGTCGACCAGAACTATGCGAGGGTGAAAGCGCTGCTTACAGAAAACGTTGAAATGCTCCACAGGATCTCGCATGCCCTTGTCGAGAAGGAGAACCTGACCGGTGCAGAGGTTGACGAGATAATCAAGGTCGACCCGGCGAATGTTCCGGCGCCCGTGGAATTTGTGTAGGGCAGGAAATCATTTGTCATCCTCATTCTCTGATATTTGGCGGTTCGGGAGCAGGTCTTTTGATCTTTCTGAACGTCCTTGTATCATGGGGATACTTAACCTGACTCCCGATTCATTCTCAGACGGCAGCAGTTTCGGGTCAGTCAGGGCGGCTGCTGAAGCCGCCGAAAGAATGGTTGAGGATGGCGCTGATATTATTGATATCGGCGGAGAGAGCACAAGGCCCGATGCTCTGCTGGTTTCAGCTCAGGAAGAGCTGTCCCGGGTCATTCCGGTCATCGAACATCTTTCGGGGCGGATATCAGTTCCGATCTCCATCGATACCTGGAAGTCTGAAGTGGCAGTTGCAGCATTGCAGGCCGGTGCAGAGATCGTCAATGATATCAGCGCTATGACCTTTGATCCTCAGATGGTTGAATGCCTTGCCAATATGGAGGCAGGTCTTGTTCTGATGCATACAAGGGGCAGACCTTCTGAAATGCAGAAGAACACCGTATATAAAGATATCGTTTCCGAGGTGACAGGGGTTCTCGGGCGGGCTATCAATGCTGCCGTCTCCTCCGGAATACATGGTGAACGGATTGTCATTGATCCCGGGATCGGTTTTGGGAAGAGCACTTCCGGAAATCTTGAGTTGATCAGAAGGCTTCCGGAATTCAGGCATCTTGGCAGGCCGCTGCTGATAGGCCTCTCCAGGAAGTCGTTCATAGGGGCAACCCTTGGGCGAGACGTGTCTGAAAGACTCATCGGCACTTCTGCTTCGGTTGCCGTCGCCATGATGAACGGGGCGAAAATATTCAGGGTTCATGATGTACGTGCAATGCGTGATACAGTCGACATGGTGAGGGCGATTCAGAATAATAAATAGTTGCTACGGTGGGCCTCATGCCGGAATTACTTCTAAAAACCGACTCACTGCTTACCGTTCTCGATATACTGCTGGTGTCATTTGTTATTTACCGGCTCTTTCGCCTTTTGAGAGAGTCAACGGCCATACGGGTTCTGCTTGTCCTCCCTGTCGTAATCATCTCATATCTGCTTGCTCGACTGGCCGGGCTAGTGACTTTCACCTGGCTGCTCGACAATTTTCTTTCAGCGCTTATCCTCATCCTTGTAGTGATCTTCCAGTACGATATCCGCCGTGCCATGCTCTCGTTCAGGAGGGGCCGAGTTGCAAAGACCGGGGAAGACGACCCTCATGAGAAAGAGTCGGCAGAACTTCTTGATCAACTTGTTGCTGCCGCGAATTCGCTTTCGGACAGAAGGAGCGGAGCCCTTATCGTCATTGAGCGGGAAATGTCGCTGGATCACTTCATGGCGGTCGGTACCGAGATCGATGCCAAGGTGACCAGTGAGCTTATCTCGTCAATATTCCTGCCATATTCACCTATTCATGACGGCGCAGTGATAATCCAGCACGGCAAGTTGACACAGGCAGGCTGTTTCCTTCCCCTTACGCAAAATCCTGAAGTTGCAAAGGAGTTGGGGACGAGACACAGGGCAGCCATTGGACTTACGGAGCTGGTCGATGCACTGGTGATAGTTGTCTCTGAAGAGACCGGCTCAATATCGTTCGTTTCAGGCGGGAGGATAACAAGCAACCTTGAACCTGCTGCGCTCCGGAAATTACTTCGCAGGATGGTCGAGCCGAGGTGGGCGCAATGATTTTTCTGAACAAGGTATCGCCTAATCTTCAGCTTAAGCTGCTCTCACTTCTGCTTGCGGCGCTTTTATGGCTTTTTGTGACACTCGAGACAAGTGAGGAGGCGGACATCCCGCTTGTTGTAACCTATGTCAACATACCTTCCGGATCGACAGTCAGGGAGAGCGAGCCTCAGCAGTTGTCGATTCATGCAGTCGGCCCTCGAATTCTTCTGTTGAGGCTGAGGCTGAAAGGCGCTTCAGCAAAGCTTGACATCTCGGCAGCTAAAGACGGGAAGAACACTATTGCCGGGTATGAGAACTCTGTTGATCCGGTCAGCGGAGTGAAATTTACCCGGGTATCACCGCTCATAGTCGTTATTCATCCGGACCCGGCGGTTCAGCCGGCTTCTCAACAGTAAAAGACAGGAATTGATCTTATAGGAGCAGATATGAAAAAGCTTTTTGGGACTGACGGTGTACGCGGGGTGGCAAATGTCTATCCAATGACCTGCGAAATGGCGATGCAGATCGGGAGAGCAGCAGCATACCTTTTCAAGAATGGAAACAGAAGGCATCGTATTGTAATCGGCAAGGATACGAGGCTCTCCGGATATATGATCGAGAACGCTTTGGTCGCCGGCATCTGTTCAATGGGGGTCGATGTCCTTCAAGTAGGGCCGCTTCCGACTCCCGGGATAGCATATATAACCTCTTCTATGAGGGCAGACGCCGGAGTAGTGATTTCAGCATCGCACAATGCTTTTCAGGACAACGGGATAAAGTTTTTTTTCAAGGACGGATTTAAACTGCCAGACAGCATTGAGTTGAAAATTGAAAAGCTCCTTTTTTCAGAGAAGGTTGATTCGCTTCGTCCGGTTGCTACTGAGGTGGGGAAGGCGTACAGGATCGATGATGCTGCGGGTCGTTATGTGGTGTTTCTGAAGAGCGCTTTTCCAAAGGACCTTGATCTGGCTGGCATGAAGATCGTCCTCGACTGCGCCAACGGGGCTGCCTACAAGGTAGCACCTGCTGTACTCGAAGAGCTTGGTGCCGAAGTTATCCCGATCGGAGTGAAGCCGAACGGTACTAACATTAATGCGGGGTGTGGATCTCTTCATCCTGAAGTCATGAGCGAGGCGGTAAAGATCCACCGTGCTGATCTGGGAATCGCTCTTGATGGTGATGCGGACAGGGTCATATTTGTCGATGAGTTCGGGAACAAGGTGGACGGCGACCAGATCATGGCAATCTGTGCTACTGATATGATAAGACACAAAAAATTGCGGAAAAACACCCTTGTTGCAACAGTCATGAGCAATATGGGGCTTGATATAGCGATGAGGAGAGCCGGGGGCAAGGTCATCAAGACCGATGTCGGTGACCGTTATGTCGTCGAGGAGATGCGCAAGGGGGGGTATAATCTCGGAGGGGAGCAGTCCGGGCATATGATCTTCCTTGATCACAATACTACGGGTGACGGCATGCTTTCGGCGTTGCAGCTTCTGGCGATAATCCGCAGGACAGGAAAAAGCCTCTCGGATCTGTCTGATATAATGATCCCGCTGCCGCAGGTGCTTCTGAATGTACGCGTTTCAGACAAGAGGGATGTCATGGATATCCCGAAAGTTTCTGCTTTGATAAAGGATATTGAAGCCAAACTTGGGCAGGATGGCAGGATACTCATCCGCTATTCGGGCACTGAACCGCTCCTCAGGATAATGATCGAGGGCCAGGATAAGTATCAGATCACTGCGTGGGCAAAGGAGATTGCTGACGCTGTCGAGAAAACCATAGGGGTGAAATAGGATGGCAAAGCTTGGAGTGAATATTGATCATGTTGCTACGATCCGGCAGGCGCGGGGAGGTGTCGAGCCCGACCCTGTGGCGGCAGCCGTAATTGCTGAAATGGCCGGCGCTGACGGAATAACGGTTCATTTGCGAGAGGACAGGCGACATATACAGGACCGTGACCTTGAACTGCTCAGAAAGACCATAAAGACTCGCCTCAACCTTGAGATGGCGGCTACTGATGAGATGGTCTCGATAGCCCAGAAAATCAGACCCGATATGTGTACACTTGTCCCGGAAAAGCGTCTGGAGCTGACAACTGAAGGAGGGCTTGATGTCCGCTGCAATATCGAGCAGATAAAGTCAGCAGTTGAGCGGATACGGAGTGCCGGGATACCGGTATCGCTTTTCATAGATGCCGATACTGACCAGATAAAGGCTGCCGACAGAGTAGGAGCGGACTACATCGAAATACATACCGGGATCTTTTCTGAGGCGACTGACTGGAAAAGTGGAGAGGCTGAGCTGATCAGGATCGAGAACGGAGTAAAACTCGCAAGGAAACTGGGTCTGGGGGTAAATGCCGGACACGGACTCAACTACGCCAATATCAAGCAGATCACTTCGATACGTGGAATTGACGAATACAATATCGGGCACTCGATAATATCAAGAGCAGTACTGGTAGGGCTTGAAAGAGCTGTGAGGGATATGTCGGAACTGGTCAGGTTCGCTTGAACTACAGATCCTGAAGCTCCTTGAACTTTTTAGTTGTTTCAGCGAGCTGGTCAGCAATCTTTTCCGGCAGCCCGGCTTTAAGTTCTCTGGCGGTTTTCCTGAAATCATCGTCGATTTTTTTAACAGACCCGGAATAGATGTCGGACGAACCTATTGGTGCAATAACTGTCGTATGAAGCAAGGAGTACGTGTCGCAAAGTTTCTTCAGTGATTCATTGTTCGCAGTGAACTTGGCAGGCACTCTGTCAATTCTTGTTATGAGGGTGTCTACATCAGTTTTAGCAGAAGTTGTTGATTTCTGTTCTGCAGCAGTAAGCGCTGATGAGGCACCTGTCTTCATGTCAGCAGCAAGGCGACTGCTGATCCTGATGTCGAGATCTCGTGCCATTTTGACTCCAACAAGAGTTGATACATAGCTTTCAGTGTATTTTGTTGCCAGCTTCTCCTGATACCAGTAATAACCACCACCAACAGCTACTACGATGATAACAACCAGGACGACGAGCAGCTGTGCAGGCTGCCCAGGAAGAATAGTCGCCTTTGCTTTCCCTGAGGCAGAAGGAGCTGCCGTGTACGTCTCATGGGAAGGCTTTGCAGCCCCTCCCAGTTTCAGGGTTTTCAGGATATTGAAAGATGCCAGTAATTTCTTGATCCGTCTTTTTGCTGTAGAAGATGCCTCGATTACCAGGAAATCAGGGTAGATGGCATGGCAGTTTTCGCAGTAGATCGATGAGCCGGGATGACTGCCGCATTCAGCGCAGGAGATCCCGTCACTTTTGTAAAGGGCTCTGCGTGCAAACGACTCTTTGCGGATGACAAAGTTCGTGCCGCATTCAGAGCATTTGTTAAAAGAACCTTCTGCCGGGATGTCTGTCGGGTCGAATTCAATCTGGGCGGTACATTTTGGGCAGGAGCATGTCATTTAATGGTTCACCTTGAAAAACAGTTAAATTCGTGGAGCAAAACAAAAGTCCTATAACGGATATCTGATGGCAGATTCGTCAAAGCTGCCATCCCTGGCACGAATTATGTCATCTGGGCTGTCACCTTGAATAATAGAGTCATTTATTACACCTTTTATTGGTCCATAACTCCAGAGGTCGAAGTCCGTATTGATTGGATTTCCAGAATAGGTTCGTGTTCCTGCGGGTTTATACTCGTAAGCGTTGCCCCATGGATCATTCAGCTGAACCATCCCTGCAACGGTAAGATCAGTTGGGTATGCCCCCTTTTCTGAAGCAAACGCGATTATATCTTTTTCGAGGCCCCTTATCTCTGCGGCAGCTCTTGATATCTTTGTCTTGTTCTTGAAGTCTGAGATTCCCGTAACTGCCATTGTTGCCAGAACACCAATAAGAGCACAGACCATAATCAGTTCGATCAGCGTAAAGCCGTTATTATTTTGAGCTGTGCGGATAAAAAGGTTTAACGCCAACTTGCATTCATTGCGATTAATTCCCAATTTCTTTGTCCTTTTAGAACTTCATTACAGGTAATAGGCATAAATTTAAAAACTTTTACTCTTTAATTCTCCTTTAAATCGCTGCTCTTTTCAAGAAAAAAGTGCTTTGTGAGCTTGTTTCCAAAAAATCTGCTGAATTTGTGATATATAAAACCGATTATATCAGAAAGAAGAAAGCGTACAAGGTGATCGCCATTTTAAATCAGCTCCTCAAAAAGCTCAAGCTTCGCTGGAAAATGCTGGTAATGATCCTTCCCCTGGTCATTATCCCTATTTTTCTTGTAGGTGCTGTGATCGGGTATATTTCCAACCATCACGCCTATCTCGGTATTACAAGGACGAGCAAGGATGATCTGGAACATATGTCCGGCTTCACTATAGATCTTCTCCAGTCACATCATCAGCAGTTTCAGGTCTACAAGCAGGACAAGGAGCGGATATTCAGGCAGGAGCTGGCAGCGTTTACCACCCTTTCATATAACCTGGTAGAAGCCCAGTACCGGCAGTTCAATGCCGGTCGGATTGATCGAAGCACTGCATTGAATGAAGCAAGAAGTGCGCTGAAAAAAGTCAATGTAGGCGAGACCGGATACATCTATGCCATGACCGGTGACGGGACGTTAAAAGTCCATGTCGCTCGTGAGGGGGAGAATGTCTACAATGAAAAAGATGAGAGTGGCCGCTATTTCATAAGGGAGATATGTAAAAAAGCCCGCCTTGCCAGGCCCGGTGAAGTGCTCTACATAATCTACCCCTGGCGGAATGCTGTCCTTGGAGATCAGAAGGCGAGGAATAAGGTGGTTGCCTACAGATATTTCAAGGAGTGGGACTGGATTGTCGCTGCCGGGGGGTATCTTGACGAGACGTACGACAACGAGTCTTTCGAGCGGAGTTCTTTTGACCTTCTGAAGGAGAAGATCAAGCAGAAGAAAGTCGGTATGACCGGCTATATCTTCTGCATGGACAGTAAGGGGACTTTTGCCATACATCCATCTGGCGAAGGGAAGAACTTCATCGATTCTTCTGATGAAGAGGGTCGCAAGTTCATCCGTGAGATGTGCGAGAAGAAGAGTGGCTGGATCCGCTATTCATGGAAAAACAGGGGAGAGCCTACCCCAAGGATGAAGATAGTAAGATATGACTACTTTGCCCCATGGGACTGGATCATAGCAGTCGGTTCATACGAAGACGAGTTCTACAGCGAGGCGAACAAGATTAAGTGGCGGATAGTCGCCTGGATTGCTTTATTGACCCTGATCGTCGGTTGCGTGTCGACGTATCTGGTTTTTCTGGCTGCCAGGATATTTACCGGGCCTATCAACCGGATGCTTGAAACGATCAGGCAGGTCAAGCGCGGGAAGCTTGACGCCCGCATGGAGGTTAACTCTGATGATGAGCTGGGAGAACTTGGTGCGGCTTTCAACAGGATGACTGAGATAATCCAGCGAAACAGGGAGATGGAGGCGACCCTTGCCCAACAGGGGAAAATGGCGTCTCTCGGGGTTCTCTCCTCAGGGGTGGCGCACGAGATCAACAATCCGCTCGGCGTTATACTCGGATATGCAGCCTATCTGGAAGGAAAGATGAAAGAGGATGATCCCGGCTATCGGTATATTCATGAGATCAAGCGGGAGAGCAAGAGGTGCAAGAAGATCGTCCAGGATCTGCTGAACTATGCCCGTACTCCGAAGCCGGTCCTTCAAGAGACCGACATTAATGCGCTGCTTGAGCAGATTGTCGATTTCGCCGCAAACCATACTGATATGCACGATGTCAAAGTTGTCATGGAACTGGAAAAGGGGCTCCCTTCAGCTCTGCTTGACGGCGACCAGATGCGTCAGGTTGCGATCAATCTTATTCTTAATGCCGGTGCAGCTATCGGTAGAGGCGGACTCTTGAAAATTTCTACCTTGATTGAGGAGGGGCACGCAGTTATTCGATTCAGCGACAATGGAAGCGGTGTTTCGAACGAAAATCTGGAGAAGATATTCGAGCCGTTCTTTACGACCAAGGAGAAAGGTACCGGTTTGGGGCTTGCAATCACAAAGCAGATTGTCGAGCAGCACCACGGTACTATTTCAATTGAAAGCGAACTGGGGGTCGGGACTAAGGTGACGGTTCGACTGCCGTTTCACCCGGAAGAGTTTTGAAAGCATAAGTTCTGTTTCCCAACAGGGTAAAATGTTGTAGATTAGCTGCTTGTAGAAAGCGGGCATGGTCATCTCCAAACACCCATTGTTTAAGAGGTTTTCGTCGTGTCAGACAAAAAAAGAATTCTGCTGATTGATAATGAAGAGGGCCTCTGCCGGATGATGGAGGCGGTGCTACTGGATAACGGTTACCTGGTGAAAGCGTATACACGCTCTTTTCAAGCTGTTGAGGAGTTTGTTCCGAGTGATTGGGATCTGGTCATCACTGACATCAAGATGCCTGGAATGGACGGACTCGAGGTACTGCAGCGGATCAAGGCAAAACAGCCGCAGATCCCGGTAATCATGATAACGGCGTATGCAACTGTCGAGATGTCCATCCAGGCTCTTCGGAAGGGGGCGTATGATATGCTTACCAAACCCTTTGAGCCGGAGGAACTCCTCTACCGTGTCAAGAATGCACTCACCCAGACGAAGCTTCTGGAAGAGAACCGGGAGTTGAAAGAGGAGCTTGCCGGCAAGTTCTCCTTTGAAAACATAATCGGTGCTTCAGACGGGCTAAAATCGGTCCTGGAGAAAGTCGAAAAAATTGCCATTCGCGACACCTCGGTTCTTATAACGGGGGAATCCGGTACTGGCAAGGAGTTGATTGCTCAGGCCATTCATTACAATTCTCCCCGAAAAGAGAAGCGCTTTGTCGCGATAAATTGCGGGGCACTGCCGGAATCCATTCTTGAAGGCGAGCTGTTCGGGTATAAAAAAGGTGCGTTTACGGGTGCAAAGGAGAACAGGGCTGGTCTTTTAGAGGCTGCTGACGGCGGGACCCTTTTTCTGGACGAAGTCGGCAATCTGCCCATGAATGTCCAGAAGACGCTTCTGCGGTTTCTTCAAGAGCAGGAGTTCCTCAGGCTTGGCGACACAACTCCTACCAAGGTGGATGTCCGGGTCCTGTCAGCCACTAACTCGGACCTGAAACTTTCAGTAAAGAACGGCTCTTTTCGAGAAGATCTGTACTACCGGCTGAATGTGGTGAATATCCATCTTCCGCCTCTCAGGGAGCGGAGGGGGGATATACCTCTTCTTGCGGCGCACTTTATCGTTCATCAGAACAGCAAATTCGGCACAGGCGTGAAGGGGCTCGATTCCGAGGCTATGGCGGCGATTACCCAGTACGATTGGCCGGGGAATATCCGTGAGGTTAAAAATGTGATCGAGGCCTCGATGGCTATGGCGAGTGATGAATATCTGACGCTTCAACTGCTTGCCCAGTTCATAGAGATGCCTGCTGAAATCAGTGCCGTCTTTGGAGAAGATCAGGTTGAGGGTGACTATAGTGCAGCAATGGCGCGCTTTGAGGCGGATTATCTCAAAGGACTCCTGGCGCGCTACTCGTGGAATGTCGAGGCTGCTGCCCGGGATGCTGGAATGAATATGGCAACGATGTACCGGAAAATGAAAAAATATTCACTCAGAAAAGAGTAGCCGGGCTTCAAAACCGACAGCTGTGGTCATCTGCTCAGCAGGCCTTTCATCGCACCATGACAACCGGATTCCTTTTTTGTTTTAAGTTTGGCTGAATTTTGTTATAAGCAGTCTCTACTGTAGAAAGCTCTGCAGTAAATGGAAAACCGTGAGGGTATTTCGAGATGTCCGAAGCAAAGTTTTCCGCTGTTATGAAGGCGTTAGAGCCGTTGCACGTGGATGCTCTGCTTGTTTTCGGACTCGTCAATATCCGGTTTTTATCAGGTTTCAGCGGAAGTGACGCTGCTCTTTTCCAGACGTCGCGCGACCGGTTCTTATTATGTGATGCAAGATATACTCTCCAGGCTCGAAGTGAAGCTTCGCTCTGCGAGGTTTCAGAGTATAAGACGAAGCTAGAGGGAATAGTATCGCAGCTTCGCGAAAGCGACTGCAAGCGAGTGGCATTTGATGCCGAACAGGTACCGGTCTCTTTTTTCAACTCTTTGACAGCGGCTCTGCCTGAATTTGAGTTCATCCCGCTTACTGATCAGCTTGATCAGCTTCGAGCGGTAAAAAGTCCTGAAGAGGTCAAGGCGATAGAGCTTTCCGCCCAGCTCGCATCATCCGCATTCGAACAGCTCCTCCCTATCATAAGACCTGGCGTTTCAGAGCGTACCCTGGCCATTGAGCTGGAGATGATTATGAAGCGGGGCGGTGCAGATGAAAAAGCCTTTGATTTCATTGTAGCCTCAGGGGAGCGAGGGGCGTTGCCGCACGGCAGGCCGACGGAAAGACTATTACGTGCAGGAGAGTTTGTAACATTTGATTTCGGAGCATGCTGTAACGGATACAATTCTGATGAAACGGTAACTGTCGCAGTCGGAGAGCCGGATAAGAAACTGCTTGAGATTTACAGGGTTGTGAAAGAAGCCCATGACCTGGCTCTTGCAGCGGTAAATCCGGGGATTGAATGCCGCGTAATTGATGCTATAGCCAGAACTCATATAAAAAGCTGCGGCTATGGTGATCACTTCAGGCACGGGCTTGGACATGGAGTCGGACTGGAGGTTCATGAAATGCCGACGCTCTCTCCACGCAGCAGTCACTCTGTCGCTGAGGGGATGATTTTTACCGTGGAACCGGGAGTGTATATCCCCGGGCTTGGTGGTGTGAGGATTGAGGATATGGTTCTGGTTACGGCTGATGGTTGCCGTATTCTGAGCAGCGTAGATAAAGAGCTGACTGTCTGTTAAAGAATAATTTTAATCGTAATAAAAAAGGAGAGAAAAAGATGGATATCAAAGATCTTAAATTGCTGGTGAAGATGATTACTGAGACTGACATTACCGAGTTCGAGATGGAGAGCGGCGAGGAGAGGATATTCCTGAAACGTGGCAGCGAACCTCAGATGGTGCAGTACCAGGCAGCTCCGGCTCCGGTATTCGCAGCAGCACCGCATGGTGCTGTAGCACATTCGGCTCCTGCAGCACCTGTTGCTGCGGCTGCTCCTGCCGATGAAGCCGGTGAGCGGATCCCTTCGCCGATTGTCGGCACTTTCTACCGTGCACCGGCACCGGATTCACCGCCTTTTGTCGAGGTCGGGCAGATTGTCGAGAAGGGCCAGGTACTCTGCATTGTCGAAGCGATGAAGCTGATGAACGAGATCGAAGCCGAGTTCCGCTGCAAGATAATCAAGATATGCCGGGAAAATGCTGAGCCTGTCGAGTACAACGACACTCTGTTCATTGTAGAAAAACTCTAGCAGTCAGATCTGACAGGAGAGAAATTTCATGTTTCATAAAGTACTTATAGCCAATCGCGGCGAAATTGCGATGCGTGTAATCCGTGCCTGCAAGGAGCTCGGGATCAAGACAGTAGCCGTCTACTCTACTGCTGACAGGGATTCGCTTCATGTAAAGCTTGCCGATGAAAGTGTCTGTATTGGCCCGCCGCCAAGTCTGCAAAGCTATTTGAACATAAATGCGATTATCAGTGCTGCTGAGCTGACTGATGCCGAAGCTATCCATCCAGGATACGGCTTTCTCGCTGAAAATGCGGCTTTTGCGGAGATCTGTGAAAACTGCGGGATAAACTTCATTGGCCCCAACTCCTCGAGCATGAGGATCATGGGGGATAAGATCAGTGCCCGCCAGGCAGTCATAAAAGAGGGGGTCCCCATCCTCCCCGGTACAAAGGAAGCCGTGAAGGATGTCAAGGAGGCTGTCAAGATCGCAAAAGAGATCGGGCTCCCGGTCATCATCAAGGCAACAGCCGGTGGTGGTGGTCGCGGGATGAAGATAGTTCACTCGCCAGCGGCGCTTCCGAATGCTTTTGCGACCGCACGGGCAGAGGCTCAGGCCGGTTTCGGGAATCCTGAAGTTTACATAGAAAAGTACTGCGAGCAGCCACGTCACGTCGAGATCCAGATTCTTGGAGACAAGCATGGCAATGTGATTCATCTGGGTGAGCGCGACTGCTCGATTCAGAGGCGCCATCAGAGGATCATAGAAGAGGCCCCTTCGACCGTAAGTACCCCTGCACTGCGCCAGGCGATGGGCGAGGCGGCAGTAAGGGCTGCAAAGGCCGTAGGGTATTACAGTGCCGGTACTATTGAGTTCCTTGTGGACAAGAACAGCAATTTCTTCTTTATGGAGATGAATACACGGATACAGGTAGAGCATCCGGTGACCGAGATGGTTACCGGTATCGATATTGTCAGAGAGCAGATCAGGGTAGCGTACGGGAACAAGCTTCGCTACAAGCAGAGCGATGTAAAGATCAATGGGCATTCGATCGAATGCCGCATCAATGCTGAAGATCCGGTAAAATTCTCCCCCTCTCCTGGCAAAATAACTGCTTATCACACTCCGGGAGGGCTCGGAGTACGTGTTGACTCCTTTGTCTATGACGGATATACTGTTGTCCCACACTATGATTCTCTCATTGCAAAGCTGATAGTCCATGCTGAGACGAGGGAGGACGCTATTCACCGGATGGCTAGTGCACTCGATGAATATATCGTCGACGGGATAAAGACAACGATACCGTTCCACCGGAAGATAATGGCAAATAAGGATTTTATCGAAGGGAACATAGATACAAGCTTTTTGGAAAGAGTAGTTCTGGAGTAGCCTATGGATCTTCCTGAAGAACTGTTGTACAGCAAGGAGCATCTCTGGATCAGAGTTGAAGGAGACAGGGCGGTTATCGGCATTACCGATCATGCTCAGGGGGAACTCGGCATCATAAGTGCCGTTGAGCTCCCGGTTCTAGGTGACGAACTTGATCAGGATGACTCCTTCGGCACAGTTGAGGCAAGGAAGACAATCGCAGAGCTTTACGCACCGTTGAGCGGCGTAGTTGTCGAAGTTAACGGAGAGGTGGTCGACTCTCCTGAAATCATGAATGATGACCCATATGATGCCGGATGGCTCCTGGTCGTGGAGATTTCGGACCATGAAGAGTTGAAACTTCTTATGTCTTCAGATGACTATCTTGAACAGGTGTCTGATAATGAGGAGTAGCCTGTAGGCGGAATGTAACAGAGGCGAGATTCTATCTCGCCTTTTTTTATTTTTGTGGAGAGATCAGATGCTTCGTATAGGAGAGATAAGTTATCTTAACTGTACTCCGATATTCACCGTTCTCCGGGATCGTTTTTATGACTCCGGGTATGACTTTGTTACAGGGACACCTGCAGAACTGAATGCCAGGCTTCGAAACGGCGAGATCGATCTCTGCCCTTCTTCTTCTATTGAGTTTGCCCGTAACCCGGGATCTTATCTGATCCTTCCGGACCTCTCGATCAGTTCCATCGGTGTGGTGAAAAGCGTCCTGCTTTTTTCACCGATTCCGATAGAGCGGCTGGACGGGGCATCTATTGCTATAACCGGCGAGTCAGAGACATCAGTGGCGTTACTGAAAATACTCCTTGCACGTCGATACTCCTTTACCAACACCTTCTATACAGCTGAAAGCCCTCTAAAGAATCTTAACTCCCTTGATGATCCTCTGCTCCTTATCGGTGACAATGCGTTACGGGAATCATTCAACCGGAAGGGCTGTTACCTGTACGATCTTGGTGAGCTCTGGTATCAGTTTACCGGTACCCCGTTCGTGTTTGCTCTCTGGCTGCTGAGAGAAGAGGTTGCCTGCAGTGACAAAGCCACAGTCGATATATTATGCAACAGGCTGCTTGAATCAAAGCGCATTGCCATGCAGAGCTATGATGATATTGCAGCGGCGACAAGAATTATCTGGACAAATCGCGAGTTTCTCATTAACTACTGGAATACGATCTCATATGATCTTTCACCAAACCATATAGAAGGTCTGAAGCTGTTTTATCGATTTGCTGCAGACGCTTCTCTTATTGACAGTGAACCACAGCTTCGCCTTTTCGGATATCGGGATACGGCATGAACAGAGTCTCTGAATTGATGTCGTGGACAGAAACACTCAACAGGCGCTTTACCAGTGTCGGCGACAACTCTCTCTCTCAAGAATACAGCATATCCGAAAACAGGGCTGAACGGATACGCGTTGTTGCCGTTGTCAGATGGTTTCTTCTCTCAGTGCTTGCAATGTACGGGGCGCTTGCAGGGAGCACCTACCTTTTCAGCAGGTACGGTTTTTTCATCGAATCTGTTCAGATCAGCCTTCTTGCCAGTACAATTTCTCTTGTCGTCCTCTACAACCTTGCGTGCCATACCAACAACAGGCTTCTGGCAGAGTATCGATTCTCAAGGCATTCCCAGATCTTTCTCGACCTTCTGGCAGTAACTGTTCTTATCCACTGTAGCGGCGGTGCGACCAGCTGGTTCTGGCCGGTGTATCTGATAGTGACTCTCGAAGCCGCCTATATCCTCGATATCCAGCATGATGTATGGATTATGGGGGGGATAGGCGGGGGGCTCTACTCTTTTCTTCTTATGGCGGAACATACGAAAATACTCCCATCCGTAAAGATGCCTTTCGTCGATCCTGCGCTCAATCATAATGTACATTACCTTTTCCTGATGGCTCTTTGGGTCGTCATAACGAATGCAGTCACCGCAATTATTGCAAACTCCCTGATGACGGTTATTCGCCGTGAGACTCTCCTGGTCCGCGAAAGTGAGAAGCGGCTTATAAGCTTCATCGATAATGCAAAAGACCTGATCCACTGCAATACGCCGGATGGCCGGATACTGTTTATGAATCTTGCTATGCGCCGAGCAGTTGGTTTTACTGCAGAAGAGATCGAGACAAAGGGGTTCAGCGGGATTATCGGCAGCGATTCTCAGGAAACTGCCGCAAGGGAAATCCAGAAGACCCTTGGCGGAGTAAAGGCTGAAGATGTAGAGCTGTCATTAAAAGGGGAAGATGGCAGCGAAATAGCAGTGGAAGGGAACCTTACCTGTAGTTTCATCGATGGAATCCCCGCACTGGTCTGGGGGATATGGCATGATGTGACGGAGAAGAAACGTTCTCAAGCGAGGCTGTACAAGCTGGCACACAATGATAACCTGACCGGGCTTCCCAATCGCATTCTTTTCCGTGACAGGCTCCAACAGTCGATTGCCTATGCAAATCGGCGCAAGAGTTCAGTGGCTCTGCTTTTCATCGATCTTGACCGGTTCAAGGTTATTAACGATTCACTGGGACATCCTGTAGGGGACAGGCTGCTCCAGTCTGTTGCAAAGACTCTGATAGCGTCGGTGCGGGAAGTTGATACTGTTGCACGGTTTGGCGGCGACGAATTTACGATAGTCCTCGGGACTCTTGAGAAACCCGGAGATGCCGAGTTAGTCGCCAGAAAGATACTGGATGCCCTTCAAAAGCCATTTATCATTGACACCCATGAGCTTTTTGCGATGGGGAGCATAGGGATAAGCATCTTCCCTGAGCACGGCGATGACATCGACAGCCTCATAAAGAAGGCGGATATCGCCATGTATGAGGCGAAAGCGCAGGGCGGTGACCGCTGTGTCCTTTATGACCCCTCCATGGATGAAAATGCGCACAAGCAGCTTTTACTTGAAAACAGCATGAGGAAGGCGCTTTCAAAAAACGAGTTCAGGCTGGTCTATCAACCGAAAGTCGATATAATCTCCGGCCAGATAACAGCCATGGAGGCTCTGCTGAGATGGGACCATCCTGAATTCGGCCTGATAAACCCGGATGATTTCATCCCCCTTGCAGAAGAGACAGGGCTCATCGTCGCTATCGGTGATTGGGTGCTGGAAAGTGCCTGTCGCCAGAATGTCGAGTGGTTTAATATGGGTTTGCCAAGAATGAGAGTGGCAGTAAATATCTCGGGTTACCAGCTTCAGCAGGCAGATTTTGTAGAGCGGCTCGAAAATGTAGTCATTCAGACCGGAATGCCGTTTGACCAGCTTGAGATCGAGATCACCGAAAGTGTCATCATGCAGAACCCTGAATTTACGATCCAGGTTCTGAACGATGTCCAGAGCAGGGGCATTCATATATCAGTAGACGATTTCGGTACCGGATACTCATCCCTGGCGCATCTGAAGCGTTTCTCAGTGAATACTTTGAAGATCGACAAGTCTTTCGTGAGGGATGTTGAGTCGAGCAAGACTGATGCGGCAATAACATCTGCAATCATAGCCATGGGGAACAGCCTTAATCTGAGAGTCATCGCAGAAGGGGTTGAGACACAAGGTCAATACACCTTCCTGCAGGAGGCGATGTGCGATGAGATTCAGGGGTATCTGGTGAGTCGACCGATACGTCCTGAAAAGGTGTATGATTTTATACAGTCCCGCGGCTGGGAGGGGAACAGAGCTGCAGACTAGGCCGGTGTATTGCTCTGCAGATACTCTTTGATGATACGGTCATGATCGAAGCAGAGCCCTGATGGTAGAGCATCCTTACTGAAAACACGAGCAGTCGCAGCATCATCTCCTGCCTGCAGAACCCCTTCACCTTTTGCGACGTATACAGTCGAGATGGTGTGTCGTCTTTTATCCCGTGACGGATCCGAATAACATCCGAGCAGTCTTAGCCCTGAGATCGAAAGAGATGTCTCCTCGAAAGCCTCACGTATCGCCGCTGCTTCCAATGTCTCCCCGTAATCAACAAATCCTCCGGGGAGTGCCCACCCTTTCGGATCATGTCCTCTCTCAATTAGGACAATCCCTCCGTCAATTTCGATGATGATGTCGACAGTCGGGAGCGGGTTTTTGTAATCTCTTATGCTGCTGCCGCACGATGGGCAGACAAGTGTGTCAAAAGCCATAAATTCAGTGCCTTTTGAGAGTCCTCAACGTAGTGCCAATAAAAAAGGGGGGAACGAATCCCCCCTCTGATTGCCTGTATGTAAAGTGTTGACTACTTCTTCTTTCCGGCTGCTTTCTTGGATGCCTTGAGCGGGTTGACCTTGAGGTCTTCCGTTTTTATCTCGATTTTGACATGAGTTGCAAAATTACAGATACCATTCAGCCATTTCTGCTCCGGAGCCGGATATGAGCCACAGACATTTCCGATTGTGCCGGGAACAATTCGCTCACAACCTTCACAATTATCGACTATCACCTGACATGAACCGTCAGAGAATACACAACCCTGTTTCCCCCAGAAAGTACACTCGCTGCCGGGAAGAACCGTTTGACACTGCATGAAGAAAGCCTCCTATAAACTCACAATATTTTAAGCAGATTTTCAATGTATCAATTTTGCTTGAAAAAAGTCAACAGGAAAATCCTTTTAAAACTCATATTTAGTTATCTGCCAGTCGGCAGCTCTATGGTGAATACAGTCCCTTTCGGCTTATTCCCTTTTACCCGGATAAAACCGTGATGATCGGTGATTATAGTGCTCACTATGGAGAGCCCGAGGCCGGTTCCGCTCTTTTTTGTGGAGAAGTATGGTTCGAAAAGTCTCGGCATGTCTACGGCAGATATTCCGAGTCCGGTATCTGCTACCGAGAAACCGGCCATTTTTAATTCATGGTTGTAGCTGCTGGCGATCCGGATCTCCCCTTCGTTGTCCAGGGCGGCAACGGCATTCTCCAGAAGATTTATGAGGACACGTTTTATCTGGTCCCGGTCCAGTTGCAGTTCAGGGAGTGCTTCATCCGGCACAAAACTGATGCGTATTTTTCGATGTGCTTCCGAGTATAAGGTTACCGATTCAGAAATAAGTTCGTTCAGATTGCAGGGGGCAGGCTGGGCGGCCGGCATTCTGGCAAATTGGGAAAATTCATTGACAAGAGTCTTGAGCTCTTCGACTGACTTTATGATCGTCTCGGTAGATTGATCGAATACCTGATCATCTTCTGCAAATTTGGAGAGATAGCGTTTGCGAAGTCGTTGTGCTGAAAGTTGTATCGGGGTGAGCGGGTTCTTGATCTCATGAGCAATCCTTCGGGCGACCTCTCTCCATGCAGCCATGCGTTGTGACTTGATAATATGGGTAAGATCGTCGAAAACGACAACCGTTCCGAGGAATTCACCATTCTCATCGTTGAGAAGGGTCAGGTTGACCTGGAGGACCAACCGGTTTTCATTGACCTGAATTTCAATCTGGCGGTTCATCGTCTCCTGTTTCTTAAGGAGAATGTCGCGGAGCATTTCCTTCATTATTTCCAGTTGAGGCCATGGGAACTTTTCCCGGGCATTCCTGCCGATGATCTCGGCACGCTTGATCTGCAGAAGCCGTTCTGCGGATTTGTTGATGGTCGTTACGATCCCCTGACTGTTAGTCGAAATAACGCCTGCGGTGATATGGCGCAGAACTGTCTCCATATACCTTCTGCGCCCTTCGATCTCCTGGTTGCTCCGGTTGAGATCGAAGTTGGCATCTTTCAGTGCGATCTGATTTGTTCTTAAATCGGCTGCCATTTTATTGAAAGAGTGGATCAGTTGACCTATCTCATCACGACTTTCACCTGCAAGCTCTATATCCAGATTTCCGTCTGCTATCTGTTTTGTCGCATAAGCGAGATCCTGGATAGGATCGGTAAGGCTTTTGGCAAGGTTAACCCCGAACCAGACCGAGAGAGTTATGATCACCGACGTCATGAAGAGAAGCGTCAGTATGTAGGTGGTCGTAATCGGCCGCTTCAGTATCTTGAGCTGTCTGAACTCTTGATAGGAAGCATTGATCTCTTTCATCTTGCTGACAAGAGAGTAGGGCACATAGTAGTTCACCACAACAACACCGACAATGTCGCTCTGATTCCAGTTCGAAAAAACCGGGACTATCCCTCGAATAAGGTCAGCTTTGCCTATGGAGTTGACCCTGCTCAGTGTTTGCCCTTTCAGCACGGTGTTGAGGTCGTCAGATGAGGGATTCGTGAACTCCGAGATCGGAAGTTTCGGGTTTGAAGCCCTGATAAGTTCTTCTCGTTGAGCCGAGAATACTTCGACTACTCCGAGGTTATACTCCTTCTGCTTCTCACGTACCAGCGCCTTGAGCTGGGGGAGATTATCCTCGTTCAGAAGTTTCCGGCTCTTTATGAACTGGCTGATCTGTTCCCCGTAAAAGACTGCATTGGCAGCGGAGTTCTTGTAATAGGTCTGGGCAACTTCCATGGACTCATCAAGCGAGGTTTCTATCTGCCGGTTGAACCAGTTCTGGATACTGTTTGTGATATAGCCGGCTGAGATGAAGAAGAGCAAAAGTGTCGGGAAGAGGGATAATGAGACAAATGCCATGACAAGCTTGGTGCGGAGCCTGGCACCCATCTTGTTCAGCTGCCGCTCCTTGAAAAGCTTGAACAGATTTCGCGCCAGAAGATAGACAAAGAGAATTATCAGAAGGGTTATCACATTGATCAGTCCGAAGATGATAATGTTGGCGCCCATCGCGACTTCCGAGCTTATCTTTGTGAGATGTATCTGTGTGGCGATGAGGATGCTTATCAGAAGGAGAGAGATGCCGATGATTATAGCTTCGCGTTTTCGCTTGCGATGTTCACGCGTCGGGTCCGGATTCACTATGCGTTCATTCATCAGGGTGTCTCCGCTTGCTACATGCGTGCAAATAGCAGTTGCAAATGTTTGTCAGAGCCGCCCGGAGCGGATAATCGCGATAACCCATATAAGTCCTATAAGCCCGGCAATCGAGTAGCCCATAAAGGCGAAGAGCGGGAAACCCATCAGCTGCGGTCCCCGATCGATCTGCATGGTAATCGAAGAACCTACGATAAGGGCTGCAATGATAAGGCTTGAAGAGAGCCTGTTGACTGACTTGTCGAGGTCTTTGGTGAACTTGTCGAGACCGCGATGTTCAAGATCGATTTTGAATTTGTCCCGGTTTATGCGGTTAAGGATCTCTTTAAGGTCTTTCGGGAGAGTCCGAATGAGGTTATAGTATGAGCCTATGTTACTTTTCAGGTACTTAAGCGTTCTCTTTGGCGAAAGCCTCTCTTTTATCTCTTCCTCCATCAGCGGCCTCAGATGAAGGGTCATGTCAAATTCTGGATCAAGCATGTTTCCCACCCCCTCCATTGTCATGAAGGCTTTTGCCAGAAGCAGCAGGTCGGGGTGAAACTTGATCCTGTAACTGGTTATTATATCTATGAAGTCGATCAGGAGCTGTCCGACTTCGAGTTCATGAAGGGCTAGATCATAGTATTTATCGATGAATTCAGACAGGTCCCGGCGAAGAGCTCTGATGTTAATGCTGTCGGTGATATCTCCGGAGTAGATCAGCAGGGAGATGACCTCTTCGACGTCTTTTCTGAGGACGGCAAGCAGAATATCAGTGAGATGTCCTTTTAGAAACGGATCGACCCTGCCGATCATACCGAAGTCGAGAAGGCAGATGACATTGTCCTTCAGGATCAGGATGTTGCCCGGATGAGGGTCGCCGTGGAAAAAACCGTGCTGCAGGACCATTTTTACAAATGCATCAGCCCCTCTTTTTGCGACAAGTTTCAGGTCGAGGCCGGCTTCAACCAATAAGTCGATCTCCGAGACCTTTATTCCATCGATGAACTCCATGGTCAGAAGTGATTTGGAAGTCCACTCCCAGTATACTTTGGGGAAGTACAGTGTCAGGTCGCCAGCAAAGCACGAGGCAAAACGCTCGACAGTCCGTCCTTCCAGAGACAGGTCCATCTCTCTCCTGATGGTTTTTGCCAGCTCTCTTACCTGCCCGGTGGGGTCGTATATCTCGCAGTTGGGGATGTGTCGTTCAGCGACCATGGCAAGAAGCATAAGCGCTTCAATATCCGTCTCTACCTGGTCAAGTATCCCGGGGCGTCTGACCTTTACTACGACCTCTTCACCTGAAATGAGCGTTGCCCGGTGCACCTGGGCAATGGAGGCGGCAGCTATGGGGGTTGGATCAAATGCGGAGAATATTTCCGGGATATACTTGTTTAACTCCCTGAAAATCTCTGCTTTGACCTCCTCGAAGCTGAATGGCGGGACGCAATCCTGAAGCTTCGAGAATTCAGTTATATAGTTCGAGGGGAGTATATCGGAGCGGGTCGAGAGAAACTGACCCAGTTTTATAAAGGTCGGCCCGAGCTCTTCAAGGGCAAGCCTCATCCGTTCTGCCTGAGACAGCTCTGCGAGCAGTGACTTCTCTCTTCTGAGCAGCCGCCGCCAGCGGGTGACCAGTTCGGTAAGGCTTAAGTATGCAAGCAGGTTGTCAAACCCATACTTGAAGAGAACCCGTACTATCTGACGATAGCGTTTGATGCTCCGGATGTTACGGTTCAGTTGGAAGAGATTCACGTATTAGCCCGCACTCTCCAGTTTTTTCTCAAGTTCTTCGACTTTCAGTTTCAGCTTGTCATATTCGTCTTTCGGAACGAGGCCTATCCGCTCAACAGCTTTTTTCACTTCGGTTTCGGCAGCCTCCGTGATTTTTTCGCGGGTCTCCTTTGCAGCAGACTGTATCTTCTCAAGGAAGGCTTTCCCTTCCTCTTCACTGAATTTGTACTTCTCCTTCAATTCGCTCAGGATCTCTTCACCTTTTTTCTGTGTCAGCGAAATAGCGCCTATTCCGGTCAGTACAGCTTTTTCAAAGAGTTCAAACATGGTCTGCCTCCTCATTTATTGATTTTATCTGCTACTGGTAGAAGATTAACATTTTGACGGGGAAACGCAAGGTTAAGCTATTTTGCGGGTGTTATGGCTGAACGGCCTTTTTCACAGCGTCTTCCCAGACTACGAGGGCAAGGCCTGAAATATCGGTGAAATCCTTGCGGTTGTGGGTCAGGAAGCGGTAGCCATGTTGAATCGCCTGGCTGGCAAGCCACAGATCCTGGACGCGGTAGTGATGCTGTGAGCCGTTTTTTCTGATCTGCGCGGCGATGTCGCCGAAGATTTCGCCGGTGGTCTCGTCGATTACGAGGAGCGGTTTTCTCTTCAGCCGGGCAAGGGCTGCCAGTCGTTTCTGGCGGAGATCGGACGTCTTGGCGGTCTCTGCGCCGAACTTCAGTTCCGCGATGGTGACGGGTGAAAGGTATACTGGCTCGTCGCCCGTGATAGAGGCCACATCCGCCGGCGCCAGGGTGCCTCTCTCCACATCAATCCAGATACAGGTGTCGATCAGGAAGCCCATGGATCGCGCACCTCATCCTTCAGCCCATTTTCGGCCCGCCGGGAATCCTTGAGCCAGCCGCTTGCTGCCTCGTCAGGCAGGGTGCGATAGATGTTGGCCATTGCCTCAAGAGCCGTCATGGTGGCCGGACCGGGGATGATCCGCGCTACCTCGTGGTTGTTGCGGATAACGATGAGTTCTTCATGTTTGAACTCAACCCTGTCGAGCATCGTCCGGAAGTTGCGGGCAAGTTCTGTGGCGGTAACGCTAAGCATGGGTTTCTCCTTTATCAGATAATCTGATTAAATCATACAATCTGATTATCTGATGGTCAAGGAAGAATTAACGGTCCTATGCCGCCCACTTCTGCCCCTGACTGGCATAGTTCAGCATCGTCTCAAAGACCGCATCGCATTTCTTCTTGAACAGCACCCGATTGTAGCTGTTGGGAAGCTGCTTATCCAACACCTGCTCCACGGCAGTGCGCACCCTTAGCTGCGTCTGCGTATCCTTGAACCAGTCCTGTACCAAAACCTTTGGCTGTTCTTCCAGCAGGCGATGCAGCAAAGCCTTGGCCGCCAGCTTGACCTTCTGCTCTTCGGCCTTGGTCATCTTTGTTTTTTTGAGAAGGTCGAACAGCTCCAGTTCATCTTCGGTCAACCCCTTCCGTGCGGCGCGCTCTTCTTCCGCTTTCATCTCCTGAGTGTGCTTAATCAGCTGCTCATAATAATCCTCCGTCGTTGTTCCGCCGGCATTATAGGCATCTATGATCTCTTGCAGCCGCTGGGCAAAATCGGTGCGGGTCACATTCTGTTGCAGCATCAGCTCCAGCTTGTTATCGACAAAGGCCTTCAGGTCGACAATCTCGATATTCTTGTGCACAGCCAGCTTGAAGTCTTCCCGCAGCTTGTCAAAATCGATCTTGCTCAAGTCCCACTTCTTCCCCTTGGTAACGATCCGGTACTCCGGCGCGTGAGTCTCGGCAATGAACTTGTCGGCATTATCCACCACCACACTCTCATCAAGCAGCTCACTGATACGGAGACTGACCTTGTCGATGTCCGTCTGCTCAATGAAGCTTTCGATCACCCCGCGCAGATACTGGAAGACGGCCACGTAGCGCACCACCGGCTTCCCCAGGATTTCAGGCTTGGAGGCCTCGTAGAGCGAGGTAATCGTGTTCACGTAGACATTGAAGCTCTTGCGCCACTCCTCATTTCCCAGGAGGATGTCGGCGAAATCGGTGAAGAGGCCGATGTTCTTGAAGACGTTCTTTTCGTCCATCACTCGGGCAAGTTCGATCTCTTTTTCCTCGCAGAAAACTGTTCCCAGCTCGATAGCCTCTTTCAGTAACTTGAAGAGTTCCGTCTTCTCCTGCACCGGCGGCTTGCTTAGCCCCTCCTGCCCCTGGGCATACTCTTTCAGCGCCTTCTTCATGTTGCGAAAGACGTTGTAGTAATCGACCAGTTCGCCGTTGATCTTGGTTACGCCGTTGATCTGCCAGGAGGTCACCCGATTGGCGCGGGCGATGGTCTGCATCAGGGTGTGGTCCTTCATCGGCTTGTCCAGATAGAGGGTCGAGACGGTCGGCGCATCAAAGCCGGTCAGCCACATGGCACAGACAAAGACCAGCTGCAGCGGATGGGCCGGGTCCTTGAAGTTGTACTCCACGTCGTGGCCATGCTGGTCCAGCTTGCCCAGCCACTCGCGATGGGGCTTTATATCCAGCTTCTGCTGCTTGAATTTCTCTTCCTCGCCAGCCTCTTCACTAATCACCACAGCCATCTCTACCAAGCGCATATATTCGACAATTTTCTTCAGCCGCGCCTTTTCGATGTCGTTTGTGGATTTCCTGATGACCCCGTGCAGCCGCTTCAGTTCTTCCTTCCAGTGATGCTGCACCTTGTCGTACATCTTCACGGCTGTGAACTTGTCCACCGAAATGACCATCCCCTTGCCCAGGTAGCCGCGGCGCGGGAAGTGATAGACAATGTCCTTGGCAATGGTCTCCAGGCGGTCGTCCCGCTTGATGACCTCCACTTCTTGAGAAAACTTCTTCTCCAGCTTGGCCTGCTGGGCTTCGTCAAGAATCTCGTCCTCCAGAATCTCGTAGAACTCCTCGCTCAGCACCTCATTCTGGATCAGCACCTCCGGCACCCGCTTTTCGTAAAAGAGCGGCACCGTCGCTCCGTCCTCCATAGACTGCTGGAAGTTATACTCGCTGACATATTCGCCGAACCAGGCATTGGTCTTGCGGCCTTTCCCCAGCAGCGGAGTCCCGGTAAAAGCCAAGTACTGGGCCTTGGGGAGTCCGGCGCGCAGATTTTCGGCAAAGGTACGGTACTGGGTGCGGTGGGCCTCGTCCACGATCACGACGATGTCATCCCGGTCGGAGAGAACAGGATATTTCTTCCCTTTGTCATAGCGGAACTTCTGGATAAGAGTGAAAACCAGCCGCTTGTTCTGGCCAAGGAACTTGCGCATCTCCGCACTGTCCTTCGGCTGTGCTGCTTCGCTCTTTTTGACGGTCCGGGTGTTAAGGAAGTTGCGGTAAATCTGGCTGTCCAGATCCTCCCGGTCGGTAATGACCACGAAGGTGAAATTGCCAGTCAGTTTGCGGAAGATCTTGCGGACGTAGAAGATCATGGAAAAGCTCTTGCCAGAGCCCTGGGTATGCCAGAAAACCCCCAGCTTCCCGTTATTGTCCTTTCGCTCCAGGAAGGCATCAAAGGCGTTGTTCACGCCTATGAACTGGTGGTTCTGGGCAATGATCTTTTCCGTCTCCTTGTGGTAGATGATGAAATTCTCGACGTAGTCCAGCAACCTATCCGGCTGGCAAAGACCGGCAATGGCGGCTTCGACGCTCGTCCCTTCCCGCTTGATCTTAGCCGCGTCAACCTTCTCCTTCTCGCTCTCCACCCGCAGCCATTTGAAAAAGAATTCCCACGGCGCATTGAAGCTGCCGACCTTCGTTTCGATGGCATTGGAGAGGATGCAAAAGGCGTTAAAGAGGAAGAGCTGAGGGATTTCCTTGCGGTAGGTGGTGAGGTTGTCGTCAAAGGCGGATCTCAGCTTGACGTTGGAGTTTTTCAGTTCGATGAAGACCAGCGGAATGCCGTTGACGTAGAGGAGTATGTCGGGGCGGCGGTACTTCTGCTCCCCTTTGATCCAGAGTTGGGTAACAGCCAGGAAGCGGTTGTCCTTCGAGTCGGGATTGAAGTCGATCACCCGCACCCGTTCCTGTTCCTGCTTACCTTTGGCGTCCTCAAACTCCACCGGGATGCCGTCGCGGAGCAGACCGTCGATTTCCCGGTTGGCGGCAATGGGAGTCATGGCATAACGCTTGTCAGTCAGCCTGGTTAGGGCCTCATCAATCGCCATTTCGGGAATGCCAGGATTCAGCCGGGTTGCCGCCTCTTTCAGCCGTTCACCTAAGATCACCTCGCGCTTGTCGCTCCGCCCCGAACGGTCGCTCAGGTCGTCCGCGTCGCTGGTGTGGCAGTTGAGCAGCTCAAAACCGAACTGCTCCTTCAGCCGCGTTAGAATGGCTTTCTCGATACTGTCTTCGGAGATGAAATTGGGCATGGGGCGTTACGCCTCCTGTTCTTCCACAATGCTGATTCTGGCCGCCACATCACGGAAGAAATCCCGGGACCAGATCGCCAGGGCCTGCTGGTCTTTCACAAAAGGGAAAACATCCTGCCGTGCCTGTTCCAGATCCAGTCGATCAATGGCGCTGTTCATCAGTTCAGCGAACTGCTCCTTTGTCAGGCGGCTTTCGCCGCTCCACTGCCCGGTCTGCCGCATCCGCTGTTCAAGATGATACAGATTAAGCTGTGGATGATTGGCGGCATACCAGACCAGGTCGTACCAGTCGCGCCCCTTGACCCGATTATTCCAGCGGCGAAAGAGCAGCGCATGGATTTTGCCGGCAAACAGACTGGGAAGCGTGTAGCAGCGGACGGCAAACGGTATAGGCTGGAGCAGGTAGCGGGTTGTGGTCATGAATCCCGGCGGCGGATCGGTGTCCACCTCGATCTTGATTTTCAACACTTGCCCCGGCGGAATATTCCGGGTAAGCCGCTCGTCGGTTTCGATCACCAGCAGCTCGTTACGGGTATTGGCCTTGAGAAAGGCCGACTGCACGGCGCTTTCCACCGACTTGTTGACCGACTCGACGCGCAGGTTGAAACCGAAAGCCCGCACCTCCTCTTCCAAAGCCGCACTGAAGCGCTGCAAAGAAAAATCAGCTGCCGGCGCCAGCAGGGAAAAATCCAGATCTTCGGAAAACCGGTCCAGGCCGTGGAGAATCCGCAGAGCGGTGCCGCCGTAAAATGCCCCATGCTCAAAAAACCGGGCGCGCCACAAACCGAGCAGGGCCACCTCCTGGATGATCTCCCGCAGCGCCCGCATCTGGTCGTCCAGGCTTCTGTTCTCGTATCTGGACAGCATCCGCGCTACGGCATCATGCATGGGACGCCTCCGCACTCTTCAGCCGGGAGACCACCTGCCCCAGCACTTTCAGCCGCCGTGAGCGATAGGCCGCGGCAATGGTCAGGATTGCTTCGGGATCGAGCCCCTTGAGTGCTGACTCGTCAATGCGCAAGCTGCCCTGCAGAAAAACCGCCAGTTCTTTTTGCGTCCTCAGTCCGCTCCCCCTCTCCGCCACCACCCGGTCGGCCAGCGCCTTTTCCGCTATCGCCATGAGAAACGCCCGCCCGTCGGCGAGTTCAATACGGTCGATACCGATTCTGTAGGCCGTCATGGGGATGGCGCGGTAGCTGAAATGTCCGACAGGGGTGTCAAAGCTGTGTGACCGGCCGCAGGTGACCGAGGTGACCGTCTCGACCCGCTCCGGGATCAGGCCGTGATAGTGGAGGGCATATTCAAGGGAAACACAGGAGGGGCCGTAGATGAGGTTGGCCAGCAGTTCGCGGCAGTACGGGGCGCGGCGGTGCTGCTCGCCGAAGAGGTAGAGCCCCTTCTTGACCCGGATAATCTCACCCTTGCGCAGCAGCGAAGTGATCTTCTTGCGCGGATGGGCATACTCCCGCAGCGAATCCAGGAGGATCTGGTAGTCGAACTCTTCAAAGGGAATGTGGCGGCGCAGGTCCATGAGCATGCTCACACAATACTGTTTTTATGCATGGTAAGTCCACAAAAAAGTCACTTACCATGCAGGAAACAACAACTAACGGTCACGCCTCCATGCCGGGCGGAAACCGGATGTCCAGATTTTCGAGGGACAGTTTGCTGGAGATGAGGCGGGGGAGCAATGAATCCCGTGTCTGAATCAGCACCTTGTTCGACTGTTCGATCAATTCTTTCTGCCTAAATATCGGAGCGATTATCTCGTCAAAGCGGTCTTGCAGCGTCTTGGGTGGCACAACCAGTGGAATGCCGTTCAGATGATTCCTGTTCAGCGTTGGCACACCGGCACCGGCATTGAAATTTTCAAGCCCCATATTCTTCAGGGTGTAGTAGATCAGGTAACAGGAATTGCCGCAGAAATCTTTGACATAGAGACAGGT
>VFJK01000070.1 GCA_009886125.1 Geobacter sp. | reverse complement strand
TGGGTCCGTTGAAATCGGTGTGTGTTCAATCGTCCATCTTGATGAAGCGGAAGAGGGGAAATCGGCAGGTTACTACATCGCAAAGTATGGTGACAAATGGCAAGCAGAGATCCATCTCAAGGGTTTCAGTAAAAAAGATGTTGCACGGATAACTGCTGAATTCGGGATTCCTCTGGGACGATTCCCAGAAAATGACACTGCCTTTTATCAAAGTCCGGCGTTCGACGCGCTCTGCGCCTGGACTAATAAAAATCCACAGTATGCGAAGAGAGCCGGTCGTAAAGGCGGCAAATACCTTCATGACTGGTATGAACAAGTTTCATCGAGGATTCAGGCGAAAATACAAGAACCAACGAATCAAGATTTCTTGAGCGCTATAGAAAAAGAACCTTATCTTATTGACTTTGGAATCCGATGCGGCTCGCATATTGACTGGAAGAAGACTGCGGAAGAAAACAAGGCGATATATTTAAGCGAGAGAGAATCTTTTCAAGCTACTGGCTTCAGCGAATTCAGAATTTGCTGTAAATGGCTCCAGGGCTGTAATCAAAGAAAGACTATCAATACATCATTGAGCAGCTATCGACTTAAACACATGGTGGAGAAATGGGCCAGAAAGACGGGTAGAGGCGATCAGTACGTAAGCAATGGAGCTTTCATTGCGGCTGCAATCCACATGGGTTTCGACTGGAAGCCTGTCTTTGATTCGCCAAATGTCATGTTCAACATATCAGGGAAGTCTTCTGCTATAATGTCATTGAAGGGCGCATCGATCATTTGAAATCAGATAACAAGGGGGTGCAAATAGCACCCCCTTCCATAATCCAAGTAAGGCCTCACAAAATCTTTTGGGGGTAATTTTGGGGGTATCTGTCAAAAGGCCTACGGTAAATAATGTTATTTTTAAGTATGTTGCGTGATTTGTTAGACTGACTACCTCCGCCAGCAAAAACAATGGGTTACAGCTTTAGAGCTGTAGCCTTTTTGTTTATCCATTAATTGTGTGCAGCAAAAAGGAAAATCCTTGGGAGCTCTGCCATTAAGGTCGATCGATATATTAATGAATGTAGAGTTGACGATTACCTCATTTTCTGCATAATTATCCATCTGCATATGGATAATATCGTCATGAACGGAGCAGGGAAGGCAGCTTGGCCGCATCCGGCTACCCGGCAGCGAACTATCCAACATCGAGGTTTGAAATGGCAACTGCTGATCCGGTCTTTAACGACCTATCGCTGCTCTTCGTTGAAGATGAACAGAGCTCACGGGAACTGCTGAGCAATATCATCCGTCTGCGCTACCCGGGAATCAAGCTGATCGTCGCCGAGAACGGTGCCGCAGGGATCGAGCAGTTCAAGCGATATCGACCTGAGATTGTCATTACCGATATCAATATGCCCGTTACCGACGGCATCAGCATGTCGTCGGAAATCAAGGTTCTCTCTCCCTCCACAGAAATCATTGTTCTGACGGCTCATTCCGAAACGCTGAACCTGATCCGCGCAATCGAGATCGGTATCAGTCATTACGTCCTGAAACCGATCGAGTTTGATCAGATTTTCCGGTCCATCGACAAATCACTTGCCGTAATCCGCTCGGAACGGCTCATAATGCAGCAACACGAAGAGATCCGGGCGCTGAATGCAGATCTTGCCCAAAAAACAGTAGCGCTGGAACAGGCCAACCGGGAACTGGAGTCGTTCAACTACACGGTCGCCCACGACCTGCGCTCACCCATGGTCTGTATCAGCGGCTTCTGCCAGTTGCTGCTGGAAAAATGTTTCCAGGACTTGGATACCAACTGCAAAGAGTGGCTTGAGACAATCATCCGTGAAACCGGCCGCATGAACGATATTATCTCCGCACTGCTCAACTTCTCACTCAATGTACGGAAACAGGTAGAGAAAAAATGGGCCGATCTCAGTAGCATGGCCAGGGAAATATCTGCCAGCCTGCAGGGACAGGATCTTTCGCGCCAGGTGACGTTCTGCATTGCCGACGGGATCAACGCTTACGGTGACCCCGATCTGCTGCTGGTAGTCCTGGAAAACCTGCTCGGCAATGCCTGGAAATACTCGAAGAATAATACTTCTGCCCGGATCGAGTTCGGCACCATCAACAAAGAGGATGATCTGGTCTATTTTGTCCGCGACAATGGCGCCGGATTCGATCAAGCGCTGGCAAAAGAGCTGTTCGTGCCGTTCCAACGGCTCCATCAGGACGACGGGTTCAAGGGTTTCGGTATCGGCCTGGCCACCGTGGAGAGGATCATCCAGCGTCATGGCGGCAGGATCTGGGCCGAAAGCACGAAAGGTCAGGGGGCGACGTTCTACTTTACCCTTTGATGACACCACCTGTTAAAGCTGACATGAAAAAATGAAACGTTCAAAGGAGTTTCCGGTGAGTAAGCGCAGAGACTTGCTATCCGCTCTGGACAAAGCCTGGCAGGGCAATACATTTCTTGCATACTTCCGCCAGGAGTCTCCACTTGGGCGGTTTTACCGTTACGGCCTGGCAGTTGCGGCAGTAGCAGCAGCGGTCGGGTTGCGGCAGATATTGGAAGCATGGATCGGCCCCGGATTACCCACGTATATCACGTTCTATCCGGCGGTGATGACCGTAGGGCTGATAGCCGGGTTCGGGCCGGGATTGCTGGTCACGATATTGACCTTGCTGTCAGTTGCCTACTGGGTCCTGCCACCGGAAGGATTCTCCGTCGGTTCACCTGTAGAACGCCTTGGTCTGGTGATTTTCACCTTTCTGGGTCTTTACATGAGTGTAATCGCCGCACTCTTGCGCAGGGCCAACAGCAACCTGGAGTCAACGGTCGCCGAACGTACCTATGCACTGAGTGAAGCAAATGAGGAGCTGCAGGCACAGACCGATGAGTTGATCGCTTCTTTTGATGAACTGCGAGATGCGAATGACAAGTTGCAGGAACAGGAGGAACGCCTGCGTTTCCATATGGAAAATTCGCCCATGGCGGTTATCGAGTGGGACAAGGACTTCATTGTCACGCGCTGGTCCGGCGAGTCGCAGAATATGTTCGGCTGGAGCGCTACCGAGACTGTCGGCAACCCCATATCCAAGCTAAAGTTGGTCTATGAAGAGGATATGCCGATCGTTGCCCGGAGCATGGCTCAATTGACCGACGGAGTAACGCGGCAGGTTGTTTCGACCAATCGCAACTACACCAAAAACGGCAGTGTGCGCTACTGTACCTGGTACAATTCGGTGCTGTCGGACAAGCAGGGTCGAATGGCTTCGGTGCTGTCAGAGGTGATCGACATCACCGAACAGAAAGAAGCCGAACAAGCGATCCTGCTGGCCAAAGAAGAGTGGGAACGGACCTTCGACAGCGTGCCGGACCTTATCGCAATCATGGACAGCCAGCATCGCATTACCCGCGTCAACAAGGCTATGGCGGAACGGTTGGGAACAACTCAGCATCAGTGTATCGGTCAATTCTGCTATCTCAGTGTTCATGGTACCGATCAGCCCCCCGCATCCTGCCCTCATGCCATGACCCTGTCCGACTCCCTGCAACACAACGCAGAGTTGTATGAGGAACGTCTCGGCGGCACTTTTCATGTAACCACCACACCGCTCCTGAATGAACTTGGAGAGATGTCAGGGTCAATACATGTTGCCCGGGATATTACTGAACGAAAAGAGACTGAAGATGTCCTCCGTTTCTTGAACCAGTGCGGTAGCAGCGGTTCAGGTGAAAGCTTCTTTGAAGAGCTGGCGCTCTTCCTGGCCAAAGCGCTCAAAATGGACTTCATCTGCATCGACGTGCTGGAGGATGACCATTTATCCGCCCAGACGCTGGCCGTATTCCATAATGGCGAGTTCGAAGACAACGTCTCCTATGCCTTGAAGGACACCCCTTGCGGCGATGTGGTTGGCAAAAATATCTGCTGCTTCCCTCAGAATGTTTGTGGACTGTTCCCCAACGACGAGGTGCTGCAGGATTTGCAGGCTGAGAGCTACCTCGGCACTACGCTCTGGAGCACCGAGGGGAAACCGATCGGGCTGATCGCTGTCATAGGGCGACAACCTCTGCCAGATACCCGTCGGGCGGAATCTATCCTGCAACTGGTGGCAGCGCGGGCTGCCAGCGAGCTGGAGAGCCAGCAGAGCCGGAAGGCTTTAAGCGAAAGTGAATTCTTTTTCAAAGAGTCGCAGCGAGTAGCAGCCATAGGTTCTTACAAAACCGATTTCAATTCCGGGAGATGGGAATCCTCTGAAATCCTGGATAACATTTTCGGCATTGACGGCAATTACCCCCATAACCTTCAAGGATGGCTGGGGCTTATACATCCCGATGACAGGGAGATGATGGATCAGTACTTGAGAGAAGAGGTCATTGCCCAAGGGAAACCGTTCTCGAAAGAGTACCGGATTATCCGTAACAATGATGGCGAGACAAGATGGTTACTTGGCATTGGCAATGTTGGCCATGACATTAACGGCAGCATTATCTCCCTGATCGGGACTATTCAGGATATTACCGAACGCAAGCAGACCGAAGAGCTGATCCAACGGCAAGTCGAGGAACTGAGAGCCACCAATGAAGACCTGGAACAGTTCAACGACGCTGCTGTAGGGCGCGAACTCCGTATGATCGAGCTGAAGAGAGAGATCAACGAACTCTGCTCCAAAGCGGGTCTGCCGGAGAGATATAAGATGGGTTTCACCGAGGATCAGCAATGACTGATTTAACAAAGCCAGACAGATTGCAGCCTGACATCTCGACAGTGCGAAGTCTTGAGGAAGAACGGCAGCGCTCTGAAAATCTCACCGCCGGAACTCCTCTTTCGTATGAAGAATCGCAGCGACTTATTCATCAGTTGCAGGTTCATCAGATCGAGCTGGAGATGCAGAATGAAGAACTCATGCAAGCGAGGCTGGAGAGGGAGAAGATTGAGGCTCAACTGGGAACATATAGTGAACTCTATGACTTTGCACCAGTAGGTTACTTTAATCTTGACCGCGAAGGAATTATCCTTACCACCAATTTCACCGGTGCAGGATTCCTGGGGATCGAGCGCTCATCGCTGACAGGACGACACCTGGATTTCTTCATTTCCAATGAAACCAGGCCGGTATTCCATGATTTTCTCGACAGAGTTTTCACGAGTGAAGTCAAAGAAACCTGCGAGATCGTGATCCTGAAAGAAAGTTATTCCCCGCGTGTTGTACAGGTCGAAGCATTGGTCTCCGCATCGGGAAGGGAGTGCCGGGTCGTGATCATCGACCTCACTGAGAGCAAGAAGGCTGATGAAGAGCTCCGGAAGTCTACGGCCAAATACAAGGAAGCGAACGCGAAACTGCTCGATTCCCGCCATGCCACTATCAATATGATGCAGGATGCTATCATCGCCCGTCACCAAGCCGAGGCATTAAGCCTGAAACTGCAGCGTGAAGTAGCAGAGCGCATGCGGGCAGAGATCGCTCTGCTCAAGGCGCATGAGGAGCTTGAGCAGCGGGTCAATGAGCGGACCAGCGATCTGGCGTCAACGGTAAATGCCCTGCTGGCAGAAATCGATGTCCGGGAAAAAGCAGAAGAAGCGCTGGAGAAGTCCGCGAACGAACTCTCGGATCTCTACAACCATGCCCCTTGCGGCTATCACTCGCTGGACAAGGACGGGACGTTTGTCCGGATCAACGATACCGAACTGCGCTGGCTCGGCTACGAGCGAGACGAGGTGATCGGGAAATTGAAGGTCTCCGACATCCAGACCCCGGGAAGTCTGGCAGTTTTCACAAAAAACTTTCCGATGTTCAAGCATGCAAACGCTCTCAACGACCTGAGACTCAGTTTCATCCGCAAGGACGGCTCCATCCTGCCGGTGCTTCTGAACGCTTCCCCCATCTTTGACGACAACGGCGAATATCTCATGAGCCGGTCAACAATCTATGACATAACCGATTTAACAAGGGCGGAAGAGAGTATCCAGCGACTGAACCGGCTCTATCTGACCCTCAGCGAAACCGGCAAGGCCATTGCCCACATTCCCGACCGTGATACTCTGTTTCGGGAAATTTGCCGGATCGCAGCGGAACATGGTGGCTTTATCCTCTCCTGGATTGGATTGTTTGATGAAGAAACCGGAGAAGTACGGAAAATTGCGGCATACGGAATCACCGACTATCTGGACGATATACGGGTTACTGCCAATACGGAGCCGGCAGGTGAAGGTCCCACCGGTCTCTCCATACGCTCAGGGACCTATTACATCTGCAATGATTTCCAGAATGATCCATGTACTCGCCCGTGGCACGAACAGGGAAAAGCTCACGAAATATTTTCATCAGCTTCCATTGCCCTGAAAGACGGGGAAAAGGTAATCGGTGCCCTTACCCTTTATGCAGGGGAAATGAACTTCTTTGACGAAAAGCTCGTGGCTCTGCTCGTACAGATGCAAGTAGACATTTCATTTGCACTCGAAAATCTGGCGCGGGAAAAGCAGAGGAAGATAATCGAACAGAGCCTGCATGCCGAGATTGAGACGAAGCTCCGCGCAGTGGAAGCCCTGCGCGAAAAGGAGCAGATGCTGATACAGCAGAGCCGTCAGGCGGCGATGGGTGAAATGATCGGCAATATCGCCCATCAGTGGCGCCAGCCGCTGAACTCCCTCGGCCTCTCTGTCCAGCAACTGCTACTGTTTTATGACCTCGGTGAGTTCAATCGTGAGTTTCTGGACAGATCGGTCACGCAATCAATGACTCTCATCAAGCATATGTCCGAGACCATCGAAGATTTCAGAAATTATTTCAAGCCGGACAAGGAAATGACCGAGTTCAGAGTACGTGCGGCGATTGAACACACTCTGTCTCTGATTGATGACAGTTTCAAAACTCAGCATATCAACTGCGAATTCGTTATCAAGGATGATGTCGTCATCTATGGCTTTCAAAATGAATTTGCTCAGGCTCTTCTTAACATCTTGAACAATGCCAGGGACATTTTGACAGAACGGGAAATCGATGCGCCCCGGGTAACTATCTCGATCTTCAACCAGGACGGCGCTGCAGTGGTGACTATTGCCGACAACGCCGGCGGCATCCTTGAAGAGATCATGGACAAGATATTCGACCCCTACTTTACCACCAAGGGGCCGCAGCAGGGGACAGGGGTCGGTCTCTTCATGTCGAAAGCCATCATCGAGAAAAATATGGGGGGGAAACTGTCCGTACTGAATACTGACACCGGTGCTGAATTCAGGATAGAGGTGCCAAATGGAATCGAAAACTGACCCCGGCTCAATTTCGCTGCTGCTGGTAGAGGATGAGCAGCTGACTCTTGATCTGCTTGTGACCATAATCATGCGGAAATATCCTGCTCTGGGACTCTTCAGTGCACTCAACGGCGTAGATGGTCTGAACCTTTTCCAGACACATCGGCATGACATTGTCATCACCGACTTCAATATGCCCGAGATGAACGGAGATCAGCTGGCTGACAGCATTTATGCGCTAAAACCGGATACGAAGTTTATCGTCCTGACCGGCGACAGCGGGAATCTCATCAGGCAGAATTCAGCCGGGAAAGGGCTCTACAGACTTATCATGAAACCGGTCGTTTTTCAGGATCTGTTCGCCGCGATCGACGAGTGTCTGCATGAGCTCAAAAAACCCTTTTGAGGAGAATTATTCTGCCCTACTGAACCTCCGCAATTAGCTCAAGCATATAAGGTTTTTCGTAAATCCCGGGGAAACGGCATCTTTGCCCTGGGATCTGAATAAAAAAAGGGGTTAACTCTTGTGAGTTAACCCCTTGAAATTTTGGTCGGGGCGAAAAGATTCGAACTTTCGACCTCCTGCTCCCGAAGCAGGCGCGCTACCAGGCTGCGCTACGCCCCGACTGAGCAGTTAGATATATCATTCAAGCACCTGACTTGCAACTTTTTTTCACGTTAAAATCCCGGTTGTGCTAGTCTCTCATTAAGCATTCAACCTACGGAGTTTTCAATGACCCGAACCGCAATCGCCCTCTATTCCGGGGGGCTTGACTCGACACTCGCCATACGCCTGATGCAGGAACAGGGGGTCAATGTTCATGCCATCCACTTCACTTCCCCCTTCTTCGGCGTATCACCCGATACGGACAGCGGCAAGTACGATGCCCGGACGGGTGCTGAAATGCTTTCTGTACCCCTGACGATAATGAACCTCGGCCAGGAGTATCTCGAGATTCTGAGAAAGCCGTGTCACGGCTACGGCAAAGCGATCAACCCCTGCATCGACTGTCATATCTATTTTCTTCAGAAAGCCAGAGAGCTGATGATTTCTACCGGCGCCGACTTCGTTATCACCGGCGAGGTCCTCGGGCAGCGGCCGATGAGCCAGAGGAAAGATGCCCTGCGGGTAGTGGAACGGGACTGCGGGCTTGAAGGGCTGCTGCTCCGCCCCCTCTCGGCCCGGTTCCTCACACCGACAACTCCGGAAATCGAAGGGTGGGTAGACCGCGAAAAACTCCCGCTCATCAAGGGGCGGACACGCAAAGAGCAGATACGGCTTGCCGCCGAACTGGGGGTCAACGAGTATCCGACCCCGGCAGGCGGCTGCCTCCTCACCGAAGTCTCGTACGCTTCGAAGGTGCGGGATATCTTCGGTCACTCGGAAAAGCTGAAAGCCCGCGATTTCCGGCTGCTCAGGATCGGCAGACATTTTCGTCTTGGTGCTGAGACACGTCTCATCATCGGCCGCGACGACAGGGAGAACACACTGCTTTTTGACCATGTCAAGGAGGGTGAGACCGCTTTTAGATGGGATGAAGGAGGAACTCCGCTGGGGCTGTTGCTGGGTGATGCCAATGAAGAAGCACTTCAGACTTCAGCCAGGATACTGCTTCGCTATACCAGGTGTGAAAAGAACGCTCCGGCCAGACTGGTCATAGTCAGTGACAAGGATGAACCGACCTTTTCCTGCAGTAATGATTTCTCTGCGGAAGACGTTGAACGATTCAGAATATAATCACTCTGCTATGGAGCCACCTTTCCCGGGTGGCTCTTTTCCGGTGGGGGACAACCGGGGGATAGAGAGAGGCTATTCGAGGAGAAATTTAACCTTAAAAAAGCATTTAGCCACCAATGTACACGGATGAACAAGGATAAGCCTAAAAACGGCAGTTACTATTGTCAGTAGAAAATCTCAACTCTTCACAAAAGCGTCTACCCCTTCCTGCCAGATAGCCAGCATCCTGCTGCCTGTTTCTCTGAACCCGGGATGCTCCCGCATATGGAGAGGGATCAGCTGTGCGGTTTCGCTTACTGCTCCGGCAACCCGGTCGATGGTCTGCGCGGCGGTTCGCGGAGAAAGGGAGAGGGACTGCAGGGCAAACTTTTCCAGAGCCTTGGCCGGCCACCATTTCTTCGTCCCGAAAAGGTGAAGAGCGGGGACGTCGTTTTTCAGATATGCTGTGGTCGTGACGATGTCGTAGACCGGAGCAAGGGTCACCGCCCCCGGTGAGCGGTAGATGACGCCGAAGTTTTTCAGGTGGGCATCGCCGTTGCGAACCATCACCGACAGAACGAGGGTTGCGAAAAACTGCTCGCGGGCCGCTGCCAGATGCTCCGCTGAGACAAAGTCCCTGATGGTTCCGGCCACCCTCTCATAGGTGCTGTTGTACTTGCTGTCGGTCCCCAGCGCCTGCAGCGAGCAGAAATCCTCGAACCCCAGCGCTTCCCCTGTCGCGGTCAGGTCGAAACGCTTCATGACGAACAGTCCGCCGTTTTCCGACAGGGAGAACTCCGGGGTCGGCAGACCCGCCCGTTTCGCGGCGGTCATGCAGAAATATTCGTTGGTCGCCAGTTGCGGACACTCTTCCCCCCATGATTTGACGATAAACGAGGAGGAGGTGACCGTCGCCCGCTCGGTCGCTTCCAGGATCACCTTGGGCTGGATGCCGGAGATGCCGGAGTGAGCCGCATGCCTGGTCAGCAGTTCGTTAAACAGCTCCACCGCATCGGGATAGGTGAGGATCTCTTCAAGAGACTCGGGCTTTTCGCTGATTGATGGAATAGCCGCTTCAGGGAGCGAGAAACGGTTCCGGCCGATCTGGTTGCCGCCGGTGATGCGCAGCAGGTTGACATCATCCACTACCATCACCTTGGCAAAGGCGCTTCTGATCGCCTCCCGCAGCGCCCCTTCGGGAATATTCATCTGGAATACCGGGTGCAGCTCCCGTGGCGAAATCCAGCTCTGCAATCGATAGGGCATGGTCAGGGAGACGAGATGATCAGCCGGTATATCGGGGAGATAGTTGAAAAAATAGTTTTCGTTCCGGCCAAGAATGCCGGTCTTTTTATCGCTGCTCCAGACTGCCAGTGCGGGGGATGTCATCGGGACGCATTCTCCTGCTGCAACTCCTCAAGGGTCGGCGGCGCAGAGGCGGGACGCACCGTCAGTTCCAGACCGAGAATCTCCAACGCCCGAGCTACCTTGCGGATACCGATATCGGGCACGGTTCCGGTCTCGATCTGGGAGAGCGTCTTCCTCGCAATCCCGGCCATCTCCGCCAGCTGCGCCTGTGTCAGCTTCTTTTCTTTCCGTGCCTGGCGAATCCTGATTCCCAAATCGCGCATTATAATGTTACCTATATTTCACATTTATAAAATATTAGCTATTATGTAACATATAAATCGCTTTTTGTGAATAAATATTTTGAATTTATCAGTAGAACAGTTTGCGGGAGGCTTTCAGCAGCCGGGCGGCGGAGGATTTGTTGTCGTCGCACTTGGCCAGTGCCCACTCCTTGGTCCGCGCAGTGACGGCGTCGAGGGAAAACTCTTCGCGTCAGGGAGCGGTTTGCATCTTCCAGTTCAGCCCGGGAGACGATGAGATCGGCTGCACTGGCCAATGCCCCCGTGAGTAGCACGGCGAGCACGAGGGGAAATTTTTCATGGGATCATTCTTCTTTCTATCTATGAGTGGGAATTACTATCTTGATTGCTGCACTGAATCAGGTTTTCCCTGCGAGGTATGGTTCTCACTGTTCTCTGGCGGAATTTCCTTCTTTTCTTGCGTCGTGCCCGATGCTCCTGAAGTACCGTCACCAGCGAGCTTTTCCTGATCAGGCCTGGTGACAGCTCCACTTTGGTTGGTAAATACTGCTTCCTTCTTGATCGTATCCTCAACCTTCCGCTGCAGACCGCTTATGTTCGGGGCAAACGCTATGGCAGCAGCAAACTCTTCTTCACTCAGCACCCTGTTATTCTTCAGCAGCTTCAGGATCATGTCCGAGCGGCGCAGTACTTTTGACATGTTCCGGTACGGATTGTAGGCGATTCGCGGCCCGGGAAGCATTGCCGCCAGGAAGGCGCACTCCCGCGGCGTCATCTCTGCTGCCGGCTTGCCGAAGTAGTATCTCGAAGCATGCCCGACTCCGTAGACCATCGGCCCCATTTCGACAACGTTCAGGTAGAGCTCTATGATCCGCCCTTTGGTCAGCTCCTGCTCCATCCTGACCGCAAGATATACTTCTTTCAGCTTTCTCGTGATCGTCTTCTCGCGAGACAGGTAGATGTTTTTAGCCGTCTGCTGGGTGATCGTGGACGCCCCTCGTTTCAGGCTCTTTTTTTCGAGATCGTGCTTTATCGCCCGCTTGATCGCCTTGACATCGACCCCTTCATGCTTGTAGAAATTGGCGTCTTCAGCCAGAATGACCGCCCACTTCATTTCAGCGGGAATATTCACAGAAGGGGTCCAATACCTGTTTTTGGTGCCCAGGACAAACGGATGGTAGTTGCCCTGCCAGTCCTTGACCTGGATAGTCACATTTATTTTCCGGTCTTTGAGGTCGGATACGGGAGGGAGCATGGCTAGTGAAACGACAAGATAAGCGAAATAGATGAAAACTATGGCGATACCCGCCATGAAAAATCTTTTCATCGCTGTTTTCCGGATGATGCGCCCAGGGCTCCTGCCTCCTGCACACCGTTACGACCTGCCTCCTGCACACCGTTACGACCTGCTGCCTTCACCCGGTACATGGCATCGTCGGCTGCGGAGATTAGCTCGCTTGAGCAGAGTGCATCCTCAGGGAAGGAAGCAACCCCGAAGCTGCCGGTGACCGTCAGAAGCGCTCCATCCAGACTGAAAAAAGGATGACTCTCCAGCTCCTTGTGCAGCTTGGAGGCAAAGGTGACCGCACCGATTTTTTCCGTGTGCGGGAGAATGACAACAAACTCGTCACCACCGTATCTGGCTGCCTTGTCGGCCTTACGGATGTTACTGGCCACGATAGCCCCAACTTCGGTAAGAAGCTTGCTTCCGGTCAGATGCCCGTGCGTGTCGTTGACGTTTTTGAAGCGGTCAAGGTCGAAAAAGACTAGTGACAGGTGAGACTGGTAACGCTTCGAACGTTCCACCTCATACTCAATCTGTTCGAAAAAATAGCGGGAGTTATAAAGACCGGTCAGGTCGTCGGTAATGACCAATTCTCTGATTTTTTCAACAGCTTTTGCGTTGGAGATGGCAATACCGGCAAAATCGGCAATCGTGGTAAGTATCTGCGCGTCGGATTCATCGAAGATGCCATCCTCAAGGCTGTTGATCAGCTCTATGACACCATAGACTGTGTCACGGCTTTTTACCGGCACACAGGCAATAGAGCGGGTCTCAAACGACAGTTTTCTGTCGAACTCCGCCGCAAACCGTGTGTCACAGCGAACATCAGGGATTATCAGTGATTCGCCGTTTTCAGCGACCCATCCGGCAACACCATGCCCTTTCGGGAGTCTGACCCCCTTCAGACTTTCCGCTACATCCGATATGACGACCTGAAACTCAAGTTCCCCGGTAACTTCGTCTTTCATGAGCAGAGACCAGGCCTTCGGACAGAGCAGCCTGCTTATCTGATACATGATCTGTTCGAGGATCTCATCTATCTCGCTCGGCGAGGCAAGCGCCCGGGCGATCTCCATCAGAGTCTCGATAGCAGCAGCATGCTGAATGCACTTGTCCTTGCTCTTTCCGCCGCTACAAAGCCGTGGCTGATCTATCACGCGGTACCTCTTTCAATCATACTGAAGTTGCAAACCCGGCCATTTTCGCTGATGTCATAATTGCCGTTTTCATGCTTTCTGAACTTGCAATCCCTTTGCCGGCAAGATCATATGCAGTCCCGTGATCGACTGATGTCCTGATGATCGGAAGCCCCAGAGTGATATTTACCCCGTCATCAAAGTGAAGCAGCTTCAGTGGGATCAGCCCCTGATCGTGATACATGCAGACCACGGCATCGTAATCCCCATGAGCAGCAAAGTGAAAAAGGGTATCTGCTGAGTGAGGTCCGGAGGCATTTATGCCTCTTCGTATCGCTTCCTGTATCGCCGGAAAGATTACCCGCGCCTCATGATCACCGAACATGCCACCTTCGCCAGCATGTGGATTCAGCGAAAGGACTGCTATCCGGGGGTTCTGACAGAAAAACCGTGCTACATCACGATGCGTAGTGATGATCGTCGAAAGGACTTTATCGAACGTTATCAGTCCCGGAACAGCGGCGAGAGCCTCATGAATCGTTACCAGCGCAACTCTGAGTTTTTCCCCGGCAAGCATCATTACAAATTTATCAGTACCGGTCAGTGCGGCAAGAAGCTCTGTGTGGCCGGGATAATCGTGCCCGGCACGATTCATCGCCGCCTTGTTTATCGGCGCCGTCGCCATAGCGGCAACAGTGCCGTTCAGGCAGAGCCCGGCTGCCGCAACGATATAGCGGTACACCGCATCACCTGAGGCCGCGGTCGGGCTCCCGTACACCATATCGGAATCGGAAAGGGTGGAAAGCTCTTTCAGGAATAGTGTCCCGACAGGGGCACTCTCCGGGACTGCATCACCGGTAAGTGTGATAATACTGTGACTGCTGCCGACAAGGGCAACAGCCCGCTCCATGACCTTTCTGTCGCCAATGATCAGAGGCGTACAGGCATCTTGCACCGCAGGATGCAACAGCGAGCGGACGATTATCTCCGGTCCGATCCCGCAGGGATCTCCCATGGTCAAGGCTATTATCGGTTTTGTGTTATCCATTCTACTCATGATCTTAGTTTTGATTAAAATGTTATATCAAAACAGTCAGCTAATTGCCATAAAACAAAAAAAGAGCGACCGGTTAGTCGCTCTTTCCGTTACAATTCGTATACGGGAGTGTCCTAGTTTCCCATGATTGTCTCCTCAATAAATGATGTGATTCAGAATCGGCCTATTTCCGGTCCCACCTGAAGATGCATTTCTATTGACTGCATTCTTGTTTCAGGCTATTTTAACCCCTGTTTAAACTCAATCAGGGGTTAATTACTGTATGCTCAAAGATCTTTCCATAGAAACCAGGACGCTCCACGCTGAACTCATGGAGCGGCTTGCAGTCCGCGAAGCACAGCGAAACATCGGCAATCTGGAAGGCTCGTTCTCCACCAAGACTATTTCCGGCAGGGAATACCTGTACTTCCAGCATTACATGGCTGGAGGCGCCAAGAGAAGCATCTGCCTTGGGCAAAAGTCGCAAAATCTTGAAGAACTTGTGCAGCTATACACTGTCGAGCGCAAAGAGAACGCTGCTGATCCAATTGGCATCCAAGAGCTGTGTGCCCAGTTGAAGGCAGGCCGCATCGCAACAGCTCCGCATCCCATAGCACGTGTAATCCGGGAGCTGGCTGATTCTGCACTGTTTCAGGTTGGCGGGGTACTGGTAGGAACGCATGCCTTTGGCTGCATAGGGAATTTGCTGGGAGTACATTGGGACGAGACAACGCTTGGCACTCAGGACGTTGATATTGCTGCAGAACGAAACCTGAGCATTGCCGTACCTGGCCTGACTGCCGACATTCCCAAGGCGCTGGAAAGCCTCTCCATGGGATTCTTTCCGGTGCCGCCATTGAACCGCAAACACCCTTCAACATCGTTTGCAATCCGCAAGAGTCCTCTGCGGATAGATCTGCTTACGCCTAGGACAGGGGCAAGCGAAGAACCGGTCTATATCCCGAGGCTGAAGGCTGCCGCATTGCCCTTAAGCTTCCTCGGCTACCTGATTGAGGAGCCGATACCCGGTGTAGTAATCAATGGTGACGCCATTGCAGTACTAATTCCGCAGCCCCTGAAGTACGGTCTGCACAAATTGATCGTTTCCCAGCTCAGAGATGTGACCGCCAGAGCCAAGGCTCATAAGGATCTGTACCAGGCGTATCAGCTCTTGTCCTTCTTCGATAAGGAACTGCCTTTTGAATTGAAAGAGGGGTGGCAAGATCTGGTCAGCAGGGGCGGGAGCTGGAAAATGCGGGCTGAAGCCGGGTTGCAAGCCATGGAAAGAGAGTATGGAAAGATTCCGGCACTGAGTTTTTGACGGGAATAGTTGCCGGAATTCCCGGAATTATGCCCCATAAAACCAAATGAGTTGCAAAGCTGATAAGTTGTAGCTACAATAGGCTACAATATCTTAGAGGTGATACTCATGTCAGAAACCATTATCAGAGCTCGCGTTGACGAAATAGAAAAACTTGAGTGTGAGTCAATTTTTAAAAATCTGGGCCTCACTATGAGCGAGGCAATTCGGCTCTTTATCCGTCAGGTTAATACTGTGAAAGGCTTACCTTTTGAATTGAAGCTTAACGCCACTGCTGCTGCTGAGCATGATCGTTGGTTTAGAGAGCAAGTTGAATCGGTACTGGCAAAAGTGAATCAGCCGGGCAGGGTATCGGCTTCACATGAGGACGTTGGTACGCGGCTAAAATCCAAGCAGGCAGCTCTTCTTAAAAAGGCGGCCTAACGTGCCTGGCGTGGATGTAGTTTGGGAGCCAGAGGCCGAAGCAGATTTAGATTCGATTCTTGAATATATTGCAAAAGATAACCTCGAAGCCGCAATAAATGTAACGAATGAAATATATCAGCAAGTTTCAATGATGTTGCCACCTGTTTCCCGTCGGGGGAAAAAGGGAAGAGTGGCCGGCACAATGGAGCTTGTCATTCTCCGGACATCGTACATTGCAGTGTACGTTAAGAAGGGATCACTCCTGCGGATTATTAAGGTACTGCATGGGTCTGAGGTGTTGCGGTTTGGGGCACTGAAAGTCATGTAACCTCTCTCTATTGCCTACCCCAGGAATTGGGGAGCGTCCCGCTTTCCCGTAACTTAACAACTTGGAAGCCTGACCCGGCACTTTTCCTCTTGTTATACAAATACCAATTCTGAGCATAGTGATTTTGACAGTTACTCCTCCCAAGGGAAGACTGGCCATCTGTCAACTTTGCTAACCAAATAGTCTGCAACATAGCGATTGTTTCCATTATCAAAGAAAGCAACAACAAGTTGTGCCTGTGGATCAATCAACTCGGAATGATTCACCTTTGTAAGTTCACCCATAACTATGAATCTCCCCCGAAATTGCGGACAGTCCGAAAAGCTGCTACAACAGCAGACGGAGGACAGTCATGGTATCGAGAAGAAAGTCGTACAGCCGCGAGTTTAAGATTGAAACGGTAAAACTGGTTACAGATGGTGACGCCAGAGTCCCTGAGATAGCCAGAGACATGGGCATTCACCCGAATACGTTGTACAACTGGATTCAACAGTTCTCAGCAAAACCAGAAGAGGCTTTTCCCGGCAAGGGGTACGTGGCATCCGATGCCGAAGTCATCCGTCAACTCAAACGTGAGAACGAACGCCTGAAAATGGAGCGTGAAATCTTAAAAAAAGCAATGGCCATCTTTTCGAAAGACCCGAGCTAGCTTTTCCGTTCA
>VFJK01000129.1 GCA_009886125.1 Geobacter sp. | reverse complement strand
GCTCAATAAATATACCCCGGCGGCTTGGGGAACAGTGTTTATAACAGAGACCCTATCCTCAGTCAACTGCTTTTACTGTTAATTTATCTTCAGGTGAATGTCACCTTCGCATACCGCCGCTTCCGCCAATGCTACTTCGATTATCTGCTTCCCCCTCTGACAGCGCTTGATAATTCCTCTTCATGCCGCTATTATCTAGCTCTTATAAAAATGAAACGGAGGTATCGCGTTTATGTCGACCGGTCAGCTCGAAGTGAACCTGAGAAACAAGCTGGATTTAATGAATGGCCCTAATGAGCGACTCAAGTACATCGCTGAAGAGCTGGCCTCCTTTTTCGGAGTACGCACCCATGAAGTGGGCATTTTCAGGGTAAATCACAAAAATCACGAAATAGTTTTTATATGGCCTCAAGGAATGACCAGTTTCGGGCATATCCCGCTAAATGCCGTGAACTCTCTTGTCGCAAAAACAGCAAATGACCGTGCAGCAACCGTCGACAACTCTTTTTCAGGCAGCCGCCATCTTTTCATCTTTGAGCATATGCTTGCTGAAAAGAGCGAAAGGATCCCGCTGCAGAAGATAATGAGCGCTCCGATCATCAAAGGGGCTGACGTGCTGGGTGTCCTCCAGATCTCCCGCAAAGCGGCAACAGTAACGGAAGCCGGTGCAGACTTTACGCCGCAGAATCTGGATGAGCTCAGAACGATCTCGACCATTATTGCCGATTACCTGGCATGACCGGACTCGAATGATCCCTATCCACTGTTATTCCAAAGGAGTCTTGCACTCCGAAGAGGGTGAAGTCGTTCAGGAGTTCCCTGTGCCGCTGGTAGTGAACGGCCGGGAGATCGCGACTCTTGTTGCTTCACCGCACGAGCTTAATTATCTGGTGGCAGGCTTTTTGAGGCTGCAGGGTTTTGTCACTTCTCCGGATGATTTCGAACTCTTCTCTGTCTGCAAGGATTTCGGGGCCGCAAATGTCAGGATCAAGGGTACTCTGCCGGACAAACTGAAACCGGTCCTTACCTCCGGCTGCGGCACCGGCGTCACCTTCTCCACTCCCCGCCCGATCCAGATCGATCAGAAAAAGGAATTCACGCCTGCAGAGGTTTTCAGCCTGATGGAAGAGCTCGGGAAACATTCGGAAAAATACCGGGCACATGGCGGCATCCATTCGGCTGCGGTCGGTGACAACGACCGGATGGTCCTGTATGCCGAGGACCTCGGGAGACACAACACGCTTGACCGGATCGCGGGAGAAGCCCTGTTCAAGGGGATAGACCTGAACGGCCTGATGCTGGTGACTTCGGGTCGGATCTCGACCGAGATGGCAGCGAAATCAGCCCAGCTCGGCATCTCGCTTATCGCCTCCCGCACCTCACCGACAGACATGGCTGTGAAGCTCTGCGAAGAGTCCGGCATCACCCTGATCGGCTACCTCAGGGCCGCCACGTTCCAGATCTACTCACACCCTGAGCGGATCAGGCTTCCGGACAAAAAAATCGAAGGGGTGACCGGTGTCATTCTTGCCGGAGGCAGGTCTTCCCGGATGGGCAGGGACAAGTCACTGCTCCCATACAATGACCGCCCGCTGATAGAAACGATATACAATTCCCTTTCCGGGCTTTTTAACGACATCGTGGTCGTTACTGACAGACCGCACGAGTACGGATTCCTCCCCTGCCCCAAAATCCCTGACATCCTTCCCGGTCAAGGATCTCTGGCAGGGGTACATGCCGGGCTGACCTGGAGCAGGGATGAACGGATCTTCGTAGCAGCCTGCGACATGCCTCATCTTGACAGGGAGCTGATACGCTGGCTGAGCGGGGTCAGTTCGGCTGCACCGGCGCTGGTGCCGGAAAGCGACGGAGGGATCGAACCGCTGCACGCCTTTTACACAAAGGCGGCTCTCCCTGCCATTGAGGCCGCGCTCACCTCCGCCAGGCCGAAGATCATCGACCTGCTCGCACAGATCGGGGCGCAGATCGTCCCTGCGGCAGAAGTCGCTCGCCATTCACAGGGATTCAGATCCTTCATGAATCTGAACACGCCTGAAGATTACCGTAACCTGCTCGGTTAAAACGTATGAGCACCCCTTTTGTCCAGATCTACCTCACGCTCGAACATCCGGGGACCAGACTCCCCCCCCATGCCCTGTTCGCCCTCAGACAGCTTTTCCCTGCTGCATTCCGCTCGGCTGTCGGCTGCCTGAACAGTGACGGCAGCTGCAGTGCCGGCCCCTCCTGCCCCTGCCGCTCTACCTTTGACCAGAGCCTTGCAACCGACCCGTCAGCTCTTCGCCGCTACCAGAAGCCGCCGCTCCCCTTCGCCTTCAGGATACCGATACTTCCGGCAAAACCGGCAAAAGGGACATTGATCGAGCTCTCCCTGGCCATCGCCGGTGAAGCGATCAGCCACCTTGACCCTTTCTTCAAAGCTCTGGGAATACTCCTTGAGTCGCACGGGCGGATCGGACACTGGAAAATTGTCAGGATCGAGGCGGCAGCCGGGGATGGATCACGCATACCCATTCCTGCTGACAGCAAGAACGGAGAGTTCGCCAACCTCCCGATACTCTCCTTTGACGAACTGCTTTCAAGGAGCGCCCCCTGCTCCACTGTAACAGTCGACATCCTGACCCCCCTGAGACTCCTGCACAAAGGCGTTCCGCTCCGGGAGCTCGAATTCAGCGCTCTTGCCGGAGCCCTGTTCAGGCGGGTCTCCTCATTGGCATACTACTATGGGGGCGAAGAGCTGACGCACGACTTCAAATGGCTTGCCGGGCGGAGCAGAGAGATCAGCTGCAGCCGCTCAGCGCTTGAATGGAGAGCCCATGGAGGCCCGCTCCAGGGGCTTGAGGGGAGTGTGACATTCAGCGGGGAACTGGCGGAGTTCATCCCGTTTCTTGCACTTGGCAGCAGGTTCAACATCGGCAAGGGCGCAGCCTACGGCATGGGGAGTTATCGTTTTTCTATTGATTGACTCTGGCGTGTTCTCAGCCAGATGGTAAGCTTAAGGAAAGATTCGTACCGGAGGCTGGAATTGACTGATTCAGTATTGAAACCTTTTTTTAGCATGATGCCGGCATATCTCCTCGTCCCCGCCCTTCTCCTGGCCCTCTCCTGCAGCAAGCCTTCACCGGACCTCCTGCACGGGTATGTCGAAGGTGAATTCATCTATCTCGCCTCCCCCCTCCCCGGCACCGTAACCCTGAATGTTTCAAAAGGAGCTGCTGTTAAAAAAGGCGATCCGCTCTTCGCTCTTGAGAATGACGCGGAGAGAAGCGCTCGCGATGAAGCCGGGAAAAGGCTCGTGCAGGCAAAGGCATCCCTGCAGGACGCCAGAAAAGGGATGAGGCCGACCGAGCTTGCCTCACTGGGCGCTCAGCTCAAACAGGCGAAGTCGGCTCTCTCCCTCACCGAGATCGAGTATGGCCGCCAGGAACGGCTGCTCCTTTCCGGCTCCGTATCCCGGCAGAGCCTTGATGCTGCCCGCTCTCTACGGGACCAGCAGCAGCAGCTTGCTGCCCGGATCGAAGCCGATCTGCAGACTGCCCGGCTGGGGGCACGGAGCGATCAGGTCGCTGCTGCCGAGGCACATGTCCTGGCCCTGGAAGCCGTCCTGACACGGGCGGAGTGGGAGCTCTCGCAGAAGAGCCGCAAAGCTCCCGAGAACGCCACCGTCTACGACACCCTCTACCGGAGCGGTGAATGGGTAGCTGGCGGCAGGCCGGTCGTCTCGCTTCTCCCTCCGGGAGGGATAAAGGTACGGGCATTTCTGCCAGAAGGGATGACCGCAACTGTCCACCCCGGCGACCCTGTCACCGTGTCAGCCGACGGCATCAAGGAAAGTTTTGCCGGCAGAGTCAGCTTCATCTCCCCCCGCGCAGAGTACACCCCGCCGGTCATCTACAGCCGTGAGAACCGCGCAAAGCTGGTCTATCTGCTCGAAGTCTCGTTCCCTCCTGAAAGCGCTGTTCGCCTCAATCCGGGGCAGCCGGTCGATCTGCGGCTGGGGCGCTGACCATGTCCGCAGAGTTCGCCATCGATGTCCGGGGGATGACCAAGACCTTCAGCGGCCGGACCGTGGTAAACGGCATCGACATGCAGGTCAGGACCGGCACTGTCTGCGGTTTTCTCGGGCCCAACGGCAGCGGCAAAACGACCTTTATCCGGATGCTCTGCGGCCTGCTCCGACCGGACGGAGGGAGCGGCACCTGTCTCGGTCATGACGTCATCGCTGGCAGCGAGGCGATCAGGCGGGAAGTCGGCTACATGACTCAGCGCTTCAGCTTCTATGAGGATATGAGCATTGCCGAGAACCTGGATTTCGTGGCACGGATGTATTCGGTCCCGGACCGCAAACGTGCCGTTGATGAGAGTCTTGAGAAGCTCGGGCTTGCCGGGCGCCGCAGGCAGCTGGCCGGCGAACTCTCCGGAGGATGGAAACAGCGGCTCGCTCTTGCCGCCTGCCTGATCCACAAACCGAAGCTGCTCCTGCTGGATGAACCGACCGCGGGGGTCGACCCGAAAGCGCGGCGCGACTTCTGGGACCAGATCCACGGTCTCGCCTCGCAGGGGTTGACCGTGCTGGTCTCGACCCACTATATGGATGAAGCGGAAAAGTGCCATACCCTTGCCTACCTTGCCTACGGCAACCTGCTGGCTTATGGCAGCCCGAAAGAGATAGCTCAGGGCTCCAGCCTCGAAGAGGTGTTCATCCGCCTCATGGAAGGTTCGCCGGATAATTACGAGTCATGAGAGAGCATACTTTTTTCTCACCCGCCCGGCTCTGGGCGATCGTTGTCAAAGAGTTCATCCAGATGCGCCGCGACCGGCTCACCTTCGGGATGATGATCGGCATTCCGCTGCTGCAGCTGATTCTCTTCGGCTTTGCCATCAACTCCGATCCGAAACATCTCGCCACCGCAGTACTGGTTGCCGACCACGGCCCCCAGGGCAGAACCCTGCTGCAGTCGATCAGGGCGAGCGGCTATTTCGACTATGTGCGCCAGGTCAGCAGCGAACCAGAAGGCGAAGAGCTTCTCTCCCGTGGCGATGTGCAGTTCCTAGTGACAATCCCGGTGCAGTTCTCCCGGGAGCTTCTGCGGGGAGCGCGCCCGACTATCCTGATCGAAGCGGATGCGACCGATCCGGCCGCAACCGGGAATGCGCTCGCCTCCCTGCAGACCCTGATACGGGGCGCGCTGGAGCATGACCTGAAAGGGCCGCTGGGGTACCTCTCACCCGGCATCGACCCGGTCGAACTCCGCATCCACCCGCGCTACAACCCCGAAGGGATCACCCAGTACAACATCGTCCCCGGACTGATGGGGGTCGTCCTGACCATGACCATGGTGATGATAACCGGGCTTGCCATAACCCGGGAGCGGGAACGGGGCACCATGGAGAACCTGCTCTCCATGCCGACCCGGCCGCTGGAAGTACTGCTCGGGAAGATCATCCCCTACATACTGGTGGGCTATGTCCAGGTGGGACTGATCCTGACAGCGGCAAAGGTGGTCTTCCATGTGCCGATGCAGGGGAGCCTGATACTGCTGCTGGCTGTTGCCATGCTCTTCATCATCGCCAATCTGGCCGTCGGCATAACCTTCTCCACCCTGGCGCGCAACCAGCTGCAGGCGGTCCAGATGACGTTTTTCCTCTTCCTGCCGTCGATCCTGCTCTCCGGGTTCATGTTCCCCTTTCGCGGCATGCCGCGCTGGGCGCAGTACATCGGGGAGCTGTTACCCTTGACTCATTTCCTGCGGATAATCCGGGGGATACTGCTGAAAGGGAACGGCATTGCCGAGATCCGGGGACAGGTCTGGCAGATCGCGCTCTTTGCCGTTGTTGCGGTTGTGATCGGAGTGATTCGTTATCGGCGGACGCTGGATTAATGAAGGACCGAGGACCGAGGTTCGAGGTTAAGGCGGATGCTTTTCCTCGTACCTTTTTCCTCGACCCTCGATCCTGCTTCAATAAATAATGATGTAGTCGTGCTGCTGGGCGATCTTCGATATCTCCAGATGATCCTTGATGATGTAGCTCTTCCCTTCAAGCGTGAATGTCCAGGTGCCGTCACCGTTTTCCGTGCAGCCCTCGATCAGTGACTCAAATAGTGCCGTCTTGACCATATTGTTCCTGTCTCCCTTTCAGATCGTCTCCCACAGGCAATCAATGCCTGAAATAGGCCAGTGTCGGCCTGACTGCCAGTAAGACCGCAACTGCAAGGATCAGCCAGATATACTGCCTGACATATTCATGAAGAAGTGCCCCGGCAACCATACCGAAGAGCAGCACACACCACTTCAGCAGCCCGATATCGTACCAGGTCCATACTTTCGTCTTGAGAAGTCCCATACCCCCCCAATAGTACCCTGTTACTCAGATTCCAGAAATCGGAATTGCTTTCACCAGGACGATGACTGCCGATATCCTGTTCATTTCGACAACAGCATCGAAAAAATCCCGACCGGAGAGCTCTCCCAGCTGCACCAGCTCCTTCGTGACTGTCCGGACCTTGCCGGTCAGCTCCTCGCCCCCCTGCAGACGGAGCGTCACACGTTTTCCGGTCCGCTCTTCCAATATTTTCTGGATGGTATCACCCGGCTTGACCGAAAAGTTTTCAGCTTGAACAGCAGTCGCCATACCCAGACAAGCAAGCAGCAAAAACGTGACAATCAGATTAATTCGCATGAGCTCTCCTTTTTTGACCAAACTATTTCGTTACGGCTCCTTATGCCGTTCTTGCCACAGCATATGTAACAGTTATTTTATTCCGACAGCTTAATTGTACACAATTTTCCCTTTATGCAAGCTGCTGCAGTCGCCTGGTTGTTCCTCTTGCAAGTTTAATACTCACATGCTATTGTACAATATCTTGTCATTATGGAGGTCGTTATGCAGGCAATTTCTTACAGCGAAGCACGCCATGATCTTAAGAATGTTATGGACGATGCTTGCAGAAATCACGAACCGATCCTGATCACGCGTCGAAAAGGCGAGAGCGTGGTTCTCGTAAGCCTGGAAGACTATGAGTCCATTATGGAGAGCGAATATTTGCTTTCCAGTCCTGCTAATGCTTCACGACTACTGCAATCGCTTAAAGAGGCACGATCCGGCAAGCGAACTCCCATGGATGCTCTTGGGTTATGAACGTCACTTTAACTCCGACTGCTCTCGACGACCTGCGTTATTGGCTAAAGGCTGATAAACGCCAGGCTGAGAGGATCTTAACTCTTCTTGAAGAAATTCGTCGAACCCCTTTTGAGGGGACAGGGAAACCGGAACCCCTCCGTTTTCAGCTTGCCGGTTGCTGGTCGCGCCGGATTGACCGGGAACATCGGCTTGTCTACCAAGTGGAAGAAACAGAGACCATAGTTATCGCCTGTCGGTATCATTATTGAGATTCCCCTCTAATTGTTCCTGCATGTTTCCATAACCTCAAAGAATGCCTGGACAACCTTCGGATCGAAATGTTCACCGGCAAGTCCCTTGATATGGTCGCATACTTTTTCAAGTGGCCATGCTGTCCGGTAATAACGATCGTTCATCAGTGCATCCCACACATCGACAATGGAAAATATCCGTGCCTCCAGGGGGATCTCTTCCCTGCAGAGACCTTTCGGATAACCGCTGCCGTCCCACTTCTCGTGATGATAGTAGGGGATATTCACGGCCGGCCGGAGGAAAGCGATCGGGGAAAGCAGCTCAAAGGCGATCTCCGGATGCTTCTTCATGATCTGCCACTCTTCGATTGTCAACTGAGAGGGTTTAAAGAGAATGCCGTCCGGAACACCGAGCTTGCCGATGTCGTGCAGTAGTGCGCCTCTGCGGATATGCATGATATCGGCATCGCCAACCCCCATATGCTGAGCGACCTTGACGGTCAATTCCGTGACCCTTCGGGAATGTCCTTCGGTCTCCTTGTCGCGGTAGTCGAGTGCCCGTGACCACCCCTCGATGGTGGTATCGTAGGCGAGCATGAGTTCGTCGCGGGAGTGCTGCAGGTCGCGGAACATCGAGCTGTAGTCGATGGCAACCGCAGCCTGTCCGGCAAGCGCATCCAAAAAATCGATCCAGTCCTCGTCGGGTTCGAAATGGGCGCGGTGGAATACCTCAAGAGTGCCAATCACGGTCCCCTTGGCGATCAGCGGTACTCCGTAATAGAAACGGAACCCTTCGCCAGCGACCAGGCACGGTTCAACAGAGGCACCATCCAGTGCGTGAAGGTCCGGGACATGCCAGGGAGCCCGCTCGTAGGCGACCTTGCCTGCAAGGCCATTGCCCAATTTGATCTGCACATGTCGATACAATGGTGTAAGGAAACCGCACTCCGCAGCACATTCGAGCATCAATGAATAATTATTCCGGAGCATGATTGCTGCAGAATCGATGGCGAGTTTTTCGACGAGATAACTCAATAAGACATTGAGCAACTCCCGAATTTCAAGATTCGAGAGGATCATCAGATCCAGTTCCCGGAGGGCAGAGGTCCGCTCGACCTGCTGCTTCAGCTTCAACTCGATCCGTTTACGCTCGGTGATGTTCTCACATGTGGTAACAATGGCGATCGGCTCGCCTTCCTGGTTCCTCACCACATCGGACATCAGGTGAACCGGAAAATCCTTGCCGAGCCGATCGACATTGACACCCTCCCGACGCCAGCTGCTTATCTTGCCGATGTCAATGGGAATGGCCATTTTGGCGGGACCCGGTGCAAATACATTTACTCTCTTGCCGATAAGTTCTTCGGGAGAGTAACCGTGCATCGCCGCTTCGGCAGGATTGGAGTAGAGGATTTTGCCTTCGCAGCTGGAAATAGTGACACCGAGCTGCATGGTCTCAACCGCTTTTTTCAGCGCAACCAGTTCGTGCTCGACAGCATTTTTTTCAGTGATGTCCCGTGACATGACAACCACATGTGTGACCTGATCGTCGCTGTTTCGATAGGGGTAATAGGTCACCTCCATGCTCCTCACCCCCTTGGCTGGAAGCTCGAACCGGGCTTGGTATTGGACTTCCTCCCCTGCAAAACAGCGGGCCAGATTCTCCCTGATCGTGGATTCGAAGGTTTCAGCCCCCCATATATCTACGACACTCGTCCCGACGATATCCTGACGGCGTCGTCTGTGGGCTCTACAGTAGGCATCGTTTATCGCCACGTAGCGGTAATTGTTATCGACAAGACTGAGCAGCTCGCGCGAGGTATTGACAATGAATTCGTACTGATGGCGGGATTCCTCGTCACATCTCTTCTCGGCAAGCGCCAGTTCTAGTCCGGTTGCATGGGTCTTTAACCTCTTGACCTCTTCGATAAGTTGTTGACGTGTCAATGTCGTGTAATGATCGTTCATGCAGATTTTACCTCCCCGATGCCGGAAGATTACAAATCGCTTGTTGTTTATTCGCCATTCCAATCAAGAAAACATTTATTTCAGACAACTTGAAGGGACATCTTACCTATTTCATGGGCTCAGACTTTAATTGGTATAGTGTCCCTGTATTTACCCTATTTTCCCTGAACCTCCTCCGCCAGGCATTATCGCAACAAACTCGACACTCCGGGCCATGTCTCTTCGTTGATCGGTTTCGGATAACCGGGGTCCGTCCTGTCAGCCTTGACGTCAAAGCGCACATAAGAATTGCCCTTGAAAAAGTAGACCTTGCCGTTCTTCCAGTTCACAGCAGCATCAATTCCGTCAACCCACGGCACGCCAGACCAGCTGCTGAGCGGTTTTGGGTAACCAGGATCGACACGGTCAGCCTTCACATCGTAGCGCACATACTCGCCACCCTTGAAAAAATAGACCTTGCCGTTATACCAGTTAACGACTGCATCGACACCGTCACGCCAGGGCAAGCCCGGCCAGGTCTCGCTGTTGATCGGCTTGGGATAGCCGGGATCGACACGGTCAGCTTTCACATCGTAGCGCACATACTCGCCACCCTTGAAGAAATATGCCTTACCGTTCCCCCAGTTGACAGCGGCATCAATGCCGTCATGCCATGGCACCCCGGGCCAGTTCTCGTTACTGATCGGTTTCGGGTAACCTGGATCAGTACGGTCTGACTTCATGTCGTACCGAACATACTGGCCGCCCTTGAATAAATAGGCTTTACCGTTATCCCACTCCACGGCTACGTCCACTATCTTCTCTATTGAAAGTCGTTCAGTAAAGGCTGATGTCACGAAAAACAAGATGAACAGAACATCCAGAATCACCACTTTTTTCCAGAAAGATGTTCTCATGATTTTTAACCTCCGGTTAAATGTTCCATGTACTTACACCAGTGGATACCCTTACTACGGTAGTGAGGCGCAGCAGCGGTGCGGCTTTATAGCGCCGACTGTCTGCCGCCGATTGTTGGACAATTTCTCTTCTGAAAAGAACAAAGGACGTTTGCCAACTCTTCATAATGAACGAAGTTGAGCCGCGCGCCCTCTGTTTCGCTTTGTTTCATTCCTCTTGGCGATTTAAACTGCAACCTCAAGTCTGAAACCGTCGTAGTGCAATCTGGGGGCTTTGTTCTTACCATGTTTTTCCATTTCAATCAGATCCATATCCAATAATATTTTTACATCTTCAGAAATGTTCTTCATGTCGCGATGCGTGATAGCAGCCAGCTCTTTAATTGATTCTGGTTGTTTTTCTCGAATAACTTTAAGCAGGGCAAAACGCTGCGGAGTCATAGCCTTGCGGAACGCCTCAAAACTGGTGAAGCTGTATTCAGGCTCTTCTGATCTGGCTTTTACCCCTTTAATAGTTGCGTCACAGATTGCAGCAAATTCATCCATTGTTTGTTCGTGTGATTTGATGGTGATGGTTTTAAAGGTCGCTTTCATAGTCGTCTCCTTCGAGGTAACGGGTGACATCTGCGTTGAAGTCTTTTACAAGCTGCGCCATGCTGATAAAAGCATATGGCTTTTCAACACCTGCGAAATGCCGATGGTCACCTTTCCCACGTTCATTGTCATACCCTATCACCCTGACGCTATTCACGATGTAGACCACTGAGTATTTAAGCCCGTTCGGGGTATGCTCGGTTGTGGGCACGATCCAAGCTTTCAGCTCAGTGATGTGGCCGTCTTCATTCCGCTCTTTTCGATGTACAATTAACTTTGCTTTCATAGTTGGCATGTTAAACCAATCGTTTCATTGTGTCAAGATTTGACATGGTATAAAAAACCAATTGAAGCCAAAGGCTGAAGGCCTAGTGTCAAACCTACACGGCCTGTTGCCCAAAGCGTTTGAAACTACCTCCTTGAATTATCATTTATCAACAACTCGTTAACGGCAGGCCTTTTGTTTCAGTCAGTTATAGCATGCCTGCGGTCGGAATAAAATGCGTTTATTAAAATCTACTCCTGTTGTATTTTTTATTCCGGCAGCTGCCGCGACATCTCATCTCATCCTCCTGAAAATCGGCTTTTACTGCATCCTCACCCTTGCAAATAAACAGATTTGTAGTAATATTTCTATTCGTTAATTTTAACAGGAGCCACTGAATGCCACACCTTCGCAGAAGCGGGATACTCCTGCACCCGACATCACTCCCCGGCCCTGACGGCATCGGCACATTGGGACGGCATGCCCTCGAATTTGTCGATTTCCTGCACGGATCCGGCCAGACGCTCTGGCAGATCCTGCCGCTCGGCCCTCCCGGCTGCGGCAACTCGCCCTACTCCTGTTTCTCTGCCTTTGCCGGCAATCCGCTGCTCATCGACCTGGAAGAGATCGTCGTTCAGAGAGACCTGGAGTCAGCGGAGCTTACCCTCCATCCTGCATCAGACAGGATCGATTTCGGTTCCGTCTTCGGGTACAAACTCCCGCTCCTCAAGATCGCTGCAGAGCGCTTCTTCTCTTCAGGCGACAGCCCGAGAATGCAGGAGTTCTGGAACTACTGCGACAATACCTTCTGGCTTCATGACTATGCGCTGTTCATGGCTCTTAAATCCGCCTTCAAGGGGAAGAGCTGGAACAGATGGCCGGAGAAGCTGGCCAGGCGGGACAAGACAGCCTGCGAAACTTACTCGCAGAAGCTCGGCGAGGAGATCGGCTTTCAGAAGTACCTTCAGTGGCAGGTTTCCCGGCAGTGGCAGCGGGTCAAGACCTATGCGAACGAGCGCGGCGTTCTGATCATCGGCGATGCCCCGATATTCGTTGCTCACGACTCTGTTGATGTCTGGTGCAACCAGCACCTCTTCAGGCTCGACCCGTCCGGAGCTCCTGCGGTGGTTGCCGGTGTGCCGCCGGACTACTTCAGCGAAACCGGCCAGAGGTGGGGCAATCCCCTGTATAACTGGGATACCCTTGCGGCTGACAACTATGGCTGGTGGTCTGCCCGGATACGGAATGACTTCTCCCTCTACGATATCCTGAGGATAGACCATTTCAGAGGGTTTGAAGCCTGCTGGGAGATCCCGGCGACCGAGAAGACCGCAATAAACGGACAGTGGGTCAACGGCCCCGGTGCACGGCTTTTTGAATCTCTGCGAGCTTCGCTGGGAGTACTCCCGATAATTGCGGAAGACCTGGGGGTCATCACTCATGAGGTAGAGATCCTGCGGGACAGCTTCGGATTCCCCGGCATGAAGATACTGCAGTTCGCCTTTGGCGGCGGAGGGGATAATGGATACCTCCCGCACAACCATATCAAAAACAGTGTCGTCTACACCGGGACCCATGACAACGACACGACTGCGGGCTGGTTCGCTTCGAATGAGGCCCGGACGCAACAGCATGTCTGCGACTATCTCGACTGTTCCCCTGAAGAAGCGACCAGAGAGCTGACACGCTCGGCAATTGCCTCTGTTGCCGGTCAGTGCGTGATCCCGCTGCAGGACATCCTTGAGCTTGGCAGCTTCGCACGGATGAATATTCCGGGGATGGCCGATGGTAACTGGGGGTGGCGGACAACCACCGGATATGCTGAAAAACCGCTTCAGGAGTGGCTTCGCAAGCTTTCTGTATTGTACAACCGAAACAGTCAACAATAGGAGTTGTTTTTAACACACCAATTTGGTAGTTTTTTTAAAATCAATCTCTCGGAAAGGAATACAATCATGCCAGAAAACAAATTCAACTTTGACACACTCGCCCTTCATGCAGGCCAGACGCCGGACTCCCAGACTCTTTCGAGGGCAGTCCCGATCTACCAGACTTCGTCGTATGTCTTCAAGAATTCGGAGCACGCTGCCAACCTCTTCGGTCTGAAAGAGTTCGGCAACATCTATACCCGCTTGATGAACCCGACGACCGATGTCCTTGAGAAACGTCTTGCCGAGCTTGACGGCGGCGTCGGCGCTCTTGCCGTTGCCTCGGGTCAGGCAGCCACGACCTACGCCGTCCTGAACATCGCTCAGGCCGGTCAAAACATCATCTCCACCAATTACCTGTACGGCGGGACCTACAATCTTTTCCATTACACCCTGCCGAAACTCGGGATAACGGTCAAATTCGTTGATACGTCCAATCCGGAGAATGTCCGACAGGCGATCGATGAGAATACCCGCCTGGTCTACATGGAGTCGGTGGGCAACCCGAAAAACAACGTGGATGACTTCTCTGCGATAGCCAAAGTTGCCCACGAAGCCGGCATCCCCTTCGTGATCGATAACACCGTCACCACCCCGTATCTGTTCAGGCCGTTCGAGCATGGCGCCGACATCATCGTCTACTCGCTCACCAAGTTCATCGGCGGCCACGGGACCAGCATTGGCGGGGCAGTGGTCGATGGTGGCACCTTCCCCTGGAACAACGGCAGATTCCCTGAACTGGCCGAACCGGACCCTTCCTACCACGGCCTCAACTACTGGGAGGCCCTCGGGAACCTCTCCTACATCCTCAAGATGCGGCTGACGCTGCTGCGGGATATGGGCGCCTGCATCTCCCCGTTCAATTCGTTCCAGATCATCCAGGGGATCGAGACCCTCCCCCTCCGTATGCAGCGTCATGTCGAGAATGCGCAGAAGGTTGCCGAGTGGCTTGAAAAAAATCCGATGGTCTCCTGGGTCAATTATCCAGGTCTGCCAAGCCATCCGGATCACGCACGGGCAAAGAAATATCTCCCCAAAGGCGCTGGAGCCATCATCGGCTTCGGGATCAAAGGGGGTACCAAAGCGGGAAGTACGTTTATCGACAACGTCAAACTCCTGTCACATCTGGCCAACATCGGCGATGCCAAGTCGCTGGTAATCCACCCGGCATCCACCACTCATCAGCAGCTGACCCCCGAAGAGCAGGTCTCTTCAGGAGTGACAGCCGATTTCATACGCCTCTCGGTCGGGCTTGAAGATGTCAGGGATATTATTGCCGACATCGAACAGGCGCTGAAAGTCTCACAGGGATAGAATAGAAACATGACTTCATGACGGTGAGAGCCGTATCGAACGGAAACAGCCGGGGCTCATCGCCGTCTGTACGCTGTAACATCTAGAACCAACCCCCCTCAGTCCCCCTTTATGCCCCAGGAGGGTGCTTGTCAGGGGGAAGCCTTGAAGTCTCCCCTGACAAGGGGAGATTTAGAGGGGTTTGCAGAGGCGTTGCAGTGAGAGACGGCTCTCACCGTCATGAAGTCTGAAAAAACACCATTAAAGGAGAAGATGAACCCATGAAAAAAATCGCAGCGCTCTCTTTACTCGTTTCCCTGGCTACTGCTGCCCCCTCATTTGCCCTGCAGCCGCCAGCCACCGAAGACCAGAAGACCCTGTATGCAGTCGGGCTCATAATCGCCCGGCAACTCGATATATTCAGCCTTTCACCCATAGAACTCGAGTGGGTGAAAGAGGGGCTCACCGACAAGTTGACCGGCCAGAAGGAGCAGGTCGATCTCTCTGCCTACAATGAAAAAGTGCAGGAGCTTGCCCGGCTCAGAAGAAAAGCCAAAGGGGAGAAACAGGCAGCCGGCAGCAAGGAGTATCTGCTAAAAGCCGCTGCTGAAAAAGGCGCTGTCAAGACCGATTCAGGGCTTGTCTATCTATCCCTGAAAGAGGGTGAAGGGGCAACTCCCGCCCCTACTGATACCGTCAAGGTCCACTACCGCGGGACCCTGACTGACGGCAAGGAGTTCGACAGTTCCTACAAGCAAAACAAGCCAGTGGATTTCCGCCTCGACGGGGTCATCAAATGCTGGACCGAAGGTCTCCAGAAGATGAAGCCGGGGGGCAAGGCAAAACTGGTCTGCCCTTCAACCATAGCCTACGGCGAGACTGGATATAGAGAGCTGATCCTTCCCGGAGCGACCCTGGTCTTCGAAGTCGAACTGCTTGAAGTGCTGAAGTCAGGTGCGATGTCGGCTCCCGCTCCTGCAAAACCGGCTTAAGGTCAGAAGTAACCGCTGTCAAGCAGGACACTAATGCGTTTGTCTACCTGCTACTTTATTATGGTGACCGGCTGTTTAACGCTGCTGGGACTGCTGCTGTACCATGCCCGGAGTGCGGACTCTGCTGCCCGCTCCGGGCGACTCGTCAGAGCTTCACTGGTGAAGGAGCTGCAGCTGACCGATCTCTGCATCTTTACTGAAGCCCGATACACACGGCATCCGGCAATGGCAGACCTTCACTCCCCCTTTCAGGATGGACCCGTCTCATTTGAGCACTTCCCTTCCGGCTCAATGATCCCGCCACCGGCACATCTCAGGGGGACCCGTTGAACTCTTTTAACCGGCATACCAATATCCTGGACTATGCGATCTCGTCACTGCTGAGGCGGAAGCGTAAGAACATCGCCCTTCTCAGCGTTTATACAATCATCGTCTCCATCCTCGCTTCGACCATCTTCTTTGTCCACTCTATCAAACAGGAAGCTGCGACAGCCTTGAAAGAAGCACCGGACATCGTCGTACAGAGGACCATGGCGGGCCGGCACAACCTCATCCCACCCGGGTATGCAGATAAAATCGCTGCCATCAGAGGGGTGGAACGTGTCTCCCCCCGGCTCTGGGGATATTATTACGATCCGGTATTCGGTGCGAACTACACTGTCATCACTACGGAAGCTCATCCAATCAAACCGGGGGAGATACTCATCGGTGAAGGGGTCGCACGGAACCAGCGTGTCATATCCGGAGATATGCTGACGTTCAAGGCAGCTTCGGGACAACCGCTGCTTTTGACTGTCAGCGGCACCCTCCCTGCTGAGGCGGAACTCGTGGCTTCAGACACGGTCATCATGTCTGCCGGCGACTTTACCGGGATGTTCGGCTTTCCTTCCGGTTTTGCAACCGATCTGGCAGTCACCGTGCCGAACAGAAGCGAGATCGCGACCGTCGCAGCCAGGATCTTCGCTGAGCTGCCTGACACACGACCTATCCTGAAGAGCGAGATCCTGCGGACCTATGAGTCGATTTTCGACTGGCGGGGAGGGATGATGCTCGTGATCCTTTCATCAGCGCTGATCTCTTTCGTTATCTTCGCCTGGGACAAGGCAGCCGGGCTTTCAGCTGAAGAGCGGCGGGAGATCGGCACACTGAAATCGGTCGGCTGGGATACCTCCGACATCCTAATACTCAAATTCTGGGAAGGGATCGTCATCTCCTTGACCGCTTTTCTCTTCGGACTGCTTATCGGGTATCTCCATGTGTATCTCCTGAACGCACCGCTCTTTGCGCAGGCACTCAAAGGGTGGTCGATACTCTACCCGGATTTCAGACTTCATCCGTCGATTGACTTCTATCAGCTGTCGATCCTTTTTACCTTTTCAGTCATCCCCTATACAGCAGCGACCATCATCCCCTCATGGCTGGCAGCGACAACCGACCCTGATGATGCAATGAGGAGATGACGATGATCGAACTGGTGAATGTCACAAAGTCGTATCATTCGGGCATGGACGGCAGCTTTACGGCTCTGGAGGAGGTCTCCCTGACACTTGAGCAGGGGAAGGTCACGGTCTTGAAAGGACCGAGCGGCTCTGGGAAGACAACCCTCCTCTCACTGCTCGGCTGCATGACACGGCCGACTTCCGGAAGGATAAAACTCAAGGGGATGGACCTCCCGTTCCCGGATCCCCTGGGCAGCAGTGACGGTCTGGATATCTCCAATCTCCCTGAACGGTTTCAGACCCTTATCAGAAGGAAGGTGTTCGGCTTCATCTTCCAGCACTACAATCTGATCGTAGGGATGTCCACACTACAGAATGTGATGATCCCGCTTCTCCCTGCCGGCGAAAAACACTCAGAGATCAGGAGCCGGGCAGATCACCTGCTTGAACGGTTCGAACTGCTCAGGCACGCTGCAGCACCGGTCGAGCGCCTCTCAGGCGGAGAGCAGCAGCGAGTCGCCATTGCCCGCGCTCTCATCGGCGATCCCCGGGTCGTCATAGCTGATGAACCGACAGCACATCTTGACAGCCGGCTCTCACTCAGTTTCATGGAGATCGTCCGGGATCTTCGTAGCGAAGGGAAGAGCGTTATCATCGCCAGCCATGATCCGATCATTTACGAATCCCCCTTTACCGACCGGATCATCTCCATGCGTGACGGCAGGATCGTTGCCAGTGACACTCCCCGATGATCCAGCATCCGGCTATCTTCGCACTGAACACCGGGGCGGCTTTATCAGCATCTTTTCTTCTGTATGCCTGCCGCATCGGCACTTCAGTCTGGCGTCGATGGGACCCTGAAAGCGGTGATGAACTCCAGCTGACCCTTGAACGACAGACCTATCTCGTTTCGACCATAGTCTCGTATATACTTGCTTTTCAGATCGTCTCTCTCCTCCTCTTCATCTTCACCGCAGATCGCCTACACCCTCTCTTTAGCGGGGCGATGTGTGCGACCGGAGTACTCAATCTGAACGGCTCCGGCTATCCGGCTCTCGCCCTGAAGAGCATAAACGCAGTCGCCGCCGGAGTATGGCTAATCATCAACCATGCAGATTCAAAAACCTGTGACTCTCCACTCATTAAACAGAAATATGCCCTCCTCTTCCTTATCACCCTGCTGTCTATCCTGGAACTCTTTCTGCAGCTGCGCTTTTTTTCAGCCCTGAAACCGGAGGTCATCACCTCCTGCTGCGGCACACTCTTTGGAAGCGAGCAGAGCGGCGTGGTCTCTTTTGCTGAATGCTCGTTCCCGATAGCAACTATCAGGACGCTCTTCTTATGCAGCATGACCGCTACGGTCATTACCGGCATAGCAGTCTATGTCAGGAGGAGTGGCTTCCTGCTGTACGCTCTCATGTCAACAGCCACCTTTTTCGTCTCGTTAGTAGCGCTGGTCTCCTGGATATCGATCTACATCTATGAGCTTCCGACACATCACTGCCCGTTCTGCATTCTCCAGAGCGGGTACCATTTTGTCGGTTATCCCCTGTATGCCGCCCTTCTCCTCTCCCTGACAACCGGTTTCGCTGCAGGCCTGCTCTCAAGATTCAGGAAGATGCTTTCATTGAAACGCTTCACAACTGATATCCAGCGACGGCTTGTGCTATTCTCGGTTAGCGGGTATTTTATATTCATGGCAATAGTTATGCTTGAGGTCGCACTCAGCGACCTGAGACTTTAAGAAAAGATCATCTGAATCCCAGCGAGGTACTATATGCTCATCAGAACATTATTTTTCATCGTCGCAATTTTTTTGACCGGCCTGACAGCTTCAAACGCAACCGCAGCTTCCATTACGCTTGCCTCTGCTGACGGGTCTGTGTACCAGCTCGTCGGGAACGGCTTTTCGAAGGTATCCGCGCTGAATGTCACCATCAAGTATGACCCGTCGTCTCTTGAAGCACCGAAGATCAGCCAGGGGCCACTGGCCAACGGGACATTATTCGTTGCAAACCCTTACACCCCGGGAGAAGTGAAAATCGCCTTTGTCCATGCATCGGGAGTGACCGGTACCGGCTCAATAGCAGAGATCGTCTTCACCTCAAAGGGGAGTTCCGGTGGAGGGATAACCGGCATGACTGCCCAGACGCTTGACCCGAAAGGGCAAATTCTGCCTGTTACTGCTGCTGTTTCTAATTTTTCCGGCTCCTCTATGACTGCATTTCCCAATGCAGGCTCCCCTCAAACTTCCGGTGCAGGTGGTGCTACAACTTCACCGGCATCAGGGGTTACAGGAACCGGCGGGACCGCTTATCTCGGGGCGGTGACACTCCCCGGCGAAGACAGCTCCGGCAGGGAAAAGCAAGTCAGAGAGTCAGCCGAGAATCCTGCTGTGCAGCCTGCAGCAACTCCTGCACTTGAGACCGTTAAGCAGGAACCCGCTCCTGAAAGCACGCCGCCGGTACAGCTGGTGAAACGGCCTACGCCAATACCACCGGCAAATACGCTTGAACGCTTCAAGGCATATAACGAAGCATTGACCCTGGAGGGCTTAAAGCAGCTTTTCGCCAATCGTGGTGGAGATTGGATAGCGCAGATCCCCCCGATCGCTCCTGCTGACGGAAAGAGCCTAATCACGCTGCAGCTCTCGACTGAACTCTTCTACGAAAAAGCTCCCAACTTCTCTTTGAGGGGAGTCGAGATGAAGCGGGTGACATCGTCAGAAAACGGGTGGGCGATTGAGATCATCCCTGCAAAGGACTCCATGAACAGCTCTATCTCGATTGTAGTCGACAGATCGGTAGTCGAAGTACCGTTGCTTACGGTGCCCGCGCTGCCGAAATCCTGGGACACGGTCAAGCTGACCAGATCCGAGGTCAACCTTTTCCTGGCTGACCGGTCAGTAAAAAGAGATCTGAACGGAGACGGCCGTCATGATTACAAAGACGATTACATAATGGTCGGCAATTATCTGTTGCAGGAGAATCCTGCTGAAGGTGAAAAAACGGGTAGTGTGAAATAGGACAACAGCCTGATTGTGAGAGCCTGAATAAAAAAACGGCGGGGGAAACCCCGCCGTTTTTTATTGAATCTGCTGTTCGGACTGTAATTAAATGTCGTAGTACAGTTCAAACTCCATCGGTACCGGACGCATACGGACAGGGTTGACTTCTGCTTCGGTCTTGTACTCGATCCACTTCTCGATTACGTCAATGGTGAATACGTCCCCTTTGAGAAGGAACTCGTAATCATCATTGAGGCAGTTCAGAGCCTCTTCGAGGCTGCCCGGAGCTGAAGGGATATGCTTGAGCTCTTCCGGAGAAAGTCCGTAGATGTCCTTGTCGAGCGGCTGACCCGGATCGATCTTGTTCTCGATGCCGTCAAGACCGGCCATGAGCATGGCTGCGAAAGCAAGGTAACCATTGCATGAAGGGTCCGGAGTACGGTACTCGATACGCTTTGCCTTGGGATTGCTTGAGAACATGGGGATGCGGATGGCAGCAGAACGGTTACGAGCCGAATATGCCATGTTGACAGGCGCTTCAAAACCGGGCACCAGACGCTTGTAGGAGTTGGTAGTAGGGTTGGTGAATGCGCAGAGAGCTTTGGCATGTTTGATGATACCGCCGATGTACCAGAGAGCCATCTGTGAAAGCCCGCCGTATTTGTCGCCGGCAAACAGGTTGGTGCCGTCTTTCCAGATCGACTGGTGGCAGTGCATACCGGAACCGTTGTCGCCGTAAAGCGGCTTCGGCATGAAAGTTACGGTCTTGTTGTTACGGTTGGCGACATTCTTGATGACATATTTAAACCACTGCAGATCATCAGCCATATCCACGAGGGAGTTGAAACGCATATCGATCTCTGCCTGACCGCCGGTAGCGACTTCATGGTGCTGGCACTCGACCCGGATACCGACCTTCTGCAACTCCATTACCATTTCGTTACGCAGGTCGTTCTGGGAGTCGGTCGGAGAAACAGGGAAGTACCCTTCTTTATGGCGCGGCTTGTAGCCGAGGTTCGGGAACTCTTCACGACCGGTGTTCCAGGCACCTTCTACAGAATCGACAGCGTAGAACGACTGGTTGGAGCTGGAGTCGTAACGAACGTCATCGAAGATGAAGAATTCGGCTTCAGGTCCGAAGTAAGCAGTATCACCGATACCGGTCGACTTGAGGTATGCTTCTGCCTTGATTGCTATGTTACGCGGGTCACGGCTGTAGCCTTCCTTGGTGATCGGATCAAATATGTTGCAGATCAGGGAAAGAGTCGGCACCGCGACAAACGGATCCATCTTGGCTGATTTAGGATCAGGAACAATAATCATGTCCGAGGCATGAATAGGCTGCCATCCGCGGATAGAAGAACCATCAAAACCCTGTCCCTCTTCAAAGGTGTCTTCTCCAAATTCACTCATCGGTACGGAAAAATGCTGCCAGATCCCTACAAAGTCCATAAATTTAAAATCAACCATCAGTGCGCCTTGCTCTTTGGCAAATTCTACTACCTGTTTCGGGGTCATCAAAAATCTCCTTTCATGTGGTCTGTATGATATTAGAGCGCATCCTCTCCGCGCTCACCTGTCCTGATCCGAACGACCTCTTCGACAGAGGTCACAAAAATCTTGCCGTCACCGATCCTGCCGGTCTTTGCAGCCTGCTCTATCGCATCGACCACCTTGGAAACTATTTCATCTGAAACTATGATCTCCATCTTGATCTTGGGGATAAAGTCCACGACGTACTCAGCTCCGCGGTAAAGCTCTGTATGGCCTTTCTGCCTGCCGAAACCCTTTACCTCACATACGGTGATACCCTGGATACCAATTTCATTCAGAGCTTCTTTCACCTCATCCAGCTTGAACGGTTTTATGATCGCTTCGACTTTTTTCACAATTCATTCACCCCCATTTCCTTGAATTGATGCGTCGTTGTTAGTGCTAAAATTCCATCACCAGAAGATGGACATGGTATGCTTAGCAAATTGCTTGCCATTTTTTTTTAAAAAAAACATTTATGATTCCTGCATGTTGGAGCGAGCAGTGCCTGAAACCGATTACGCACTGCTGTTTTTTTACTCACTGCTCAAAGCGACTGCACACAATTTAATCACAACCAAGGAGAAGGCACCTGATAACAGCCGGTTAAAGAGATCAGATTATTGCACTCATCCATGGGACGTAACGATTAAAATAATTTAAAAATGGTTAATTTGCAAGAGAGAGTATTGAGGCTTTTCCTGATACAGGAAAAACAGTTTCTTTGTGCCGTCGTTTTTATCTCATTTTATCGATAGTCATGCAATCAATAATTATTCTGTGTATAGTAGCTTGAACAATACCTACCATGGCGGATATTCATGATAATAACCGAATTTTCACACAGAACCATTGATTTTGAGTCGGCATACCGTACTGCCAACCCCTCCCAGCGCGAGGCCATTGACAATACTGATGGAGCACTGTTGGTAGTGGCAGGTCCGGGAACCGGCAAGACCCAGATTATAGCCGCCAGGATCGCACGGATAATCCTTGAGGGGTGCCTTCCTGAAAACATCCTCTGCCTGACGTATACCGATGCTGGCACACTGGCGATGAGAAGCCGTCTACTCTCGTTCATCGGTCCCGATGCCTACCGTATCAACCTGTTCACCTTCCATGCCTTCTGTAATCTGGTCATTCAGGACAACCCCTCGAATTTCGGATTCAGCGATCTGCAGCCGGTTTCAGAGCTGGAAAAGCGGGCATTCGTCAGGAAGATGCTCGACTCCCTTCCGCTCGAAAACCCGCTGGCAAAAGAGAAAGGGCTCCTCTACAGCGACTCAAGAGGCCTCCTCGACCTGTATACCGTTATCAAGCGGGAAGACTGGACAATCGATACGATCGTTTCCGAAGTCGACCGGCACATAGAAGCGCTCCCGGAACTTCCCGGGATGCGCTACGTTCGAAAATACACCAAAGACGGAGTGACGTTTCTCCCCGGGGACCTGAAGCAGGCTGTTCTTGATGCCGAGATCAGGAAATATGAACGCCTGAAAGCGGCTGTCTCCAGCTTTACGCCCTACCAGTCTATCCTTCAGGAAAACGGGAGATACGATTTCGAAGACATGATCCTTTGGGTCATACAGGCTTTCAAGGAGAACCCCGGGCTGCTCTGCGAATATCAGGAGCGCTTTCAGTACCTGCTGGTAGACGAGTATCAGGATACAAGCGGCTCACAGAACGAAATCGTCGACCTGCTGATGAGCTACTGGGATAATCCGAACCTCTTCGTGGTCGGCGACGATGACCAGTCCATCTACCGGTTCCAGGGGGCGAACATCTCCAACATCCTCTCGTTCCATAAGAGATACGCTCCTCAAATGGTCACCCTTACCGATAATTACCGCTCATCCCGGCAGATTCTCGATTCGGCACACGCTCTGATCGGAAATAACAGCCAAAGGCTCTCAAACAGAAAGACCTGTCCGGATCTTGACGTCATAAAAGAGCTTCGCTCCAACAGGCCGGATTCAGGGCGCCCCGAAGTCCGCGCTTACCCGAACACGGTCCAGGAGGCTCTCGGGATCGCTCTGGAGATAGAAGCATATCATCTCAAAGGGGATGATATCAGCCGTATTGCTGTGCTCTACCGCAACCACCGGCAGGTTGAACAGCTGACACACTACCTGTCGGCCAGGGGTATCCCCTATAACGCCAGGAAACGTGATGATATCCTCCACACCCCTCTGATAAAACAGCTCGTGAGTGTTCTGAAATACCTGCAGAACGAGTCATCCCGACCACATTCCGATGAGGGGACACTCTTCAGGATTCTCCACTACCCGGCCTTCTCTATCGAACCGCTTCAGATCGCACAGCTCTTTGCTTCAAACAGCACGGCTGACCGCAGCCAGCTGCAGAGGTCGATACGCGAAAAGCTTCGGTCGAACGAGCACCCTCAACTCTCTGCTGCATCAGCACTGATCGAAGCAAGCATTGCCAACATAAGCCTGATGACCCTCCAGGAACTGATCCACTCGGCAATCAACCGGTTTGGTCTGCTGAAGCAGTCAGAGAAAGCGGGAACCGCGCTCTGGCACCTTGAACTCCTGAATACCTTTTTTGATTTTGTTAAGGATGAATGCGCCAGAAACCCCCGACTCGATCTCCCGCAACTGCTTGAGATGATCGACATCATGGATTCACAGAAGATAGCCCTGTCTGCCGAACGGATCGTCTGCAACCGGAGCGGTGTCAATCTGATAACCTGCCACTCAGCCAAGGGGCTGGAGTTTGAGACTGTCTATATGATCGGATGCAATGAGGACGAATGGGAGAAAAAGAGGAGCACCCCTGCTTTTGCAACACTCCCGGGGATGATGTCCGGACCGGCTTCGGACGAAAACAGCTTCGAAGAGTCGCGCAGGCTCTTCTTTGTCGCAATGACCAGGGCAGAACAGAGACTCGTCCTCACCTATGCGGAACGGGACAGCAGCGAAAAACAGTTTGCCAGAAGCTGTTTCATCGCAGAACTCGAGCAGTCGGGCAGAGTAGACAGCCGCGCCTATGAACTTGAGCCGCAAGAACTGGAAAATGCCCTGCTTGCACTGATGCAGGAGCCTCCGGAGGACAGGGGAAACATCTACCGGTCCGATTTTGTCGGAGAACTGCTGAAGGATTATCATCTGAGCGCTACCCACCTCAGCAGCTATCTTGCCTGTCCCCACTCCTTCTTTTACACGAATATCCTCCGGGTGCCCAAACCGAGAAATGCTGCCATGGCATTCGGGACAAGTGTCCATGAAGCACTGGAATTCCTCTTCACAGCAATGCAGAAATCTGAAAAGCAGATGTTCCCTTCCAGATCTTCATTCATCGACGTTTTCGTGAAAGAGATGAACCGGCGTCAGGATTCATTCACCGGGATAGAGTTCAGCCGCAGGCTCGCTAAAGGGATCCAGAGCATGGAGAACCTCTACGATCAGCACATCGGCAGCTGGCACAAGGAGGTGAAGATTGAAAAAGCGTTCCGGGTGGCGCTTGAGAACGGGATCAATCTGAACGGGCGGGTGGACAAACTGGAGATCCTTTCCGGCAACAGGATCAGCCTGGTCGATTACAAAACAGGGGCATTCGATCGCAAGAAATTTCAACCACCCAACCCGGATAAGGTTGAAAAGGCAACATCCGAAGGCAAAGAGCCGAAGCATGAAGAGCTGTACGGAGGCGACTACTGGCGACAGGCGGTGTTCTACAAGATCATGGTCGAGAAAAGTCCGGAAAACTCCTGGCATGTATCATCGACCGGGTTCTTCTTTGTCGAACCTGACCCAAAAACCGGGAACTTCATCAATCACCGGGTCGAAATAACACCGGATGATGAAGCTATCGTCAGAATGCAGACCGAGACCGTGTACAAGAAAATAATGGACCGTGAGTTTGACCAGAGATGTACGAACAGATATTGTGAATGGTGCGGGACGAACTAGATTTCAGACAGGTCGTTTAGCGACATTTATGCCTGTTTGCGTGGGATACGTGAGGGGGGGCAGAATTACTGTACTTGCTATATATTGCTCCTTACTGCTCGGATCAGGTCATGTTTTGTAAAAGGTTTGCATATGTAGCCTGCCACACCTGAATCAGCTACGAGTTTTATCAACTCCAGTTCATTTTTTGAGGATATGAACAGTATCGGTATATCCTTGCTCTGCTCGGACTGCTTCAGCATTTGTGCCTTCTTGTCCCCCGACAGCATGGGCATCATTATGTCGAGGAGAATAAGATCAGGTTTGTTTGCAACCGAGAAGATGTGTTGATTTGCCTCTATCCCGCTGGAAGCAGTGTGAACGATGTATCCTGCTTCCTGGAGTATATTTTTTGCCATCTCCAGCACGAGTGGACTGTCATCAATTATCAACACTTTCTTCTTTGTCATCGGTGCCCCCTCCGTGCCTGAATCATTACACGTGTGTTGTAGCACATTAATGCATCGTGGAGAAACCCAAAACAGCTTCATCATCGGGTGATCATTCAATTTCAGGAGGGATTCTGTACAAGCCTGCCGATAGGGGTGTACAGTCGGCCCTCTAGAGATTTACCATAAAAAGGCACCTGCAACATCGTTGCAAATGCCGTAATATTTTGGTCTCCCCGGGACGATTTGAACGTCCGCCCTCCACATCACCCACCCAGCTGTTCAAAATATGCACAATTGGTCACCTTCTGCAAGCTTTCTGTTTTAAAGGTTATACCCTGGATACGGCTGCTTACTGTTCATAATATGAACAGTAAGCAGCCGTATCCAGACCTGCCGGGTCAAGCAATTTGGTTAAATAGATTAATAAATCCGGATAGTTGCAAGAAATTGGTCAGCAGAACGGCAATGGCATCATCCATGTAATGAATAAAGTTACCTGAGTGAGGGAAATGCCATGTTAGCCACTATCGAAAAAAAATCGCTGCTGAAAGTTCTTGACCATTCAAAGGAAAAACTATTACGAGCCGCTCTTGTGATCGTTGTAACGCTTTCAGCACTCTCAATGCAGGGTTGTGGCGGTGGAGGCAGCGGAGAACCCCAGGCGCCTGCTCCTGCTCCTGTATACTCAACCGCGCCGACTCCTTCAGCGACGACCTATCAGAATGTTTCGAACCTGATACGGACAAATTATCTGCAGATTTCAGCAAGCGAGTACCGCTTTTCCGTGACGCCGAATTTCTACTACTCGACCGATAATCAGAGCTTCTGGTCGATACAGGCAAACGTTGCAACATCATTGACGGATATTAACTCACGTAATGTCTTCCGGATAGATATCGCTAAAAACGGGGCACCGCTTCCACTTCTGAACAAGTCGTTCTCAATTGAAGCGGGAGGTCAGTTTGAGAAGTTTCCCGGGACCTTCAATGTCCTTGATGGCCAGCAGTCTTCTGCAAAAAAAGTCGAAAAGGGGACGATTGTCTTCTCTCCGGACTCGGTCATGTCGGAACAGGTAAGCGGATCATTCGATGTCGTCCTGACCGATTACGACTCTACGATTTCTCCGGCACCGCACTACGCTCTCAAGGGGGTATTCAGTTTCAGGATGGGTGGGTACGGTCCGGCGACCTGATCGCAGTAACTAAACATGATTACACAGGATGTACACGGACACGGGAAAGGGGCAGATAATGCCACCGTGGATGGGAAGAATCGCCTTAATCGTCATCTCTGAACTTATCTTTCAACAAATAATATATCGATAACAAGAATATTTCCATGATAATGGTTGACATAATCCACACTTCTATAAACTCCATCTCCGATGCTGCAACAACCATATCCGGAGACAAATAAGGAAGCGCTTTTGAATAGATGAACCTGTCAAGCCATCCTGGATATACGCTTAAACACCATGGATCACCGCAGAGAGTCCAAAAACTCGCCGGGAGATACGCAATTAAAGGCATTGAAAGAATCGCCATCACCATCAATGCTTTCATGATTTCCTCACTAGCCAATACTCTTGAAGTCGCAATTCCTGACACGTGGAATGGATGATATATATATCACTAAACAAATATATTCATAAATAATAATCTGTCATGCTACCCCTCATCGGTTTTTATCGCCGGGCTATGGGAACGGTCGTGATTCAGAGACGTAACCCCGCCAGGTGAATTCCCTTGTATTCAGCAACAGCCGGTAACTGTTGCATCCATCCCGTATATCGAACGTGATGATCTTTGCAGCACCTTCCTGATAATGCCCGATGTTACACACTTCCTTGATAAACACCCTGTCACGCACGGGCTTGTCGGCCTCTTCAAACCAGACCGGCTTGATCTTCCCTGCTTCAACGATCAGGGCAACGCGGATCTTTGATGACAGCTCAATGGTTTCAATAATTGTGGACATGAGATAACGTTATCAAATGGTAACTATTGCCTGTCAAGATGATTATGGGGAACGACGACTGGACTATGCACAACCTCTGCACTCTGTTTCGATGTAGTGCACGGAGCAGTCCTGAAATCAATCCCACATCTCAAGTCGATTTAAAATCACAAATGATATCAATGGAACATCAGGGCAATTTCTGATAAGTTCATTTAATTTTGCAGCGACCATGGAAACCACTTTGAATACTCCCTACCACGCCAAATATTTTGCTTCTGAACTGTTGCGCCGGTCTGCATCGAACAGCACCGATAAGCTTTCCATGTCGCTTTTCGATGCTTCTGTTGACCTGAATCCACATCAGATTGAAGCAGCCATGTTTGCTTTCCGTTCACCCCTTTCCAAGGGTGTTCTACTGGCTGATGAAGTTGGTTTGGGGAAAACAATAGAGGCAGGGCTTGTTCTCTGTCAGTACTGGGCAGAGCGCAAGCGGCGGCTTATCGTTGTATGCCCTGCTTCGTTGCGGAAACAGTGGAGCATGGAGCTGGAGGAGAAGTTCAACCTGCCAAGCGTTATCATGGAAGCGAAGAGCTTCCGCGAGGCGGTCAAGTCAGGCAAGGACAATCCGTTTCAGCATGACGGAATTATTATTACCTCCATGAACTTCGCCACCAGCAAGAAGGAAATTGTCCGGCTTATCCCGTGGGACTTGGTAGTAATTGACGAGGCGCATAAACTGCGTAATGCCTACCGTCCCAGCAATAAAATGGGACAGGGGTTGAAGTTCGCCTTTGACGGACGCAAGAAACTCCTCCTGACCGCCACGCCGCTGCAAAACTCCCTGCTGGAGCTTTACGGGCTTTCAACCATCATCGACGATTTCATTTTCGGCGACCTCGCTTCTTTTCGTGACCAGTACACAAATAGCGATGGCGATATGGATATGCTGAAGCGCCGTCTGGCTGGATTCTGCAAACGGACACTGAGAAGCCAGGTACTCGAATATATCCGTTACACCGAGCGGCGTCCGATTACCCGAACGTTCAGACCTTCCGACCGGGAGCAGGAGCTTTACGAAGCAGTCTCCGCATTCCTGCAACGCTCAGATTCATTCGCCATTCCTTCAAGTCAGCGAACGCTTACCACCCTGATAATCCGCAAGCTCCTTGCCTCATCCACCCAGGCAGTCGCGGGAACCCTGGAAACCATCAAGAGCCGCCTTGAGGCTATCCGTTCCGGCTTACCGGTACCGGAAAATCTTCTTGAAGAGTTGGTTGACGAAGATGAGCTTGCCGATGACATTCTTGACGAAGGGGAAGATGAACAGGATGAATCACCTGCAGTCGAACTAATCCCGGCAGATGATGCCGCCTTGAACAGGCAGAAGCTGGATGCAGAAATAGCCGAACTGGAACAAGCAATCAAGTGGGCACGTTCCATTACGGTTGATAACAAGAGCCGTGCCCTTAATACTGCTTTGGAAGTTGGCTTTTCAGAAATGGATAAGATGGGTGCACGGCGCAAGGCGCTTATTTTTACTGAGAGTCGCCGCACCCAGGACTATCTGAAAGGCTTCCTGGAAGACAACGGCTACACCGGTCGAATTGTCATTTTCAACGGCACCAACAGCGACCCGGAATCCAATCAGATTTTCCAGCAGTGGCTTGCGGACAATGCCGATACCGGGCGCATCAGCGGTTCCCGCACTGCGGACAAACGCGCAGCCCTCATTGAACACTTCCGGGATAACGCCGATATCATGATAGCGACCGAGGCGGCAGCAGAAGGCGTGAACCTTCAGTTCTGCTCGTTGGTCATCAACTATGACCTCCCCTGGAATCCCCAGCGGATTGAACAGCGTATTGGTCGTTGTCACCGTTATGGACAGAAGCATGATGTTGTAGTTATCAACTTTATCAATGAACGCAATGAAGCTGACCGGCGCGTTTATGAGCTGCTGACCGAGAAATTCAACCTGTTCAACGGTGTATTCGGCGCTTCCGATGAAGTGCTGGGAACCATCGAGAGTGGTGTTGATTTTGAGCGGCGTATCCTCAATATTTACCAGAGTTGCCGTTCTTCAGAAGAGATAGAGGTTGCCTTCAGAGCTTTGCAGGACGAGATGGAGCAGAGCATAGCCAGTCGGATGCTGGAGACCCGCAAAACTCTTCTGGATAATTTTGATGAGGACGTGCATAGCCGCCTGAAGGTTCAGCTTGATAAGACCCAGCATCAGCTTGACCGTTTCAGTAAACTGTTCTGGTCTGTCACGCGGTTCATGCTGGCAGATAACGCCGCTTTTGATGATGAAGACTTGAGCTTTGACCTGCAAAAGCCTCCGGTTGCCATATCTCCCGCAGGGCGGTATCACCTTATTTCCAAGACCAGGGAGAACGTGGAAGGTTCTTTCCTGTATCGCCTTTCCCATCCGCTGGGGGAATACGTCCTGAACAATGCGCGGGAGTTGCCGACACCTGAGGCGGAGCTTGCTTTTGACATCTCCCATCACCCGGTGAAAGTTTCCATGGTGGAATCCCTGAAAGGTCAAAAAGGACATCTCACCCTGTCAAGGCTTACCATCAGCTCCTTTGATACCGAAGAGCACCTCCTGTTCAGCGCCCTGACCGACAAAGGCGAAACACTTGACCAGGAGCAGTGCGAAAAGCTCTTTCAATGTCGTGCTATGGTATCGCCACTCTCAGCCGCTAAAGGAACTTTAAAAGAACTGCTGCACGGTGAAGCCGAGCGCCACGCCGCCGCCACCATAAGCCGCTCTCTGGAAGAGAATAACCGTCTGTTTCAGGATGAACGGGACAAACTGGAAAAGTGGGCGGATGACCTGGTGCTTGCTGCTGAAAAAGAGCTGCGGGACATAAAGGCGAAAATCAAGCTGCTTAACCGGCAGGCGCGACAGGCTGCTACCACCGCCGAACAGCATGAGCTGCAGAAACTGATTGTGGAGCAGGAGAAGAAACAGCGCCGCCAGCGGCAACGCATTTTCGAGGTCGAGGACGATATCATCGAGAAGCGGGATGGTCTGATAACGAAACTTGAAAAACAGATGACCCAACGG
>VFJK01000091.1 GCA_009886125.1 Geobacter sp. | reverse complement strand
TTGCTGCTGCTGTCGCCTATGTGGTCGACTTTGGCTTGGCCCGCAGGGATTTGAGCTGTATCACTCATATCGGTATTGATGAGATCTCCCGGCAAAAGGGGCACGTGTACTCAATCCGTGATCTTTACAATTGGGGTAAAGAACGAACGCAACTGGCTTGTTCACCGCCTACACAGAGAAAATGAATCAGCAATATTCTCGCAGGACCAAGCTGAGCAAGTCTTCCGACGAATTGAAGCAATTTCGTGCGAGATCAATTCAGTATTGACGGAACTCAACATAATCGGTGACACCTTGATGACGAAACATGGATTCGAACTTTTGGAAGTCAGGAAACGGGCAGTGGAGAACTTGAAAGCTAAGGCCGCCAACACAACCCCGGACAGTGGAGAAGAACGCATATAGGGTCAGGTCTGCATTCTACACAGATAAGCAAAAGGGACCCCTGTGCCTCGGCCACTAAGGTTTTTCTGGTATCGGCAAAATAATCGGCAACACTGGCGCATAATGTTGACAAATATTGCACATTTTTAAATACAGTTGTATTGTTGCTGGTAGTAGTAATCGGCAAAATAATCGGCAAAATGGAACAGCGACATGCGTAATTCAATCAGCCAGATGACTCCGCTTCTCCCGGAACGGGCCGATGACCTTCAGGATCTGGCCCTGGAAGTTATCCAGCGCTCGGCATCCCTCGGAAGCAGACAGCATCCGGTGACCCTGCAAACATTGCGAGAGCTGCTCCGCATCATCAACAGCTACTACTCGAACCTGATTGAGGGGCACAATACCCATCCCTACGATATCGTCCGTGCCATGCAGCAGGAGTACGACTCCGAACCGGCCAAGCGTAACCTGCAGCTGGAAAGCGTTGCCCATATTGCGGTACAGAGAATGATGGAGGAGCAGATACAGCAGGAATCAGCTGGCAATATTGCCGGAGAGGAGTTTCTCCGTTCGCTGCATCGGGAGTTCTTCACCCTTTTGCCGGAAGAGTTCCTGGTAATGAGGAATTCCGAGACCGGCCGGGAGAGCCGGGTTGTTCCGGGCGAACTGCGGCTTGAACCGGTCAAGGTCGGGCTGCATGAACCGCCGGGACATGACAGTCTTCCCGCATTCATGGCGCGGTTTGGTGAGGCATACCCTCCTGAAAAGCATCATGGCGCAGTCAAGCTGGTAGCTGTGGCGGCGGCTCATCACCGGCTGATGTGGATTCATCCTTTCTTGGATGGCAATGGCAGGGTGGCCCGCCTGTTTACCGAAGCCTGCCTGCACCGGGTCCCGCTGCAAGGTTTCGGCCTCTGGTCAGTCAGTCGCGGTCTTGCCAGAAGGAATAGCGATTACAAAGCAGCTCTTTCCTGGGCCGACGCCCCACGAAGAAATGATCTGGACGGCAGAGGCAACCTGTCCAACGAAGGCCTGGTGAAATTCTGCCGGTTCTTCCTGGAGGTCTGCCTTGATCAGGTGGATTACATGGGAACCCTGTTGCAGCTGGACGGGTTGGTGGAACGGGTCAGAAAGTATGTCCATTTGCGCGGCAGTGCCATGATCCCGAATCCCGCCGGTGCTGACAATCTCAGGGTTGAAGCGGCAAAGATGCTGCAGGAGGTCCTGCTCCGTGGTGAAGCCCCGAGGGGCGAGGTTATCGAGGCGTCAGGGCTCAAAGAAAGGACCGGCAGGACCCTGCTGGCACAGCTGGTGGCTGAAGGGCTGCTTGTTTCCGACACGCCCAAGGGGGAAGTGCGGATCGGCTTTCCGATTCATGCCGCCGGCTGGTTTTTCCCGGAGCTGTATCCGGTGCTGTCACGGTAGGCTCCCCTCAGGATCTCATGTATCGGCAAATAATCGGCAATATCTACACTTATGCTGGCTGAACGTGAATATTATTCAATACCCTGGCATCGACAAGGTCACTGGAGAGTCTCTCAGCCGATGTATGACCTGTCGAAGCCATGTAAAGGGGTTTTGTTTTGACTTGAACGCCTCTATTGTTTAAACTATGTTTAGACAACGTGAAAGCAGGAGAACAATTATGTCACAGGTAGAAGCGGTTCTTGATCTGAAACAGTGGGGCAACAATCTTGGTGTACGCCTGCCGGTGAATGTCGCGCGTAAAGCCCATCTCCATGTCGATCAAAGGGTTCGGGTTACCGTAGAGGATGACGGGCGTGTGGTCATAACCCCTGTTGATAATGCTGCGCTGACGCTTGAACAGCGACTTCTCCTGTTTGATCCTGCCCGGCATGGTGGTGAAGCAATGGCATCCGAACCTCTGGGGGCTGAAAAATGGTAGCGCCGTTAAAGCCGGTAATCGTTGCGAAACAGTCCTGGATACCGGAGCGGCAGGATATCATCTGGATTAACTGTAATCCTCAAGCCGGCAACGAGATGCGTGACCTGCATCCATTTCTGGTTCTGTCGCCACGCGCTTTTAACGAACGTACATCATTGGTTATCGGTCTGCCCATGACCACGGCGGAGTACAATGCCGACAACCCCTTTGCCGTGGCTGTGGGTGAGGCACGGGGCAAGAAGGTGGAAAAGGCCAGCTATGTGCTTTGTCACCAACCCAAATCCTTTGATTGGCGTAGCCGCAAGGCATCGCCGCATCCGCTCAAACGTCTGGCTGACAGCCATTTTGCCGAGTGCTGCGCATGTCTGAACCAGATTGTACAGCTTGCGCAGTAGAAATAAATTCCCTCCCTTCAAGGGTAGGGGGCATAAGGACCGTTGATGGAATACACAATTGACAGATATTTCCCGGATGAGACGCAGTCCGGCGGTGACTCCGGGGTAGCGTCATTTGAAGAGAAGCGTCCCCTCTATCTGGCCGGTTCACGCCGCTTTCTGGCTCATTACCGGGAGAAGATCAGGAAAGAGCATGCTTGCGGAGCAGGGGGGGCGGAAGTCGTTGCCTCAATCACCTCAATGTCCGACACCCTGATACTGAAGCTTTTTAATTCGATCATCAGCGACCTCTCGCAGGTGAGCTCGGTCCCCGAAATAACCCTGGTAGCTGTCGGCGGTTACGGCCGGGCTGAACTGAATCCGTTCTCCGACATTGATATCATGTTCCTGCATAACGGGAAAAAACCGCAGCTGGTCGAAGAGATCTCCCAGAAACTGCTCTATTTCCTCTGGGACATGAAGCTGGACGTCGGCTATTCGGTCAGGACGACCAGCGACTGCATCGAGATGGGCAAGTCCGACTCCACGGTCAGGACCGCCATGCTTGACAGCCGCTTTCTGGGAGGGAGCCAGCCGCTCTACAAGGATTTCTGGAAGGCGTTCCAGAGTCTGATCATGTCGAAGGGGAGCGACTCCTTTATCAATGACAAGCTGGAGGAGATCGATACGCGGAGAGGCAAGTACGGCTCTTCCGTCTACATCCTTGAGCCGAACATAAAGGAGAGTGAGGGGGGACTCAGGGATATCCAGACCGCGATATGGGTGGCCAAGCTCAAGTACAAGATCACTTTGATGCGCGAACTGATAATCAAAGGGGTGCTTTCCGAAGAGGAGCTTGAAGCGTTCGATGCTGCCAAATCGTATCTCTGGAGGCTCAGAAACGAACTTCACTATCTTGAGGGGAGAAAGAACGACCAGATAACGTTCGAGGCGCAGATCTCGCTCGCCGCATTCTGCGGTTTCAAGGACCGGGGGAAATCGCTGGCCGTGGAAGAGTTCATGAGCGATTACTATATCCATGCGAACAAGACCGAACACCTCTCCGCATCGCTCATATCCCGCTGCAGAAGGCGCGATGACAGTACCGGCAAGATACTCGGCTATTTTATCAGGCGCCCGCTCGGAGATGGTATTTTCGTTATCCGCGGGGAGCTGGTCGTGCCTGATGAATCGGTCGTCGAGAGCAATCCGGCACTCCTGATGAAGATCTTCGAATATGCCCAGAAGCAGGGGGTTCGTCTCTCCGTTGATACCAAGTCGCTGGTGCGGAAGAGTATCGATCTTGTCAACGACAAGTTCAGGCGGAACAGGGAGGTCAACAGCTCTTTCTTCACGATTCTCCGTTCTGACAAAGGGGTAGTGGAGACGCTCAAGCTGATGCATCATCTCGAATTCCTCAACCACTTCATTCCCGAGTTCGAAAGGATACACTGCAAGGTCCAGCACGACCTTTACCATGTCTTTACGGTCGATATCCACTCGCTGTTCTGTGTGGAGGAGATAGTCAGGCTTTGGCAGGGCGAGCATGCAGCGGACCTTCCCGACCTGACTGCCTTGGCGATAGAAGTCCAGAAGAGAGAGCTCCTTCTCCTTGCTGTTCTGCTGCATGATATCGGCAAGGGCGAAGGCGGGGGGCATGCCGAGAAGGGTGCAATCTTATGCAGGACTATCGCCAGGCGGATGGGGCTTTCGAAGGAGGACAGCGAGCGGTTGGAGTTCCTCGTCAGGCAGCATCTTATCTTTGCCCATATAGCGCAACGGCGGGACCTGCATGATGAGAGGATGATCATCGATTTTGCCCGGCAGATGGAGAGCAGTGAAAATCTCAAGATGCTCTATCTCCTCACGTATGCTGACGTGAAGGGAGTCGGTCCGGATGTCTGGAACGACTGGAAAAAGATGCTGTTCAAGGAGCTCTTTGAAAAGACCTTCCAGGTACTCGAACGCGGTGATTTCAGGCTTGAGGCGAGCAGTGACCGGGTGAAGGCTCTGCGGAGAAAAGTCACGGCGATTCTGGAGAACGATCTTCCGGTTCAGTCGGTGAAGGAGGAGCTGAAAGCACTGACGACCCGCCATACCCTGTCGCACACGCCGGAAGAGCTTGCCGAGAATGTAAAGGTCCTGCAGCAGGTAGACCACGAGCCACTGGTTATCAGGATCGATCACCAGAAAGAACGCGGTTTTTCAGTATTCACTATTGCCACCCGCGACCTGCCGGCGCTCTTTTCAAAGATAACCGGGGTCATGGCTGCAAATGGAGTCAACATCCTCGGGGCGCAGATCCATACCGGGGCGAACGGGAAAGCGCTCGATATTCTGCAGGTAAACTCGCCGCAGGGTTTTGTCATAACTGACGAAAACAGATGGAGCCGGATCAGGAACGATATGCAGTCTGTGCTGGAGGGGAAGGTAAAAGTCCAGACTCTTGTCGAAAAGAGGAAAAGCTCCAACACCCTGAGTACAAAGCCGAAACCCCGATTCCCGACCAGGGTCGAGATCGATAACGAGGTCTCAATTGATTATACTGTTATCGATATCTATACCCACGACAAGGTCGGTCTTCTCTACAGTATCAGCGCTTCTTTGAGTGAACTGGGCCTGTATATCGGGATCGCCAAGATATCAACCAAGGTCGATCAGGTCGCTGACGTGTTCTATGTCAGGGACATCTTCGGGCACAAAATAGTTTCCCCTGAAAAGCTCGAAGAGATCAAAATCCGCCTGCGCGATGCAATTGACGCATGAACAGTTATCTCGACCTTTTTCTGGCCTATCTCCTGGTAGAGAAGGGGTTGACAAAAAACACCCTTGAAGCATACAGTCGCGACATATGCGGTTATCTGGCCTTTCTTGAGGGTGCGGGATGCATGGAGCCCGGTCAGGTCAAGCCGACAGATGTGGCAGCTTTCATCGGGAAACTGAAGGAAGGGGGGCTTGCTCCCCGAAGCCGGGCACGGGCTCTCTCGGCTGTCAGGATGTTCCACCGGTTTCTGATGGTTGAAAACTACTCTGATTCGAATCCTACTTCTGTTATCGAATCTCCGAGAGTTCCGGGCAAGCTTCCTGCCGTCCTTTCAAAAGTCGAGGTCGACACGCTTCTCCTGGCACCCTCCGGGAGTTCTCAGGCCGATATTCGCGACAAGGCGATGCTGGAACTGCTGTATGCAACAGGACTGCGTGTTTCAGAGCTGGTATCGCTCAAGGTCTCTGACATCAATCTGGTCGCAGGGTACCTTATGACTTCAGGGAAAGGTGATAAGGAACGGCTGGTCCCGGTCGGTGAATCAGCCAAAGCAGCATTGACAGAGTATCTGCTCTCCGTGAAAGCCGGCTCAGACGGACGCAAGGGGAACCGCTTCCTCTTTCTGACACGCCTCGGAGACAGGATGTCGAGGCAGTCCTTCTGGAACATCATAAAGAAAAGGGCGCTTCAGGCCGGGATCATGAAGAGCATCTCGCCTCATACGCTTCGGCACTCTTTTGCCACACATCTTCTTGAGAACGGAGCCGATCTCCGGAGCGTTCAGATGATGCTGGGACATGCCGACCTCTCGACAACCCAGATTTATACCCATATCTCCGGAGACAGGCTTAAAAGGATACATAAAGAACTGCACCCGAGAGGGTGATGATCGGAAGGGGATTCATAGATGAAATACATAGTTCTTCTCGGCGACGGTATGTCGGATGAAAAGCTGGAGCAGCTCGACGGGCGCACTCCCCTGCAGGCTGCACATACTCCGAATATGGATTATATGGCAAAACACGGGAGGATCGGGCTTGCCAGAACAGTCCCGGCAGGATTGCCTCCGGGGAGCGATGTCGCGAATCTCTCTGTTTTCGGCTATGACCCACGGACTTGCTACACCGGGCGTTCACCTCTGGAAGCGGCCAGTATGGGGGTCGAACTCGGCAAAGATGACGTTGCGTTCAGGATCAATCTGGTGAATCTGGAAGCACGTGCCAATACGCTCCTGATGAAGGATTACTCTGCCGGCCATATCTCCACAGAAGAGGGGCGAGAGCTGGTGATCGCCCTGCAGAAAGAGCTTGGCAGCGAAGAGTTTCAGTTTTATCCCGGTATCAGTTACCGGCATCTTCTCGTCTGGAAGAACGGTCTGGACAACATCATTGCGACACCCCCTCATGATATAACCGGCCAGTCGATCCTCAACTATCTGCCTGGCGGTGAAGGTGCAGACAAGCTGATACACCTTATGAACGGGTCGCAGCTCGTTTTCCATAACCATCCCCAGTACCGGAAGAGGCTTGAAGCCGGGAAAACGCCGGCGAACTCGATCTGGCTCTGGGGTCAGGGAAAAGCGCCAAGAATGGAGACCTTTGCCGAAAAGTTCGGGTTGTCCGGCGCAGTCATCTCAGCGGTGGATCTTGTCAGGGGCATAGGTGTGTATGCCGGACTTGAAGTGATAAAAGTCGAAGGTGCGACAGGGTATATCGATACGAATTATAAAGGGAAAGCTGAGGCGGCACTTGCTGCCCTTGAGGATTCAGACTATGTCTATATCCATGTAGAAGCGCCTGACGAGGCTTCCCATAGCGGCAACCTGGAGCACAAGCTGAAGGCGATCGAAGACTTTGATGCACTAGTCGTCGGAGCCGTCATGGAGGGGGTAAAGAGATTCGGTCAATTCAGGATACTCTGTACTCCTGACCACCCCACCCCTCTTGCACGAATGACCCATACTGACGATCCGGTCCCCTTTATCATCTTTGAGGGTGAAAAAGATGAGAAGCCGGGCGTTGCCGGGTATGATGAGGACTCTGCAAAAGCTTCGGGTCTGTTTGTTGAAGAGGGGTTCAGGCTGATGGAGCTGCTTACTGCGCGGTGACAGTTTTTCAGAGATTGACTATCCTGAGGAATACTATTTTATTTATCATGTCGGCTGAAATCAGGAGTTCTGCCGTGTCAGGGGAGTCCGAGTCGCAATGGGTAATATGCGCCGGTACGTCCTGCAGGCTGACCCCGGTCCTGTACGTATCAGTAACTGCGAATCTGATGGCGCAGCCGCTGCAATGAACCCTGTTACCGCAACCGTCAGGCAGCCGTGCATGTGCGCATTCGAAGACCTTGAAAGGCCATTCAGCCATTTCCTCGCCAGTTCCCCCCGAATACATCTCTGTGGCTTCACTGTTAATGGCAATTACCCTGCCGTCACTGTTTAGGGCGACAATCGGAATCCTGAGACTGTCCAGATACCTCTGAAGTGGTACCCCTAGCTGGAAGTCCAGGTTATCAGAGCAATCGTTACAGATGCTGTGGGTGACAAGGCTCGGAATAGTGTCGCTTTTCACACTGACTGAGCCCATGGGGCTGTTGCACCATGCGCACACTTTTTTCATGGAATACCCCTGCATTTATCGCTTGAACGTGAGCTGAAAAAGGTACGGTATATACCCATGCTATACCTTGAATCCACATCATTGCAAACCGTTTAATCTTAATTATTATTAAGGACCTTGATCCGTGACGGTAAGAACCGCTCCTCACTGCAACGCCTCTGCTTTGGGCGGTTACCAGGCGTTGTACGTACGGGGCAGGGATCATCCGGCATGGCTGATAGCTATGACATGCGCGGCGTTTAGCCCCGGCTGTTTCCGTTAGTTTCGGATCTCACCGTCACGGATTCACAAAGAGTTTTCCCAGATATCTGTTTGGGGCTTTCAGCACTTTGTGTTACTCTTCTGCTGGTGGGGATATGGTCCTTTACCCCCTCAATACCTGCCCTTCAGGAGGAAATAATGCTCGCTTTCGATCAGGCCAGAAAGCTGATCCTTGACTCGGTCAAACCGCTTGATCCGATTACTCTCCCTCTTCTTGAGGCATTGGGCATGGTTGCATCTGAACCGGTGAATGCAGGCCTTGACCTCCCTCCATTCGACAATTCAGCAATGGATGGTTATGCGGTCAGGTCGGACGAGTGTGAGCTTGCCGGAGAAAAGCCGGTAATTGCGACCCTCATGGCAGGTGACACCGCAGATAGGGAACTGTCGAAAGGGACCGCTGTCAAGATCATGACCGGAGCTCCTGTCCCGCCCGGATTCGATGCGGTAGTCCCGTTCGAGGAAGTGCTTTCCGAAGATGCCGGCAAGGTATTCCTCCCTGCCGCCGTAAAGAGGAATCAGCATATCCGTTTTTTGGGGGAGGATATACGGAGCGGGGACTGTATCGTCGAGTCAGGCCGGATCATACGGCCGGCTGAGATCAATATCCTGGCAGGGTCCGGAATTCTTTCACTGTACGTCCATCGGAAAGTCAGGGTTGCGATCCTTTCGACCGGCGATGAACTCGTCGAGCCCGGATCGGCTGTCCCTTCTGGCAAGATCATCAACAGTAACTCTCCCGCCCTTGCAGCAGCAGTCCTGGAGGCCGGCGGAGAGCCGGTCATGCTGGGGATCGCCGCTGATACACGGGAAAGTCTTGCTGAAAAGATAGCGACCGGCCTTCGGTATGACGTGCTCGTGACAACCGCAGGTGTGTCAGCAGGAGAGAAGGATCTGGTCAGGGAGATGCTGGCGGAGGCCGGCGTGAAACCGCTCTTCTGGAAAATAGGGCTCAAGCCTGGTGGGCCGACTGCCTTCGGGCTTAAAGGTTATACGCCGGTATTCTCTCTGCCGGGAAATCCAGTCTCCTCGATGCTGACGTTCGAAGAGCTGGTACGGCCTGCGCTTCTCAGGATGATGGGGCATACGGCTGTTCTGCGGCCCCATTTCAAGGGGATACTCGCTGAGGATGTGCATAAGAAGGAGGGAAAGGCAACTCTCCTCAGGGTAAAAATTTGCAAGGAGGGAGATACTTTCAGGATATCTTCAGCAGGGAACCAGCAGACCGGGATCCAGAGGACGCTCCTTCATGCTGATGCCGTCTGTCTGCTCCCTTCGGAGGTGACGCTGCTCAAAAAAGGAGAGTCGGTCGACTTTCATTTTCTCCATGATTCTGCGATGATGATGGTTCTCTAGTTGTTGAGTGCCGCAGGACCCGAATGACGAACCGGCTGCAGTGCTGCTGGAGCGCACCGGACGGAGCGGGCCAAGGCTACATCGGCAGCGCGTAGTACCTCTAAGGCGTGCTGAGGCTGAACCGGATCGCCGGTGCATTTTCCGCTTGAAGATTTGGACAGCAGGTATTACTATTTACCTTAAAGGTAATACTTTACGAGGTGAGCATGAAAAAAGCATCAAAGGTAACGGTAAAAGGACAGGTCCTCATCCCCGGCGATATCAGGAAACGGCACCATATCGAACCCGGCACCGAAGTGCGCTTTGTGGAGTACGGCAATGTCGTCTGCATCGTGCCGGTTGTAAAAGAGCCGGTAGACGATGCTTACGGTTTTTTGCGTGATGATGGTCCGTCGGCTGCGGAGGAGCTTTTACAGGAACGCCGGAGAGATTTCAAAAATGAATAGCATTCTCTTCGACAGTTTTGCAATGCTCCGGTTTTTTTATGAGGAAACCGGGGCTGAAAGGGTGCGTGAGCTGCTTAAAGAGGCTTTGAAAAATGAAGCGCCGCTTCTGATTTCGGCCATTAATGTCGGTGAACTTATCTACATCATCCGGCGCAGATCAGGAGAAGATGCCAAACTACAGATGTTGGTCAAGCTTAAAAGCCTCGGCTTCACTATTCTTTCGTGTCCCAATGAGCTTATCTTTCGTGCCGCTGAACTGAAGGCTCGCTATCCCATGTCATACGCCGATACCTTTGCTGTCGCCTCTGCTATAGAACATAACGCGCCGCTGGTTACCGGCGACCTGGAGTTCCGGCAAGTGGAACATCTGGTAAAGATTCTCTGGGTATAATGTGGTGGGGCAGCATTTCATCTGTATGTTACGTGGTGACATGCGGAGAATAGGGGTGAAAATAGAGAAAGGGCTACGAAGAATCCTTCGTAACCCATTGTCATTATTGGCGGGCGGCATGGGATTCGAACCCACGACCCCAGGCTTCGGAGGCCTGTACTCTATCCAACTGAGCTAACCGCCCTTGTAATGCTTTGAAGGGTTAGTAAATACACTATAGTCGAACCAAACTCAAGGACTTTAACTGTTTCAGCAAATGAATTGAACGGGGAAACGATGAGATTATTACGGATGATTTTCGGGGTTACGGCACTGCTCCTTTCGGCGCAGAGTGTCTGCGCGGATCAGTATGAGATAAGCAAGGTAGCTGACAATGTTTTTGCCGCGATCGCCCAGCCACAGGGGAAGGTGGGGAGCAATGCCTTTTTAATAATCACCGAGAATGAAGTCATCCTGGCCGGAGCGCACTTCATACCCGAAGGGCTCAATGAACTGGTAACAAAGATCGCCAGGATAACTCCTATGCCGATCAGCCAGGTGATCCTGACGCATCATCACAAGGGGTCTAACTATGTCGATTTCGACCTTCCGGAAAAGGCCGAGATAATAGTCTCTGTGAGAACCTTGCATGATCTCAAGGGGGAGCATCGCGAATTCAATAATTCGACGCTTGTTTTCGAGGAGAATCTGACCCTGAACCGCGGCAAAACCTCCATAGTCGTTATGGATACCGGTCCGGGGCACAGTTCAGGGGATCTGATCGTCTTCCTGCCGAAGGAGGGAATACTCTTCGCTTCAGACCTTCTTTTTAATGATGTGGTCGGATACATGGGGGAGGCATACATCCATGAATGGGGCGAAAATCTCGAACTGCTCGAGAGACTGGCTCCTGTCAAGCTTGTGCCAGGGGTCGGGAAGGTCGATGATGCGAGCTCTATTACACGGTTCAGGCAGTTTTACCGGGCATTCATGACGGAAATTATCCGGAATGTAGAGAAGGGTAACACTCTTGCCCAGACCAGAAAGGAGTTTTCCCTGAATCAGTACAAGGGCCTCCCCGGGTACAAAGCATTCATCGATGTGAACCTTGAGAGGGCCTACAGGCAGTTCAAATCACAACGCTGATTTACCTTTAAGGCTAATAATGATGCGGGATTAATAGTTTGACACTCAGGCCTCTTTCTGCTATAGGATGTGAGAAAAATCATAGCGGTATGGCAGGGTTATCTACGTTCCGCCTTGTGCGGTCCGACCGTTTGTCAGGGTCTTACCATTTCAACACAGCTATTGGAGAGCGGAATGATTATTCAGTGTGATCATTGCAGTGCCAAATTCAAGATGGATGACTCCAAGCTCGCAAACGGACCGGTGAAGGTCAGATGCGCCAAATGCAAAGAGGTTTTTGTCGTGCGTAAAGAGGAGCCTGCCCTGGAGTCAGTTGTTGCCCCTGCTCCTGAGACTCCCCCTGCGGAAGCTGCCGGATTTCCTGCTCCCGTCCCTGTTCCTGCGCCTGAAAGCGATGCATCAGGCTTTGATTTCAATGATGCCGGGTTTTCATTCGATCAAGAGCCGCCTGCCGGAAAAGAGGATCTTCCGGCCGAGCAACCCGAAGCTTCGAATGAATTCGACTGGCAGAGCAGTCCGATAAGTTTTGATGCTGCACCCGAGAAGGAAGAGTTTGACCTTTCTGCATTTGAATCATCAATTGCGTCTTCAAAGGATTCCGAGAGTACTCAAGGCGAGATACCTGACAGCAGTGGTTTTAATTTCGACGATATGGGGATGCAGGACCCTTCTGACAAGCTCCAGGCTGAAACGCCTTCCGCTGACTTTAATTTCGACGATATGGGGATGCCGGATGCTTCTGCCAGGTCGCCAGAGCTTGAAACTCCTCCTTCTGCGCAGGATGATTTTTCACTGGATTTCGGCGAGGTCTCTTTCTCGAATCCCCATTCAGCACCAGAGGAAACGTCGGAGAGCTCTTCCGGTAGTATAGACGGCGGGTTCACTATTAACCCTGAACAACCTCCTCAAATGCCGGAATCGTCTTCATCCGATGATTTCGTTATCTCCTTCAACTCTGATGCTCCTGCCCGTGATTCAGTGCAGGATGCCAAGACAGAAGGTATGGAAGGAGTAAATTTCGGAGATTTCAGTTTTGGAGAGATGGAACCTCCTGAAGCGGCAGCAGATCTGAAAGTGAAACCGGTCGAACCTCCTCACGCGGATACTGTTTCAATGTCTGTGCCTGCCGGATTCGGGTCAGATATGCAGGACGAAGAGCTGCCTCCATCCTCTCTCTCTTCAAGAAAGAAGAGCGGATCACACTTTCCTCTGTTGGTCATTTTCGGCTCCATAATCCTTATTATCGCACTTGGAGGGGTCGGCGTTTACTTCTATAGCGGACCTAAAGCCTTTACCAGCGTTGGCCTCGGTTTCCTTGTAGACTGGTATGGTGACAAGGGAAAAGAGGAAGGGAGTATCTCCCTTAAAAACGTTACTGCGAGTTATGCAACCAACGGGACTGCCGGAGAGCTTTTCATCGTCAGGGGCGAAGCGGTGAACAACTATAAAAAACCACGCGCCTCGATACAGGTGAAGGTCTCTGTTGTCGGTACTGCCGGTGCGGTACTTGTCAGCAAGAGTGCTTATTCCGGCAACTCGCTTTCAGCTGAGCAACTCAGTGCTCTGCCGATGGCGAAGATAGACGAAGTTATGAACAATCAGTTTGGGGACTCTCTTGCAAATCTGGGGATCAAGCCGGGCAGCAGTATTCCTTTTGTTGTGGTTGTCAGTTCGGTGCCAAAGGATGCAACGGATTACACTGTTCAGGTAAGCGGCTCTACCGTGGCAACACCGTAACCTTGCTTCAGCAGAACAAAAAAAGGCCGGCACAATCTATGTGCCGGCCTTTTTTTTCTAGCTGTGTGACAATCAGGCGTTGATAGCGCTTACTGGACATGTATCTACACATGCGCCGCAGTCGATGCAGGTGCCAGCGTCGATAACACGCTTCTCACCCTGCTCGCTGATGGAGTTCACTGGGCAGGAGTCGTCACATGCGCCGCAGTTGATGCACTCGTCGGTAATCGTGTGAGCCAAGGAATTCACCCCCTTTTTATTAAGTCTTAACGGTAAATTGAAAAAATATCGTTGGAATTTCTACCATGTCTTGCAATTAATGTCCAGCAGAAAGCAGACCCTCAGTTTCCCAGTATGACTTCTCCGGTGTCTGTTACCAGCTTTGCCGGCAGTTGGAACATCCTTTTGAATATCCCCAGAACACCTTTCCCGAGAGCTTTGACCGGTATGGCGGAAACATTCGGAGAACCTGATTTCCCTTTTACTTCGAAGTAGGTTGATATGAGTGACTTTTCTTTGCCTGTCAGAATCCAGCCGACGATCGGGATTTTGCTGATTACCTTGTCTACGGTTTGAAGGGGCTGCAGCCCGACGGTGCAGTCCAGATTGTCATTTACGTAGTCATACCCTCCAACCATCGATATGTTCATTGCGTTGCTCGAAACAAACATATCTGTTGACGACATTGCCCCCCCTTTGAACAGCAAGGTCCCTTTGACATCATTATAGGGCATGCCTTCTGACACCATGTCCGGCAGTCTCAGTTTGAAGAGCTGAGATACATTAAGTATTGAGAATATTTTGGAGAGGATCGGGAATTGATGCAGAGTCCCTTTGCTCGCATGAGCTTTTATCTTTCCGGAGAGACTCTTTTTCAGCTCTTCGACAGTGACTCCTTTTGCAGTAAGATTTCCTTCAAGCGTCAGATTGCCGGTCATCTCCTTCTTGCTCACGGAGAAGAGATGCAGGACTTCTTCTGCAGCGGCATCAGTCAGTCTGAAGTCAAACTGGTAGGCGGCGGTCGATGTCAGGAAGTCAATAGTCCCTTTTGTGGTGAGGTCCCCGTGCATTGTGGCAGCATCCAGGGATTTAACTTGCAGCCGGTTACTATCCAGATGGACAGAGGCTGTCAGCTTCTTGAAATCCGCTCCGACAAATGTTCCTGACTCCGCTTTTACTGTTGCGGTCAGGGTCGGCGAGGCGGTGTTTTTAGCTGAGCGTTCCCCCGCTCTTTTCTCCAGTGCGCTCAGGAGTATCAGGTCCGAGATGTCGAGATAGGGGGATGTGACGGAAAGGTCGGCGGTCGGCGATTCAAGGTCGATCACAGAACCTTTTACTGTCATCTGGGAGTTGTTCAGAATCCCCGAAAGGTTTTTGATGAGCAGTCTGTTGTCTTTATACGACACGTCTCCACGGACTTTTGTGATTTTTGGCGAGGATTTTTCTTTCGCCAGACCGAAATCGGCGAGGTCGATTTTCTGGGTAGAGAAGGCCGAGTTGAAGGCAAGAGGGTTGAGGCTGTTTATCGACCCTTTCCCGGTAAGGACCGTACTCCCTATCCGTGCTGTCAGTTGAGACGACTCCATTGCCTTGTCTTCGAACGATACAGTGCCGGTGATTGATGAGACCGGTTTTTCTGCAGGTGAGTAGTGGAAGGATGCGTTGGTCAGGGAGAGCGTCCCTTGCCAGCCGAACTCTTCCATGTCAGGGTCTTTTGAAGTCCCTTTCAGCGAGAGCTGAACGCGTCCTGAAGGCTGATAGGGGCTTAAGCGCGGACAAAAGGCCGCGAAGTTATCCAGGCTGAAGAGGTTGGTGTTCAGTACCAGGTCAAGAGTTTTCGAAGCAGCAAACGGGTATTTTGCTGAAAGGTCGAGTGCAGCTCCGTCCAGAGTGTAGTGAAGGTAGCTGAGCAGTGCCTCTTTACGGTTTATCGAGCCTTTGAATTTCATGGTGGAGGTGGTCCCGACCGGTTTCTTCACGAAATTCGAGTAGCTGTAGGTCGCCGGGGTGAGATCCCACTCGCCCGCGAGGTTGTATCCGCTGGTATAACCTTCTCCGGTGAGGGTCATGGATGAATTGCCGTTGTAATGCAATGATTTAGATTTATTGCTTCCGAGAAGCCAGGCAATCTCGTTCTTTCCGGGGCTGATCGTCATCCTGAACGGATACGCGCTTGGTGAGTCCAGCGGATAGTCGGTTATGGCGCCTTCAAGGGTCAAAGGAGATTCACCGAATCTGCCCGACATCTTGTGCAGGAAGAAGTCCTTGCCTTTCATCTCAAGTACACCTTTTATCCTGTTGAAGGCAGGAACAGTCCTGCCATAGCTGACCAGACCGTTTTCGACTCTACCCCGGATGGAGAGGATATTGTAATTCTCGCCTTTTTCCATATGGAGTATCTGGCTGATAAGCCCGTCCAGGCGGCCTTCGTCCAGTTGGTACACCCCGCCGGCTAAATGCTGTTCAATCCATTCGGAGGTATCCTTGACGATGATGCCGTACGGTATGAACTGGCTGTATTTGGCATAATCAAATTTGGATGACACTGCCTGGGCGGTTATGCGAGGGTCCTTGCTTCTGTAGTCGCGGATGGCGCAGCTCCCCTTTATCTCGGAGCCGTCAATGACCGCTTCCACTGCTTTTATGCTGATGTCCCGTGAATTGACCTCCATGCTGTACTTCAGAGTTATCGATTTTGATGTCAGGGGACGTTTGAAAATCGGTTGATAATCAAAATGGAGTGACGCGATGGATATTTTCCCCGAAGAGGTGAACTCTTTCAGCCGCCCATGAAAATCGGCTTCTGTATCAACTGCACCAAGGATCTTTTTAAACGGGACATACTGGCTGTAATATGGCCAGAAGTGACCGGCTTCGAGTTTTTTAGCAGCTATCCTGGCATCGATTGACGATTCCAGGATAGCTGTCCCTTTTGGTGCCACCTTTATTTTGCCGTTTATCGAAAAAGAGCCGGAGGCGCCTCCGCCAAGACGGGCCGAGAGTTTGAATGAACTTTTAGCCCCCCTTGTGAGCTGCTCAAGGTACAGGTCTGTGCCAGAGAGCCTCGTTACTACCTCTCCCTGTTTATAGAACCGGTCACGGAAGGTTATCTCTCCGTTTCTTATCCGTAACTGGTGAACTTCCAGCGGCATCCCGTCCGCATCGCTCCCCTCCAGCAGGTCACTGAAATTGAACGTGCCGTCAGGATTTCTCACGATCCGGATATCCGGCTTTTCGGCCAGAAGAGAGTGGATAACTATCTTTTTTTTGAGCAGAGGGATCAGTTCAAGGCGGCAGGTCAATCTGTTTACCGAGAGAAAGGTCTCCGGGCTGTCAGGCTCTTTGACGACAACCGAGTCGAGTGAGATGGCAGGGCCGAGGTTGAAAGTGAACCGGGCAGTTGAGTATGTTACCGGCCTTTTCAGTGATTTCTGAAGTTCGGCGAGGATCTGCTCCTTATAGTTGTCCAGATTCAGCAGGTCGGGAAGAACCAGGTATGCTGCGGCTATGGTGGCCAGGATGACGACCAGGGAGATGGCAACGATCCTGATGCGACTGCGGTTTGTCTGCATGCTCTTCCCTGTTGAACCGGAAAATAACTAGAATGAGATTATACCCTCTGAAGCCTTTATGCGCAACTGATTGAACACTTGAAAATCGCCCCTTTTATGATTGACCGCTCTTCGTCAATTAGGCTACGATACTCCAATTTTCCCGACTTTCAGGATGTGCAGATTCCATGAAGATAAAAAGGCTGGAGATATCAGGATTCAAGTCCTTTGTCGAAAAGGCTTCGTTCGACTTTCCGGCGGGGGTCACGGCTGTCGTCGGTCCGAACGGCTGCGGCAAATCGAATGTCGTTGATGCCATACGCTGGGTCATGGGGGAACAGTCTGCAAAGAATCTCCGTGGCCGCGCCATGGAGGACGTTATCTTCGGCGGCAGTGAATCCCGTAAACCTCTCGGGATGGCGGAAGTGTCACTTGTCTTCTCTACCAGTGACGGGCGGGTCCCGGCAAAATATCTGAACTATTCAGAGATCCAGGTTACCAGAAGGCTCTACCGGGACGGCGAGAGTGAGTACCTTCTGAACAAGACCCCCTGCCGGCTCATGGATATCACCGAGCTTTTCATGGATACCGGTGTCGGAGCGCGTGCCTACTCGATCATCGAACAGGGCCGGATCGGTATGATCCTGATGGCCAAGCCTGAAGAGCGTCGCTTCCTCATTGAAGAGGCTGCCGGGGTTACCAAGTATAAATCGAGAAAGCAGATCGCCCTGAAGAAGATGGAGGCGACCAAGCAGAATCTTGTCAGGATCGGCGATATTGTCGGCGAGATACGGCGACAACTCGGCTCTCTTCATCGGCAGGCGAAGAAGGCGGAGCGCTTCAGGGCGGTCAGGGAAGAACTCCGGGGGATCGAGCTTTTCTTTGCATCGCGCAGATATGAAGAGCTCATGATGCAAAAAAGCGTATTCCAGACCGAGATGGAGAAGCATGAACGTCGAGGCGAGGAACTCTCCGCGGCAGTCGGACTGAAAGAGAGCAACCTCGAAACACTTCGCCTGAACCAGGTTGAAGAAGAACAGAAACTTTCAGCCGCTCAGGAAGAGATATTCAATGGCAAGGCTGACCTGCAAGGGGTCGAGAACAGACTTGAGTTCCAGAGGAAAGAGATCTCCGGGCTTGAGGCACAGCAGATCAGGTTGAGCAGTGAGCTTGAGCTCGTCCAAAGACAGATCGCTGAGACTCGGGCAGAGGGGAATCTTCTCGAAGTGCGGAGCAGGGAGTTCATGACTGACTCTCTTGGCGAAGAAGATGCCCTGAATGCCAAAGAGCGCCAGCTTGAGGAGTTTGCTGCTGCTGAGAGGTCTGCTTCGCTGGCGCTTGAAGAAGGACGGAAAAGGTTTTTCGGGCTGCTTGGCGAGATCAGTCAGGCATCCAACCAGAACAGCTCCGCAACTAAACGGCTTGAACTCCTTGCTGAAAGGATCCAGAGAAGTGCCAGCGAAGAGAAAGGGCTGAAAGAGCTGCTTGTCAGGGCAGAAGCGCTGGCCGCCGGTTTCGAGGTCGGGCTTGCGAAAGAGCGCAGCAGTTTCTCCACGATCGCTGACTCCATCAACAATATCGAAGGGACCCGTATTGCTCTGAAAAACTCACTCGATGCAGTCGAGCTTGAGTTGAGGACGAACCGTGACGAGCTGAGTACCACATCGTCACGGCTTCACTCTCTTCAGGAGCTTGAGGCGCAGTTTGCCGGGTACGGGCAGGGGGTCAGGACGCTCATGCTCGACGATTCGTTCAAGGGACGCTTTGCCGGGCTTCTTGCCGATAGCGTCGAAGTGGATGAGGAGCTGGAACCGTTGCTTGAGGCTGTTCTTGGCGGCCGCCTGCAGTCCCTGGTCACGGGTTCCGTGGCTGACGTTCATGATGCGGTCAACCATCTTAAAAATCGGGGCGGGGGAAGATGCGGATTTCTTCTGCCGATGTCGGAAAGAGGGGTCACGCTGACTCCTCCGGAAGGAGCAGTGCCGCTCCTTTCGAGGCTCACTGTCACCGAGAAAGACCAGACCCTGAAAGCACTGCTGTATGGAGTCATGCTCGTTCAGGACCTTGATACTGCCATCAGGCTGTCAAAGGTTTCCCCTGACCTGAAATTCGTGACATTACAGGGGGATATCGCCTTTGGCGGCGGCGTCGTTGTCGGCGGATCGCGTGAACCGGTTCAGCAAGGGCTTATTCATAAAAAACGTGAAATAAGGGCTCTCGCGGCCCGAAAAACCGCATTCGAAGAGCAGGTCTCAGCGCTTTCAGCACGCAGAGACGAGTTTCTTTCCCGTATTTCAGCTGCTGAAAAAGAGCTGCAGCTACTCAAGCAGGCGCACAGGGATTCGGAGATGAACCTTCTTGCCTCTGAAAAAGATCTTCAGCGTACGACCGAAGAGATGCTTCGTCTGAAGGACAGGCTTACGCTCAAGGCCCTGGATGACCAGCAGCTGAGCGAGGAGAGGGAACATCTGCAGAAGGAGCTTCTTGAATCAGAGCTGCGTAGAAATTCATCGGAAAACCTCAAGTCCGGACTTGAAGCCGAGGTCGCAATGATTCAGGATGAACTGACTGAAAAACGGAAGGTCATTGAACAACTTAGATCAGAAGCTACTGCGATCAAGGTGCGCGCTGCTGCCCTCAGAGAGAAGAAGGAGTCAGCAGTTGCAGCTCTGAAAAAGGTGGAGCAGCTCTGCTCGAACCTGGTGGAGAGAGCTGAGAACCTCAGCAGCGAGAAGCAAAAGAGTGCTGATGAACTGGCGCGTGTCAGGATCGAATTGACTGAGAGCCAGCTTCAGCTGGGCCGACTTGCTCAAGCCCACTCAAAAAAAGAAGGGATGCTGGCATGCGCAAGGTCTTCATATGAGGAGTCGGTGAGCCGGTTCAAGGGCGAGGAGCTGCTTCTCAGGGAGATAAAGAGTGAAGAGGATGAACTGAGGCGCACTGCTTCTGAAACGAGACTCAAGCTCTCCGGGCTGCTGATGGAGCTTGGAAATATCGAGACCCAGCTCAAGGAGAGGTATCGAATGGATATCTCCGAGATTTCTTCGTTTTCGATTGATCCCGAGCTGGGAGAGGAACAGCTTTCTTTTCGTCAGCTGGAGCTTCAGAAACAGGTAGAAGAGTTCGGCGAGGTGAACCTTACCGCCATTGATGAGTATCAGGAGCTCGAGCAGCGGCATACCTTCCTTGCAGAGCAGAAAGCCGATCTTGAGGAGTCGATGCAGTCGCTCCAGCAGGCGATACAGAGGATCAACCGGACAACGAGAAAACGTTTTGCGGAGACGTTCGAACTGGTGAACGAAAAGTTCAAGGAGGTCTTCCCCCGACTTTTCTGCGGCGGCAAGGCAGAGCTCAAGTTGACCAATGAGGACGACCTTCTGGAGACCGGTCTCGACATCGTCGTCCAGCCTCCGGGCAAGAAGCTACAGAACGTCTCCCTGCTCTCCGGCGGCGAAAAGGCTCTTACTGCCGTCGCCCTGATTTTTTCCATCTTTCTGATAAAACCATCCCCGTTCTGCCTGCTTGATGAGGTGGATGCGCCGCTTGACGATGCGAATATCGGCAGGTTCAACGAAATGATCCGCGAGATGTCGCTGTTTTCCCAATTCATCCTGATAACTCACAGCAAGACCACCATGGCTGTTGCCGATACCCTCTACGGAGTGACGATGGAGGAGCCGGGAGTGTCGAAGCTGGTTTCGGTGAAGCTGAATTAAAGGCGGGGAGTGGTTGAGTGGTTGAGTGGTTGAGTGGGGGTGCCCGGTTGCTTTTACTCAACGACTCGACTACTCAACAGTTTTCCAAAAGGAGTTAAAGCGTGCCTTTCAAGACGATACTTAAAAATCTTATGGACTCTGTTCCAGGATCGACCGGAGCCATACTGGCTGACTGGGAGGGTGAAGCTGTAGAGCAGGCCTGCCTGTACGATGAATTCGATCTAAAGGTGACCGGGGCTCATAAAGGAATCCTGCTGAACCTGATGAAAGACGCTCATCAGAAAATGGAAGCCGGAGAGCTCAGGCATGCGGTTATCTCGACCGAGAAGCAGCACTATATGCTAGGTCCGGTCGGTGCCGACTATTTTCTGGTCCTGACTCTGGATAAAACCGCGATAATCGGTCTGGCGATATATCATTTCCAGGCCGCGATCGACAGGATGTTCAAGGAGATTTACTGATGTCGGACAACAAAGGGTTCTTCGGCAATCTCTTCGGGAAGCTGGCCGGCGGTGCATCAGCCGATGGGGAGGCGATCTCAGATGACGAGCCGGTCGTGAAAAAGCCGGCTCTTCAGGAAAAGCCTCAATCAGGATTTTTTGACCGTCTGAAACAGGGATTAAGCAAGACGTCAGAGACTTTGGTGGGAAAGATCGACCGGCTGCTCCTGGGGAGGAAAGAGATCGATGCTGATACCCTTGAAGAGCTTGAAGAGATACTCATATCAGCTGATATCGGAGTGACGACGACTGTGGAGCTTGTCCGCGGATTGGAGCAGAGGCTGAAACGGAACGAGCTGAAGGATGGTGCTGCTCTCAGGGCGGCGCTTAAAGAGGATATCCTCGCACGGATCGAGCCGTATGCGATTCCGCTTGATGTCTCAGTGCCCTCTCCATTCGTGATACTTGTCATCGGGGTGAATGGTGTCGGCAAGACGACCACGATCGGCAAGCTTGCGAGCAGATATCAGGGTGAGGGGAAGAAAGTGCTCGTTGCTGCAGGAGACACCTTCAGAGCTGCTGCAGCTGAACAGCTTGCGGTCTGGACCGATCGAGCCGGTGTCGATCTTGTCCGTCACAAGGAGGGTGCTGATCCGTCTGCGGTCGTCTTCGATGCCTGCAAGGCTGCATTGGCGAGGGGGGCGGATGTGATGATAGTCGACACCGCGGGCCGTCTCCATACCAAAGTAAACCTCATGGAGGAGCTCAAAAAGATCTGCCGGATCATCGGGAGAGAGCTCCCGGGTGCGCCCCACGAGTCACTTCTGGTCCTCGATGCCTCGACCGGGCAGAATGCGATTTCGCAGGCGAAGCTCTTCAAAGAGGTCTCGGCTGTAAGCGGCATCGCACTTACCAAGCTGGATGGTTCGGCAAAGGGGGGGGTCGTAGTCGCAGTTTGCAGCGAGTTGAAGGTCCCCTTGAGATTCATCGGAATAGGTGAGTCGGTCGAAGATCTGCGGGAGTTCGAGCCGAGACAGTTCGTGGATGCGCTGTTTCAATAAACAATTGACTTTTGAGGGTTTATTTACTAACCTTACCCCCCGCAGGATGGAGATTATGGAAGACAGGTCGCTTGAAAAAATCGAAGCAGGGGTTGATCGTCTTTTGGGAGCTTACAACGCTCTGAAGAGTGAAAACAGGGAACTCCGGGGAAAATTGTCAGCGCTGGATTCCAGGCAGTCTGTTTTCAAGGAGCGCCTTGATTCACTGATTTCCAAAATAGATGGGGCTGTTTCGCAATGAAGTTATCTCACCGGATACGGGTTCTCGGTCGCGAGATCCAGGTGAGAAGCAGCGCTTCGGCCAAAGATGTTCAGGAGGTCGAAACGTATGTTAACAAAAGGATTGCCGAAGTCGCTGTGTCGCTGCCGAATGCGGACCAGCAGCTTGTATCGCTTCTGACGTTGCTGAATGTAACTGAGTCGTATCTTGCCCTCCAGCGGGGTGAGCCCTCCGGTTCAGGGGATATGAAGGAAGCGGCAGCCAGAATCCTGGCAAAGATAGACATGACTCTGGGTGAGGAGACTCCCCGGAGAGTTGATATAGAGCGCTGAATTTGTTGAAAGTTTTTCTGGACTCTTCCGGATGCCTTTTCCCGGAGACAGTCCGGTTGTTGATAATTACCAGGAGAGTAGCTGCTTTGGATTTTTCAAAGCCCTGTTTTTAAAAGGAAAAGCAATCTCCCTTTAATTGTCAGCATTTCCGATATAGATGACCATTTCGGACTTTTCACTCTTTCTCGCCAGCGCTCCACTCTCCGGTCTGCATCTCCGTTGTCCCCTTTCCCCGGAAATATCAATGCCAAAGTCTGCGAGCCAGCAGTATGTCAAAGCCTGCGATCAGGGAAATCATTCTTGCCCGGCGTCGATCAGTTTCAGCTGCAGATTATGCTGAATGGGGCAGAGTCATCCAGGACACATTCATCGCACTGCCCGAGTATGAAGCGGCCGGATCGATCGCACTGTATCATGCTGTGCGCGGTGAAGTCCCGACTGACAGAGTTATGACAGATGCTCTTGCGGCCGGGAAAAAGGTCTTCTTTCCGGCAGTTGAAGGTCAAGGGCTGGTTTTCAGAGAGATCTGCACTCTGGGAGAGTTTGCCCCGGGCGGGTTCGGGATACCGCAACCTCATGCCGACTGCAGTTCGATGGAACCGGTCGATATCGATCTGCTGGTCGTTCCGGGAGTTGGCTTCGACCTTGCCGGGCAACGGATAGGTTATGGCAAGGGGTATTACGACAGGGTGCTCCACCGGCTTGAATCAAGCGGCCGGCTGATCGCTTTCTGTTTCGAGTTTCAGCTCCTGGATTCGATCAAGGCTGATCATCATGATGTGATTATGGACAGGATCATAACAGAGCAACGGGTTGTAACCCCTGTTCTGCTAAAATAAAGAGGGGGAAATGATATGAAAATTGAACAGATTTTTTTGCTGTTTGCTGTAGCTGTAATTGCCCTGGGCGCAGGGTTTGCGATCTCATTCTTTCTGAAAAAACGTACTGAGAGTCAGAACGCCAATGCCGGAGAGAACGCTGTAAAGCTCCTTGAGGATGCGAAGAGGGAGTCTGAGACTATTATCAGGGAGGCTGCAATCCAGGCGAAGGATGTGGTCTATCAGGCAAAAGCGGAATTTGAGAAGGAGAGCATCGAGAAAAAACGAGATCTTCAGTCACTGGAGAAAAGGGTTCAGCAGAAAGAGGAGAATCTGGATAAGAAGATCAATCTTTTTGACCAGCGCGAAATTGAATTTTCCAAGCGGGAGCAGGGGTTTTCTGCCAGGGAGCAGCTCCTGGTCCAGAAAACTGAAAAGATCGAGCAACTCGTCGAAGAGCAGAGAAAACAGCTCGAAAAGATTTCGGGGATGACGGCCAGCGAGGCAAAGGCGCTGCTGATAGAGAGCCTGGAGAACGAAGCGAAGCAGGATGCGGCAAAGAAGATCAAGCTGATCGAGGAAGAGGCAAAGGAGACTGCGGACAAGAAATCGAAAGAGATAATTTCGTTAGCTATTCAGCGGTATGCCGGAGAGTACGTTGCTGAGAGGACCGTATCGGTTGTGCCACTCCCTTCTGATGAAATGAAAGGGCGCATCATCGGCCGCGAGGGTAGGAATATCCGTGCTCTCGAAGCTGCAACGGGCATCGATCTGATTATAGACGATACTCCCGAGGCGGTCATCCTCTCAGGGTTCAACCCGGTGAGGCGTGAAGTTGCCCGGATCGCACTTGAAAAACTGATCACCGACGGGCGTATTCATCCCGGAAGGATTGAGGATGTTGTCCATAAGGCTGAAGAAGAGGTCGAGCAGGCGATCAAGGATGCAGGCGAGCAGGCTGCGTTCGATCTCGGCGTTCACGGCATTCATCCTGAAATCCTCAGGTTGATCGGTCGTCTTCGCTACCGGACATCATATAGCCAGAACGTCTACCAGCACTCTCTTGAGGTGGCGTTCCTCTGCGGCATAATGGCAGCCGAGCTTGGAATAAATGTCAAGCAGGCCAAGCGTGCCGGTCTTCTGCATGACCTTGGCAAGGCGGTCGATCATGAAGTCGAGGGGTCTCACGCGGTCATCGGTGCCGAATTGGCGAGAAAATACGGAGAAACACCGAAGATCATCCATGCAATCATGGCACATCATGAGGATGAGAAGCCGAACTCTGTTCTTGCCGTTCTTGTCCAGGCTGCGGATGCTCTTTCCGGAGCAAGACCGGGTGCACGGCGCGAGATGATGGAGACGTACGTCAAACGACTTGAGGATCTTGAGAAGATCTCGACCTCTTTTTCCGGCGTCACCAATGCGTTTGCTATTCAGGCCGGTCGTGAAATCCGGGTTATGGTCTCAAGCGAAGAAGTGACTGATGAAACAGCGGTTATTCTTGCAAAGGATATTGCCAAGAAAATCGAGACTGATATGACGTATCCCGGTCAGATTAAGGTCAATGTCATCCGCGAGACCAGGGCAATAGAGTATGCCCGTTAATATTCTCTTTATCGGAGATATCGTTGGAAAGCCCGGACGGCAGGCAGTTTCGCGTGAACTGCACCGTCTTGTTGACCGCTACAATGTGGATGTCGTGATCGCCAACGGCGAGAACGCATCCGGCGGGTTCGGAATCACTGCAGAGTCTGCACGGGAACTGTTTGCCTGCGGCATACACCTGTTTACCTCCGGCAACCATATCTGGGACAAGAAAGAGGCGCTTGAATACCTGAAGAAAGAAGAGCGGATTATCCGTCCTGCGAACTACCCGGAGGGAACTCCTGGCAAAGGGAGTACGATCGTAACGACACCGGGCGGCATCAAGGTCGGAGTGATCAATCTTGAAGGGCGAGTGTTCATGAACAACCTCGAATGCCCATTCAAGACGGCTGATCGCGAGATTGCCGCCTTGTCGGAATCGACAAAGGTCATCCTTGTCGATTTTCATGCCGAAGCCACCTCAGAGAAAACTTCTCTTGGGTGGTACCTTGACGGCAGGGTCAGTGCGGTGGTCGGGACGCATACCCATGTCCAGACTGCCGACGAAAGAGTTCTGACTGAAGGTACTGCATATATTTCGGATGCCGGCATGACGGGCGCTTTTGATTCGGTTATCGGGGTACGCAAGGATGAACCCATCCGGAAATTCCTTACACAGCTCCCTTCGAAATTCGAGGTGGCGAAAAAGGATTTGCGGCTTAATGGAGTCGTGTTGACAATAGATGATTCATCCGGCAAGGCACTCACCATAGAGCGCGTGAATATTGCCTGCGAATAGGAAGGGGAGCACGTATGTCAGTTGCTGCACAGATGGCGATCATAAAGCGCGGGACTGTCGAAATCCTGGTCGAGAAGGATCTTGAAGCGAAGCTCGAAAAATCGATCAAAACCGGCGTTCCCTTGAGGATCAAGGCAGGGTTCGATCCGACTGCGCCTGACCTTCATCTGGGGCATACGGTCCTACTCCAGAAAATGCGCCAATTTCAGCAGCTTGGCCATGAAGTCTGCTTTCTCATCGGGGATTTCACCGGGATGATCGGTGACCCGACTGGAAAATCAGAGACCCGCAAGGCGTTGACGACTGAAGACGTCCTGAAGAATGCCGAGACGTATAAGGAGCAGGTGTTTAAAATACTTGATCCTGGAAAAACAAAGGTCATGTTCAATTCGGAATGGCTTTCCGGGATGACTGCCACCGATATGATCGCTCTTGCTGCAAAATATACAGTCGCACGAATGCTGGAACGGGATGATTTCGGCAAAAGGTACGCAAATCAGCTGCCTATAAGTATTCATGAATTTCTCTATCCGCTAATTCAGGGATATGATTCTGTAGCGATGAAGGCTGATGTGGAGTTGGGCGGAACCGATCAGAAGTTCAATCTGCTGGTCGGTCGCGAACTGCAGCGCGAATACGGTCAGTCTCCCCAGTCTGTTATCACTATGCCGCTTCTAGAGGGCCTGGATGGTGTTAACAAGATGTCCAAGTCGCTTGGGAACTATATTGGCATCAATGACCCTCCTGATGAGATTTTCGGAAAGATCATGTCGGTCTCTGACGAACTTATGCTTCGCTACTATGAACTGCTTTCCGACCGTTCGCTCCCTGAGATAGAAAAGATCAAGCAGGGGCTTAAGGCGCATGAGATTCATCCGATGGATGCCAAGAAGCAACTCGGAAGAGAGATAACAGGTCGCTACCATGGCCAGGGCGCGGCTGATCAGGCAGAAGAAAACTTCGTGAAAAGATTTCGCGACAACCAGACTCCTGACGAAATGCCGGAACTATCACTCACTCCCGAAGGGAAGAAATTGCTTCTTTGCAAACTCCTTGCAACAGCAGGGCTTGTCTCCTCGAACAGCGAAGGAAGGCGCGCTATCAAGGGCGGCGGAGTTAAGATAAACGGTGAGAAGGTAAGTGATGAGAATCTCGAAATCGATACCTCCGGAACGTATGTTCTCCAGGTTGGCAAGCGGCGGTTTACGAAGGTGACATTCACCTGAAGATAAATTAACAGTAAAAGCAGTTGACTGAGGATAGGGTCTCTGTTATAAACACTGTTCCCCAAGCCGCCGGGGTATATTTATTGAGC
>VFJK01000030.1 GCA_009886125.1 Geobacter sp. | reverse complement strand
CTGAAACCTACAATAAAGGAGTAGTCTCTATAAACCAGAATATGGCTGACCGTGGTATATGGAGTTCTGGAATTGCTGTCATGAACATAAGAGACCTTAAGCTGACGCATATTAAATCATTTACCAACAACTGCTTGGAGTACATATCAACCACACGAAACAACTACTTACTGGACAATCCCTCAGTTAAACAACTCTTTGAAAACTATCAAACTGCGGACATAACCGAAATTACTGCAATCATTGAGAATGAAATTAAATCAAGAGGTTTATTGACAGGTAACGCCATGCAACAGGAAATCATGCCGCCTGTCATTTCAGAAATTAACAATGCCTATAGTGTCGCGCTGTTGCGAATTGACGCTATGTGAGATGGCTAACTTGCGCCTAGACCAGATGCGATAAACCCGCACTGGTCAGGCTTATGACGTTATCTGCCGGTCAAATTTCTGATTTTAGCCGCGAGTTCATCAGGCGAATCTACCCACTGGCTCTGAATTTCCATCATTTGTGCTGATTCTTCCTCCCCTTCATCCATCCCGATTTTATCCCCTGGTTAATCAGCATTGCCTTCAGAAAGTCGCAAGTCTCGCCATTCTTAGCCGTGTAGGTCGGCGGCATGGCAATGTCTAGCAGGTCAACGTTGGTCACATCGTACCATGAGATAATAGCCATGTTGATACCCTCGAACAGTATCGGTACGTATGAGGACTTATACGCCTCGGAGATAAGAGTCTCGCCATGCTTCATGAACTCCTTGAGCACCTGAGAGGCGTAAATTTTGTTCGTGCCGGTTGTTGACCATACATCGGAGGCGCATTTTACCCTGATTGTATTCGCGATGGTCGGATGTTCCCGCGCCCACTTCACGACTCCCTCAACTTGTGCAAGGTCGTCGATTACGAAAAAGACCGATTCGAGCTTGATACGCTGCGATATGCAATGTTCAATAGTTGCCGCGAAGTCATCCTGTCCCTCTTCGTGGAAGGACAGACCTATGCCCGCAAGTCGGTGGAGATTCAGCAGGTATAGGCGGTCTTTGGTTGCATGTCCGTTCGTCAACACGTAACTACTGCGGGTCGTCTGCCCGCTGTCAGGTAGTCGGTTGATCTCTTCCAACAGATCGAACAGGTCATTTCGCAAAGTAGGCTCGCCACCTGATAGGATGTACGGGCCATTATTCACTGAGCATTCTCGGATTATTTCGGCGAAGGTAGGAATGTTAAGCGCGTTGTTCTCATGGTAGCAATACTTGCACTTGAGGTTACACTGATCGGTCACATCTACCAGGTGACCGGGATATATCGGCCTATATCCTCGCAAGGATTCAAGGTAAAAGGCCGGGTCTACCTCTACTATGCCGGAGAAGTCACCGTGAACAGGGCAAGTCTTGTGCATTATCACCTTGCCATCTTTTAGGCAGGTTTCAGCCGCGATCTCGCAAAAACACACTGGGCACATTGAGACTGTTTTCATTTATGTTCCTCCATCCATGCAGTCACCTGTCCCTTGTGCCGCCTGTAGTAGTAGCCTACCTCTGGGATGAGTACCGCCTGCCTACTGCCAATATCCTTGACTGCTGAATATGTGCAATCACCAAGCGACATTCCCTTCTCTGCCAGTACCATTGCGGAGTCGGCAATATAATCAGGGTTGAGCAACTCCCGCCTGAAGCAAAATATGTGATGGTTGATGTCATTGAAGGGGAACAAGTCTTGTATCCAAGGCGGGTAAAGTGACGGCATCATCAATACCCCCGGCGTAAAGCGTGTGCCGTCCTCACTCATCAGTTG
>VFJK01000023.1 GCA_009886125.1 Geobacter sp. | reverse complement strand
GAAAAGATTGAACCGTACAAAATAAAAATTGAGCACCCTCAGGCGCACATCCTGGATGATCGCGACACAATCGCCCCAGGCGACCATGTAATTCTTGTCATCGAAGATGATCTGAGCTTTGCCAAATTGCTATACGCAAAATGCCATGAAAAAGGGATCAAGTGTCTGGCGGCAGCAACCGGCGAAGAGGGGCTGGAGCTGGCGGCTACATATCTGCCCGGCGCAGTCATTCTGGATCTTTGCCTCCCCGGAATTGACGGTTGGGAAGTGCTCGGCGAACTCAAGGAAAATACAGGCACCCGGCATATACCGGTGCATATCATGTCCGTTGAGGATCCCTCAAGCAAGGCTCAGCGCAAAGGAGCGGTGGGACATTTCGCCAAACCGGTCAATCAGGAAGAGCTCGAAGAGGCTTTTCGCCGCTTGGAGCAGCTGTCGTCAGGAAAACCGAAGCGGCTGCTGGTTGTTGACGACGACGCTGCCATCCGCCGGGAGACGGTAAAACTGGTTAGCGGCGGCGATGTCACCACCGACGAAGCTGAAAACGGTGAACAGGCCCTGGCGGCGCTCCGGACCGGAGTTTATGACTGCGTAGTGCTGGATCTGGGGCTGCCGGATATGGATGGCAACGAACTGCTGGCGCGCCTTGAGAGTGATGGTGTGCCCCTGCCGCCGGTAATCGTCTACACCGCCCGTGACCTGACCATGGATGAGGAGACAACAATCCGCGGCAGAGCCGAGTCCATCGTCATCAAGGATGTCCGCTCGCAGGAACGGCTGCTGGACGAAGTCTCACTTTTCCTGCACCGCATTGTCAGCGGGATGCCTGATAAAAAACGGAAAGTCATTCAGGATCTGCATGACACCGATGCTCTCCTCAAAGGGAAGAAGATACTGGTGGTGGATGACGACATGCGCACGACATTTGCTGTTGCCCACCTTCTGACCGGAAGCGGCATGAAACCGGTGAAGGCCGAAAACGGTGAACGGGCACTGCGCCTGCTCGACGAGCAGCCGGATATAGACCTGGTGCTGATGGATATTATGATGCCGGTCATGGACGGCTATGAAACCATGAAACGGATTCGCGCCCAAGACAAATTCCGGACCCTGCCGATAATTGCACTGACGGCCAAGGCCATGGAGGAAGACCGCGAGAAATGTCTGGCGGTCGGGGCCAATGATTACCTTCCCAAACCGGTTGATCCGGCGCGGCTGTTCTCACTGATGAGGGTCTGGCTCTGCCGGTGATACGAATATGACTTCAACCAAAAATCAGAAACCAGAATTCGAAGCCATAGAAATTGACCTGCTCCTGGAGGCGATCTTCCGGCGCTATGGCTATGACTTCCGCTCCTATGCCCGCGCCTCAATTGAGCGGAGAATCAGGCTGTTCCTCTCGGCGTCCGGATGTTCCAGCATCTCCGGGATGATTCCGAAAGTTATCCATGATAAGGAGTTTTTCTCGCGGCTCGTCCGCTATTTTTCCGTTTCGGTGACCGAAATGTTCCGTGATCCGTCAGTGTACCGCGTGGTGCGGGAAAAAGTGGTACCGCTCCTTAAAACCTGGCCGCACATCAAAATCTGGCTGGCTGGCTGCGCCACCGGTGAGGAGGTCTACTCTCTGGCGATTCTGCTCAAGGAGGAAGGGTTGTACGAGCGGGCGACTATTTACGCCACCGACTTCAGCGACGAAGCTCTGGCTTGCGCCCGGGAAGGGATTTACGACCTGGCGAAACTCCAGGATGCCACCAGAAACTACCAGAAGGCCGGGGGTAAACGGTCGTTTTCTGAATATTACCTGGCCCGCTACGATGCGGCGACCATGGACGCTTCACTGAAGGGAAAGATCGTGTTTTCCAGCCACAACCTGGCTATGGACGGTGTCTTTGGCGATATGCATCTGATATTCTGTCGCAACGTGCTGATCTACTTTAATCGCGACCTGCAGAACAGGGCATTGACGCTCTTTACCGACAGTCTGGTGCATGGCGGCTACCTGTGTCTTGGCACCAAGGAAACCCTGCAGTTCACAGACGTCAGTCACTGCTACGATGTCGTGGACGGCAAGGCGCGCATTTATAAAAAAGGCATCTGTCATGAGAGCTAGAGAAATCGGCAAGTTGCCGAGTTCAGCCAACTATGAGGCTGTGGTCATCGGCGCGTCGGCGGGGGGATTCAAGGCTGTTGCCGCCATCTTCGATGCCGTGCCGCTTGAATTTGCTCTGCCGGTTTTACTGGTACAGCACCTGCATCATGATGATGACGGGGCGTTTGCCGCGCATCTGGCCGCTGTGTCGAAGCTCCCGGTAATTGAACCGTGTGATAAGGAACCGATTGTCGGCGGTCATATGTATATCGCTCCTGCCGGGTATCATATGCTTGTCGAACAAAACGGCATCATCGCCCTCTCCACTGAGGAGAAGGTCAACTGGTCACGGCCATCGATTGACATGCTCTTCGAGAGCGCCGCCCGGATGTGGGGCGAGAGGGTAACGGCACTCATTCTGTCAGGTGCCAGCAGCGATGGCACCGCGGGCATTCAGGCCATCAGAGCGGCCGGCGGCCTGACCATTGCCCAGAAGCCGGACACGGCGGAGCACCCGTTCATGCCGCAGACGGCGATCGACTCCGGCGCCGTGGATGAAGTGCTGACGATTGAAGAAATAATTGCCCGAATTACGGGGCTGCGTCCGGCAATTCCACGCAGAGAGCGTAAGAAATAATTCCTGGAGTATTACTATGGAGTCTCTACAGAAAATTCTGATCGTGGATGACAAGAAGGAAAACCTGGTGGCGCTGCGTTCAGTTCTGCGCGATGTCGATGTTGAAGTTATCGAGGCGCTCAACGGTAATGAAGCCCTTGCTGCCACACTTGACCACCGCTTTGCCCTGGCGATTCTGGATGTTATGATGCCGGAGATGAACGGTTTTGAATTGGCGGATCATTTGCGCACTGAAGACACAACGAGGTTGCTGCCGATTATTTTTGTGACCGCTCTGCAGTCTGATGAACAGCATATGTTCAGCGGTTACGAAGCTGGTGGTGTCGACTACATAACCAAACCGTTTAACCCGAAGATTCTGCTGGCAAAAGTCAGGATATTTCTTGAGCTTGACAGACAACGGCAGGAACTAAAGTGGCAGCGGGATAATCTGGAATTGCTGGTGGCTGAACGGACCAGTGAACTGGAACAGGAACTGTCCGAGCGCCAACGCGCAGAACTGGAAAAAAGTGCCTTGGAGCAGCAACTGCACCAGAACCAGAAACTTGAGAGCCTCGGCATCCTGGCCGGCGGCATCGCCCACGACTTCAACAACATTCTGGCAGTCATCGTGGGTTACTGCGGTCTCACAAAGATAAATTATGAACAAGCAGAAAAGAACATTCCCGAAATAGAAAAAGCCGCCGAAAGAGCCGCTGAGTTGTGCCGCCAGATGCTTGCCTATGCCGGAAAAGCAACACTCACGAAGAGTGATGTCAATGCCCAGGTAATAGTGGATGAAATGGTCAGCATGCTGAAGGCAACCATCCAGCAAAATGTCATAATCACACCCAACCTCGCTGCCGATATTCCTGTCTTCACCGGCGATGCCAGTCAGATCAGACAGGTTGTCATGAATCTGATCATCAATGCGGCTGAAGCTATTGGCAATGTGGAAGGTGAAATAAACGTTTCTCTCCAAATTACAGAGATCAAGGCGGGGCAGGCAGAGATGGACCATCTCGGCATGAACATACCGACTGGATGCTATATATGCTTTGAAGTGACTGATAACGGCTGCGGAATGGATGATGAGACCAAGCGCAAAATCTTCGAGCCGTTCTACACCACAAAATTCACCGGACGTGGACTGGGTATGTCGGCAGTACTCGGTATCATCAAGGCTCATAACGGGGCATTACAACTCTTCAGCCAACTGGGTCAGGGCACTACTTTTAAAACCTATCTTCCAATTCAGGCAAGTAATAAAGTTGGGGAGGAAGATCAGGTCGGGTCAACCCCTGAATTAACTTGGGAGGGAAGCGGTACAATTTTGCTGGTCGAGGACGAAGATCAGATTCGGTTTTTTGCAAAGTCCATGCTTGAAATGTTTGGCTTCACTGTTCTGGAAGCAGTGAATGGCAAGGAGGCATTGGAGTTGTATCAGAAGCGAACCACCGTCATCAGACTGGTATTAACCGACATGGGCATGCCAGTCATGGATGGTTATGCTTTAATTCCCGCCCTGAAACAACTCAACCCAAAACTGCCTATTATCATTACCAGTGGCTTTGGTGATGCCGATGTTACCTCAAGGGTAGGAACTGACAACGTAGCCGGGATACTCAGCAAGCCGTATAGAACTGAACAGCTGCTGGAAGTGCTGAAGAGGGTTATAGAAGATGAAGTGACAGTAGTTGAATAATCATATCAATTAAACCGATTTTACGTTTACACAAAAGATTGTACAGGCCCTCCCGTGTGCCGTTTTTTTGTAGCTAAGGAGCAACCATGATACCAAACAATACTTCAATAAACGGCAAATCTAGCTTCTTCATAAAACTTATTTTCATCACCTACCTGATAGCGTTTCTGGTACCGAGCCCTGGCCACGCAGAACAACCCCGAACTGTGATTATGGTAGGAAGTGAAATTGATTTCCCTCCCTACGCCATTGTTGATGCAAAAGGCCGTGCCAGCGGTTTTTCAGTGGAGCTGCTCGAAGCGGTTGCTGATGCCATGGGCCTGCCCGTCAAGGTTAACACCGGACCGTGGCCCGAGGTACTTGCAGCGTTCAAGGCGCGGAGATTAGACATACTGCCGCTGGTTGCCCTGTCGGCGAAACGGGCTGATATGGCCACCTTTACCAAGCCGCATACGGTGGCGTACGATAGTTTTTTCGTGCGACGTGGGAGCCGTCCGATCTCCTCGCTGGCAGAAGCAAAAGGCAGGGAAATTATTGTCATGAGCAGCGATGTTGCCCATGAAGAGTTACATCTTTCCGGTCAGCCGGCCAAAATTATCGAGACCAAAACCATCCCGGAAGCGATGCGCCTTCTGGCAACGGGCAAGCATGACGCCGTACTGGTGCCGAAACTGCTGGGGCTGATTGTTTTGCGGGAGGCAAAACTGGAAGGGGTTATCGAGGCAGGCAAGCCCATTGCCGATTATGACCGGAAGTTTGCCTTCGCCGTCAAGCGGGGGAATACTGCTCTCCGCGACAAGCTTGAGCAGGGGCTTGCAATCGTCAGGACGACGGGGCGTTATGATAGAATCTATAAAAAATGGTTTGGTGGGATTGAGCCGCTGAAACGGCGCCTGAAAACGATCATTGTCAACAACTACCAACCGTACACCTACATGAATGAGAAGGGTGTGCCAGACGGCTTCAGCGTGGAAATCGCCAGTGCTGTTGCCAAAACAATGGATCTTGAGCTGGAAGTCCGGTCGGACAAATGGGATCTGTCGATGAAAGAGCTGGAAACAGGCGGCATAGACCTGATTCCGATGATGGCATATTCAGCGGAACGCGATCTTAAGTTTGATTTCTCCGTGCCGTATACCATTGCCTACGATGCGATCTTTTTCAAGAAAGGGGTAAAGGGTATCCGGTCGCTGAACGATCTGAACGGCAAAACGGTCATCGTGACCAACAATGACGCTGCCCACGGCTATCTCCTCTCAAGCGGTCTGTCGAAAACCATGAACATCTCGCTTGCAAATTCGCTACCTGATGCCTTGAAGCAGCTTACCGCCGGCAAGGGGGATGCCGCCATCATGCCGAAACTGGTCGGCCTCGTCGTCGCTAAAAATCTGAATCTCACAGAGATAGAGGTATCGCCCGATATTATTTCCGGCTACAACCGCCCCTGGTGCTTAGCCGTCAGGAATGGCGATCAGGCGATGCTGGATCGCCTCAATCAGGGGCTGAACATCATCAAAACCACCGGCGAATATGATGCGATCTACAAAAAATGGTTCGGTGCGCTTGAGGGATCGAAACTGCAATGGAAAACAGTCCTGAAATATGGCTCCGTGGTGGTGCTGATCCTGCTTGGTTCCATTGCCTGGAATGTCATGCTGAAACGCCAGGTGAGCGCAAAAACAGCGCATCTTAAAGCGGAAATTACCGTGCGCAAAGAGTCAGAGGAACAAGTAAAATCCCTTTCGCAGCGTCTCCTGTTGGCAACCTCGTCAGCCAGGCTTGGTGTATGGGACTGGAATGTCAAAGAGAATACCATGGTATGGGACGACCGGATGTTTGAACTGTACGGTATCACCAGAGATGTCTTTTCAAGTAACATCGATGCCTGGATGAACGGACTGCACCCGGATGATAAGGAATCAGCCATTGCCGAATGTCAGGAGGCGCTTGATGGCAGAAAAGAGTTTGATACCGTTTTCCGTGTTATGCATCCTGACGGCACGGTAAAGCATATTAAAGCGAACGGCCTGGTGTTGCGGGATGCAGACGGTACAGCATTACGCTTGATCGGCGTCAACGCCGATATCACGGAGCAGAAGAATGCAGAAAAAGCCTTGCAGTCAAACATCACAAAGCTTGAAGTACTCCTGGCCGTAAACTCTTTGCCCCAAACAGATCGAAAAACAATTTCTGATCATATACTCTATTCAATCACCATGTTGTCGGAAAGTGAGTATGGCTTCTACGGCTTCGTCAACGAAGACGAATCCATGATGACGATTCACTCCTGGTCAGGCGAGGCGATGCAGGATTGCACGATGGTGGACAAACCGAGTGACTTTGCAATCTGCACGTCAGGAATATGGGCTGAAGCGGTTCGCCGCCGGGAACCACTGATCCTGAACAACTACGCTGCCGACCATCCGGCCAAGATTGGGCTCCCCGCCGGGCATGTGCAACTGACCAGGCTACTGGTCGTGCCGTTCTTCTCACAAGGGAGAATAGCAGCGGTGGCAGCGGTGGCGAACCGCTTCTACGACTATTCCCAGGACGATGTTGTCCAATTAACGGCATTCCTGACCAGTGTCCAGGCCATTACAGACAGTAAGCGGATGGAGAACGAACTAAAGTTGAGCGAAGAACGCTACCGGCTCATCATGGAATCGGTAGCGGTAATCCCCTGGGAGTTCAATATCCCGGAAAACAGATGGACCTATGTGGGTCCACAGGTGACAGATTTGCTGGGGTATGCTCCCGAAGAATGGACCACCCTGGAATGGTGGGTGGGGATCATACACCCCGAGGACCAGGTCTGGGTGCCGGCATACTGCTCCGACTTGACCTCCCGTGGTGAGGAACACTCCATGGAGTACCGTATGATGGCAAAAGACGGGACTATTGTCTGGGTGAATGATCTGGTAACCATAGAGATGCTGGATGGCAAGCCGAGCATCATGCGCGGTATCTTGGTCGACATTACCGAACGGAAGCGGGCGGAAGAAGAGAAAATAAAGCTTGAATCCCAGCTCCATCAGGCACAAAAGATGGAATCCATAGGCAGTCTTGCTGGTGGAATTGCCCATGATTTTAACAATAAGCTGGCTGTCATCCTCGGTTATGCAGAAATGGCGCAAATGGTTGCAGTTCCGG
>VFJK01000050.1 GCA_009886125.1 Geobacter sp. | reverse complement strand
GCCGCCTGGGGCGAAAGCACGCTCGCCAGTAAAACACACTTTGATCGTTTGAAAACGCTCCTGAAAGAGGCCAAGGATGGCGCAAACCGGGTCATTCGCGCGCTGCGGTACCAACGCAACAAAGCCAAAGGCAATAAACGCACTCGCTTAGAGCGCGAACTGACTTATTTCTGTAACCAACGCCACCGCATGCATTATGCCCGCTACCTCTCACTTCACTTGCCAATTGCCAGTGGCGTCATGGAGGCCAGTTGTAAGACGCTGGTTACGCAACGCTTCAAGCGTTCCGGCATGGCTTGGACGATTGCGGGTGGTCAAGCCATTCTTACCATTCGCAGCCTCATCCAGAGTAACCGTTGGTCCGCTGCCTGGAAATTGCTGCAAGCGGATTTCCGCAAGGAGGTGAAAATCCTGTCGAAAAACCCTGTTTCACCCATTGTTTCTGTTGGTATACCAACTTCATTGATGCGCTCGACTGGCTTATGCCCTTTTATCCCGTTTGCTAATCTGCCTTTGGCCGTATAACGGGCATTATTTTCAGAGTTGCACCCATGTCACATTGTCACATGGGTGCATCTCTGAAAATTATAAGGGATCTTGACAAAAAATGTAGCCTCGCGTAAAAGTAGAAGGTCAACGAAAACCCTACTCAAAACGGAGGCTACAAATGGAATTTTGCCACAAAGATATGGATTTGCATAGTGTTGCAGCGCAAAGGTTGGCGGAATTTATGGATAAACGACGCCGGAAATGGGCGACGCAGGCCGATGCGTCCTGTGTGGACAATTTTGAGAGCTTTGAACAAGAACTGCATAGTTTGATGATGGCAATCGAGCGTGAATTGGTGAGTGAAGAACTGGAACGATACGATGTGACAGCGGAAGAAATAGAAGCAGGTGGTAAAACGTATTGTCGGAGTATCCGCTTGCCAGAAACCTACCTAACGAGTGCTGGACGGGTAACGATCGAGCGTAACTTGTATAAATCAGCAGACCCAAAGGACCAAAGTATCTGCCCAATGGAGCTGCGCAGCGGGCTGATCGCTGGATATTTCACACCGCAGGCAGCGCGGCAGGGAGCTTTTGTGATGGCCCACTTGACCCCCGGAGAGAGTGAAGAAATGTTTGGCGAAATTGGCAATATGCGGCCATCGAGAAGCAGTTTGGATCGACTGACAAAGGCGCTGTCACCCCATTGGGAAACCCAACGTATTGGTTGGGAGGGGCAGTTGCGCCGGGCAGAGACCGTTCCAGAAGCTGCGATGGTCATGGCAATCTCGGTAGATGGGGTAATGGCACCCATGCGAGGCGCAGACAAGCAAGAAAAAGGAGATCAACCCGGAAAACACGCCAGCGGTCCAAGCGGATACAAAGAAGTGGGCTGTGGCACGGTTACATTGTATGATCAGGAAGCCGAACGATTGCAAACGGTACGCTATGCGCGCATGCCAGAGAGCAAGAAAGTCACCTTGCAACAACAGTTGGAGACGGAGGTTGATAGTATTCTAGCCCTACGCCCCAATTTGCGACGAGTTCATCTGGCCGATGGCGCCAAAGACAATTGGCGGCTGATGAACGACATCGAGGCCCATCTGCCTGCGCCATCCCAAGCGCCGATCGAGATCGTGGACTACTACCACGCCTGCGATCACCTGAAAAACGGTTGCGATGCGGCTTGGGGCGAAAGCTCTCAGGAAAGCAAGGATCATTTCGATGATCTGAAATCCAATCTCAAAGAAATGGATGACGGCGCTCAACAAATCATCACCGTCTTACGCTTTCAGTGCAGCCTGGCCAGCGGAAATAAGCACAAACGTTTAGACGCCGAACTGACCTACTTCCTCAACCAACAACCCCGGATGCACTATCCCGAATACCTACGTCTGAACCTTCCCATTGCCAGTGGTGTCATGGAAGCCGCTTGTAAGACTCTGGTAACCCAACGCCTGAAGCGCTCTGGCATGACCTGGACCCATCCTGGCGGTCAAGCTATCCTGACTTTGCGCAGTTTGATCCAAAGTAACCGTTGGAAGCCGGCCTGGTCGCTGTTGAGCGCGGACTTCCGTGTCTTTGTCAAAGTGCCAAAACCAAAACAGAGAAAGGTGATCAACTACCATCTGGTTTGCTGGTCTTCTCCTTCATCTCCATTCAAACCTGCTTGTTCTGTTGTGTATGCTGCCCTCCCACTGGCAGTTTGAGGCTAAATTTATAGAGATGCACCCATGTGACATTGTCAAAGTAG